>CATZJG010000008.1:0-101105 GCA_958420355.1 uncultured Collinsella sp.
CGCAGGAAGCTTGGATACGCCTAGGCGCGGTCCAAGAAATCGTCCGCACCCCCATTCAATCCCTATTTCACCGCAACTTAGTAGTTACTTGCGAATCAGGCGGGCGCAGAAGTGGCCGTCGTAGGAGTCGGCGTTTACCGGCACGCTTTGGAAGAGGCCTTGATCGTTCTGGCGTACGGATACGAGTTTCTTGGCCTGATCGAACTCAGGGAGTTGCAGAATCTGCGCCTCGGAGAGCGGTGCGACGCTAAAGTCGGCGCCCTCGGAAGAGGCCAGGAAGGCATCCACGACCTGCGTGTTCTCTTCATCAAAAACCGAGCAGGTGGCATAGATGAGCTCTCCGCCGGCGGCCACGCGCGCAGAAGCCTCCTTAAGCATCGTCAGCTGAAGCTTGGGTAACTCGGTCGTCACATCATTCTCGGTTAGGCGCCACGGGATCTCAGGATGACGGCGCATGGTGCCGGTGCCCGAGCACGGCGCATCGATAAAGACCGTGTCGAACTTAACCGGCTCTCCAAGCATGGCATCAAACGATGTGAGCACCTCATCAAGCTCACAGGCATCACCCGAAACCGTACGAACGCCCTGAATACCGGCCTTATGCAGGCGAGCGAGATTCAGATCGCACTTGCGGTCATGAAGATCAAGTGCCGTATGCTGACGCTCATAGCCGGCGCGCTTAGCCTGGCACATCATCACATAGGTCTTGGTACCGCGACCGGCACCAATCTCAAGGCAGCTTCCAGGGCGCGTGGCAGCCGTGGCGATAAGCTGCGCGTTGAGATCAGACGCCACCGCGGCAGCACGCTCAAACACACCCGAAGCAACGGTAACCTGGGCATCAACCGGGGCATGGCAGCCCGGGAAGACAGGCGCGACGAGCTGCGAGATATACGGATCGGGCTTAGTCGCAAAGGCGTTCTCATGCAGGGCCAGAGGCGCGGGGGCCAGATTGCCAGCAAAGTTGAGCGCACCCTCTGGGGTATCGAACGAGGCCATAATACGAGCGCAAAGCCAACGCGGCAGACCCATCAGGCGCGACAGACGAACCAAGCGTCGCTCAGACTCATCTACATCGGACGCAGTGGCAAAGTTCTCAACGTTGTCCGCGACCTTATGGAGCACGGCATTGGCCAAACCGGCGGCAGACTTAGCTCCGCTGCGCACCAGCTCAACGCCCTGACTCACCGCAACGCGGCCAGGCGTATGCAGATAGAGCATCTCGAAGGCCGAGATGCGAAGCGCCATGCGAACACGCGGCGCGACCTTTTTGGGCTTATCGAGAAACTGATCGAGCAGTTCATCCAAAATACCCTGTGTGGCGGCAACACCGAGCGCCAAGCGAGCGGCAAACGCGGAATCGCGTTGATCAATGGCCTTGGCAGAAGCACGGGAAGACAACACGTCGCGTGCATACATACCGCGGCGATCGGCCTCCATCAATACATCGAGCGCAAGCTTGCGCGCGGGAGACAGCTTGCTCATGACAGAACACCCCACGAAAGATCGGCGCCTTGCAGCCCAGCAGCCCAAGCAGAAGCGGCCATACCACGCTTGCCATCGGGCTTAACCTCGAGCAGTTCAACCGCACCATCGGAAAGGCCAAGGAAAACACGCTTGGCCTTAACGAGAACCTGACCCTCACCAAGCGACACATCGGCCAGCGCAGCATCGAGCACGCGCACGGTCTTGCCGGCAATCACGCAACGAGCAGGCGCGGTATCGGAAGAAGCGAGCACATGACGCACGCAATCAAGCGCCCCCATCTGAGGATCCAAACGCATCTCCTGCTTGGAAATCTTGGCAGCATGCGTGACGAGGGACTCATCCTGCTCGGTCCACACGGCCGTGTCATCAGCAAGCGAGGGCAGTGTATCGGCCAGCAGCTTACCGCCCAGCTCGCCAAGCTCCATGGTCAGCGCCTCAGCATGCTTACCGGCAACTGACGTGGAAACCTGAGCACAATAAGCACCAGTATCCACGCCATGCCCGATGCGCATGATAGAAACGCCGGCAACATCGTCACCAGCAAGAATGGCACGCTGAATGGGAGCAGCGCCACGCCAACGAGGCAGCAGCGAAGCATGAACATTCACAATACCAAGCGGCGCCATATGCAGCACCTCATCAGGCAAAATACAGCCATAGGCAGCCACACAGAAAATATCAGCATCCGCAGCCTCGAGCTGATCGATGACATCCGGCGTCATACGATTGGCCTCAACAACAGGCAGACCAAGCTCGAGTGCCTTGGCCTTAACAGGAGAAGGCTCCAACTTTTTACCACGCCCGCGAACAGCATCGGGACGAGTAACAACAAGCACAATCTCATTCCCAGCCTCGATGAGCGAAGTCAACGAAGGCACAGCAAAATCAGGCGTACCCAGAAACACAATACGCATAAAGGACGTCTCCCCTCAACCAAAGCCGAGACGGCTACAAATAACAGCGGAAAGCCAAGTACCCAGCCCATCCGCAATAACATTTCAACAAGAACAAATATACCCAAAACCAAAGAAAGAGCCGCAATAAAAGCAGCTCTTTCAGCAAAGCAATTATCAGCGAAGACGCCCTTCCCTGGCCCGACGGCACCCGGGCGAGTCAAGCAGCGTCAACGTAGTCCCCGGGGCGCCCGCCTATATCGTCCCGCGCGCAGTTTCGCAGCGCAGCGAGAATGTTTGAGCACGGGATGATATAGGCGGGCGCCCCGGGGACGGACAAACCTACTCCGTCTCGCCCGGTCGAGCGCCGCGGGCCAGGGCGTCCTGGTACTCCTTGACAGCCTTGATCCTCTGCATCGGCTTCAATCGCTCGAACATGGTATTGCCGTGCAGGTGATCGATCTCGTGCTGCAGGCACACGCAGAACAGGTCGCCCGTGGCCTCATAGCGAATCAGGTTGGCATCCAGGTCGTACGCCTCGACGACGACATGGTCGGGACGCTCGATCTCGCAGCTAATGCCGGGAATAGACAGGCAGCCCTCGCTAAACGGAACGAGATGGTCGCTTTGCTCCACAATCACGGGGTTAATGAGCACGTAGGGATCGTAGTCGTTCTTGTCGCTGTAGTCGCAGTCGATGGTGACGAGCTGGATGAGCTCACCGATCTGCGGGGCAGCTAGGCCGCAACCGCCGTTGTCGAACATCATCTTCTTCATCTTCTCGGCAAGCGCCTCGATCGCCGGGGTGATCTCCTCGATGACGGCGCACTCCTGGCGAAGACGAGGGTCAGGCGACAGTACGATTCCGTTGGCTTCCATGGCCATCCTTTCGGGTTGTTACATCAAATCATAGGCGTCGACGTCAACGCTCACGCTCACGCCGCGCACAGAGCCCACCTCTTTGAGGCAGGCGTCGATATCATCAGAGATATGGTACCCCACGGGCGACTTCACAAGCAGATGGAAGCGGTAACGGTCCTTGGCTCTCTCGATTACACACGAAGCCGGGCCCAGCACCTGTGGCACGGCACTCCCCGCCCGCAAAAAGTCGGGCGCGGCGGCATGCCAACGGCGCTTAAGAAGCTTTGCAATGCGCCCGATGTAGTCCTGCGCGTCGTCTCGGTTCGCCGACCACACCAAAATGTTGACCAGGCGAACAAACGGCGGGTACAGCGCGTCGCGGCGCTGGTCCAGGTCGTAGTCGGTAAAGATCGAACGGTCGTGCTCAGCGACAGCGCGAATGACCGGATCTTCGGGCAGGTAGGTCTGGATGATCACCTCACCGGGGCGATCGCCGCGGCCGGCGCGGCCCGCAACCTGCTCCAGCAAGTCGTAGGCGCGCTCTCCTGCGCGGAAGTCCGGCAGCTTGAGGGCGAAGTCGGCATTGACCACGCCCACAAGCGTGACCTCGGGAAAATCGAGACCCTTTGCGATCATTTGGGTGCCCAGCAACACGGCACAATCCGCCGCATCGAACTGCTCGAGCAGTTTTTTGTGCGCATCCTTGCCGCGCGTGGAATCGGCATCCATGCGAATGATGGCGACATTCTCGGGCAGCATCTGGTGCAGTGCGTCCTCGATCTGCTGCGTGCCCAGACCCATTTTTGCCAGGTAACGGCTGCCGCACTTGGGGCAGCGACTCGTGGGCGCGGGATACGGCTGCACGCGCCAAGACGAACCGCATGTATGACACTGCAGCGTGTGCGTGCGCTCGTGATACGTAAGCGCGGTGGAGCAGTGGTTGCAGGTGGGGACGCAGCCGCACTCGCGGCACATCAGGAACGGCGCAAAGCCGCGGCGGTTGTGCAACAGCACGGCTTTTTCGCGGCGCTCGACCACACGCTCCAGGCCTTCCATCAGCGGTTTTGAGAACATGGAGCGGCTGCCGTGCGAGAACTCGCGGCGCAGGTCGGCAATGCGGACTGTCGGCAGCACGGCGTTTCCCGGGCGCTCGGGCATCTCGACGCGCGTCCAGGCGGCACCGTTATACGTGCCACGGCGGCAGCGGTCGAGGGCCTCAGCAGAAGGCGTGGCGGAGCCCAACACGAGCGGGCAGCGGTAGCGCCGCGCCATCTCAGCCGCCACCTCGCGCGCGTGGTAGCGCGGACTGGAGCCCTGCTTGTAGCTGGTCTCATGCTCCTCGTCGATGATGATGAGACCCAGGTCGCTGAGCGGGCAAAAGAGCGCCGAACGCGCGCCGACGACAACGCGGGCGGCACCACTGGCAACCATGTCCCACTGGTCCAGGCGCTCGCCGGCCGAAAGGCGCGAGTGGAAGACCGCGACCGTCTCACCGAAGCGCGAGCGGAAGCGGCCGACGGTTTGGGCCGTCAGCGAGATCTCGGGCACAAGCACGCACGCCGAGCGGCCGGCCGCGAGCACGCGCTCGATAGCAGAGAGGTAGACCTCGGTTTTGCCGGAGCCGGTGACACCGTCGACCAGCACCACGTCTCCGTGGGCGTCAAGACGGGCGCGCTCTATCTGCGCGAGCGCCTGCTGCTGGCCGTTGGTAAGCGAGACCGGCGCCTTGCCGCTTGCCGAGGACAGCGTGGTCTGCTCGCTGCAGCCACGCCACGCACGGCGCTCCTCCACCACCACGACGCCGCGCTTTTCGAGCGCCTTGATAGTCGCCGACATGCTGTTATAGAGCAGGTTGAGGTCGCGCGTCGTGACCGGCCCGCACTGGAGCGCCTCGATGAGCTGACGCTGGCGGACAGCAGTCTTGGGCGGCGTATAGTCGAAACCCTCGGGCGTGAGCATAACCCAGCGGTTTTGGATAGGCTTGACGGCGGGGCGCTCAACCGTCCACACGCCGTCGTCACCCTTGACCACACGCGGGCTGCCGCCCGGGGGCAAAAACAGGCGCAGGCACTCGGAAAGCGTCGCGACATATTCGCGGCTCATCCAACGTGCGATACGGGCGGCTTCGGCGGTAAAGAGCGGTTTGCTGAGGATAGTCTCGATGGCTTTAATACGCGCGGGGTCGAGAGCTTCATTACCTTGCAGGTCGGCCAGCTCGGGCGCGATGTCGACGATGTAGCCCGCGGCCGCACGGTTGCCAAAGTGGACTAGGACCGTGGATCCGACCTGCGCCTCGTTAGCAAGGGACCCTGGGACGCCGTAGGCGAATGGCTCGGACAGCGCACGCGTCGGGATGTCGAGAACCACGCTCGCATAGGCGGCGATGGGCTCAGGTGCAGGTTTAAGCTGCGCCGGGGCGGCGGCAGGAGCCGCGGACTTCGGAATCTCCTCCGGTTCCGGCGAACCAAACAGCGAAAGTTGCTCGGCCATGGCCCCAGCACCTCCTATCCCATACGTCTACAGAAACAAGAGCCCCGCTCTGAGTGAACGGGGCTCGAATACATACGTTTGCGCAGCGATTACAGCGCCATCGTGCGGGCGCGGTCGATGCGCGCCAGGCAGTCATCGCGACCGACGAGCGCCATGGTCTCGCCCAGCGGAGGGCTCACCATATTGCCGCAGACGGCGACGCGCACGGCCTGGAACACCACGCGCTTCTTGAGGTCCATCTGCTCGGGCAGCGGCTCAAGCGCGGCGTCGATGTCGGCAGCCGTCCACTCGTTCACACCCTCGAGCGCGGCCTTGGCGGCATCAAGAATGGCACCCATGCCCTCCTTGGCCAGGCCCTTGTTGACGGATTTCTCGTCATACTCGAGCGTCTCGGCCGTAGCGAAGATGGGAGCGGCGACGGTCACGGCGTCGGCCGGCATCTTGGTGCGCGGCTTGACGATGGCGGCAAGCGCGTCGATCCAATCCTCGCCGTACTCGACATTGCCCTCGATGAGGCCCGCCTCGTGCAGCTCAGGGACCATGATCTCGTCGGCAAACTGGGCGTCGGACATACCGTTGATGTACTCAGCATTGACCCAGTCGAGCTTCTTGGGGTCGAAGGTCGCAGGGTTCTTGGAGATGCGGTCGAGCGAGAACTTGCTGGCCAGCACATCGCGCGGGATGATCGTGGTCTCGCCGTCGAGCGACCAGCCGAGCAGCGCCAAGTAGTTGACGAAGGCGTCGGACAGGTAGCCGGCGTCGCGGTACTCCTCCACGGAGGTGGCGCCGTGGCGCTTGGAGAGCTTTTTGCCGTCGGCGCCCAGGATCATGGAGATGTGGGCGAACGTGGGCACGGGAGCGCCGAGGGCCTCGTACACCATGACCTGACGCGGGGTGTTGGACAGATGGTCGTCGCCACGGATGACATGGGTGATCTTCATCATGGCGTCGTCGACGACGGTCGCGAAGTTGTACGTGGGCGTGCCATCGGAGCGGAAGATGACAAAGTCGTCGAGCTCCTTGGCGTCGAAGGTCACCTCGCCGTGAACGGCGTCGTGGATGACGACATCGCCGCGGTCCTCGGGCACCTTGATGCGCAGGACGTAGGACTCGCCGGCCTCGATGCGGCGGCGGGCCTCCTCGGGATCAAGATCGCGGCAACGGCGCTGATAGCCCTGGAAGGGGTCCTTGCGCTCCTGCGCGGCCTTGCGGTCGGCGTCGAGCTGCTCCTTGGTGCAGAAGCAGGGATAGGCCTTGCCCTCGTTCCAAAGCTTCTGAGCGGCCTGCTTGTACAGGTCCAGGCGCTCGGTCTGGGCGTAGGGTCCAAAATCGCCGCCCACCTCGGGACCCTCGTCCCAGTCCAGGCCCAGCCAACGCATGGCGCGCAGGATGATCTGTGTGTTCTCGTCGGTAGAGCGGGTAGGGTCGGTGTCGTCGATGCGCAGGATGAACGTGCCGCCGTTAGCACGGGCGAAAGCCCAGTTATAGATAGCGGTGCGGGCGCCGCCGATGTGCAGCTTGCCCGTCGGTGAGGGTGCAAAGCGGACGCGAACGTCTGATGCCATGGAAATCTCCTCGATTGCAGGATGGATGTCTAACCGCACCAGTATAAAGCATCAATGCAACCTCCGCACAAAGGGCACCGACCTACTCATTGGGGACAGACTTAAATGACCATTCTTTGGGCAACCTGTCGGCACTTAGGCAAGGCTGGTCATTTATGTCTGTCCCCAATGAGTAGGTGCGGAAAGGGTGTGAATGTTTGATTTACGCGCTATGATGTGCCCTTGCATAGAGAGCCCGGCGGAATGGTAACGGTCGCCGGGACACGTTTTTGAAAGGACAATCATGTCAGAAGAACTTCGTTCCATCCCGCCCCAACACGGGTCCTTTGTTTTTACGTCGGAGTCGGTGACCGAAGGTCATCCCGATAAGATCGCTGACCAGATCAGCGACGCCGTCCTCGACGCAATCCTCGCCAAAGAAATAGAGCTCCAGGAGCAGGGCTACATCGCCCCCAACGGCGTGCCTGCCAACGTGGAGAACGTCCGCTGCGCCTGCGAGACCCTCGTGACCACCGGCACCGTCATCGTCGCCGGCGAGATTCGCACCCAGGCCTACGTAGACGTTCAGGAAATCGCCCGTGGCGTTATCCGCCGCATTGGCTACAACCGTGCCAAGTTCGGTTTTGACTGCGACACCTGCGGCGTCATGAGCCTCATCCACGAGCAGTCGCCCGATATCGCCCAAGGCGTTGACGAGTCCTTCGAGACCCAGACCGGCGCTACCACCGACCCGATCGACCTGATCGGTGCCGGCGACCAGGGCATGATGTTCGGATATGCCTCCAACGAGACCAAGACCCTCATGCCCATGCCGCACTACCTGGCAAGCCGCCTGGCCGAGCGCCTGGCCGCCGTGCGCCACGACGGTACCCTGCCCTATCTGCGTCCCGACGGCAAGACCCAGGTCACCGTGCGCTACGAGGAAGGCAAGCCCGTCGAGGTCACGACCACCGTCATCTCCACGCAGCACGCTGCCGAGATCGAGGACATGGGCAAGATCAAGGCCGACCTCATCGAGCACGTCATCACCCCGGTCATGGCCGCTGAGAACATGCCGTGGGATAACGCGGACATCTACGTGAACCCCACCGGTCGCTTTGTCGTGGGCGGCCCCATGGGCGACACGGGCCTCACCGGCCGCAAGATCATCGTCGACACCTACGGCGGCTACGGTCGTCACGGCGGCGGTGCCTTTAGCGGAAAGGACTGCACCAAGGTTGACCGCTCCGCCGCGTATGCCGCGCGCTGGGTCGCCAAAAACGTGGTCGCCGCCGGTCTGGCCGACCGCTGCGAAGTCGAGCTTGCCTACGCCATCGGCGTTTCCAAGCCCCTCTCAATCATGGTCGACACCTTCGGTACCGCCAAGGTTGCCGAGGACAAGATCGTCGAGGCCGTAGAGAAGACCTTCGACCTGCGCCCGGGCGCAATCATCCGCGACCTAGACCTGCGTCGCCCCATCTACGAAAAGACGGCAGCCTACGGTCACTTTGGCCGCGAAGACCCCGACTTCACCTGGGAGAAGACCGACCGAGTCGAAGAACTCAAAGCAGCCTGCGGCCTGTAAGCTTACGAGAAAAGCTACAGCCAAATAACAACGCACCAAAAGAAGTACCGGCCCCAACCGGTACTTCTTTTTTATTTAAACGGTGGTGAAGATGCTTCGATATGAGCCTACGCTGCGTCACCAGCTAATGAATTTTGAAGCACACGCGCCTCTACCATGTATCCTTAGTTCCGAGGGCTTTGGTATTTGGTCGATCGCGAGTTCCGCACGAGCCGGAGGCCACTTAATGTGGCCTCCGTGCGAGCAGGACTGTCCGAGCAGGCGACCAAATACCAAAGCCCTCGGAACGGCGGGACAGAGTATGCCCCGCCCCTCGGAACGACGGGATAGAACAGGAGCACCCATGGCAGGCAAGCCGCAAACACTAGCTACGACCTCGGCATTCGAAATCTTGGGCCCCGTCATGGTCGGCCCCAGCTCATCGCACACCGCCGGCGCCCTGCGCTGCGCCCAAGTTGCTGCCAGCCTGCTGGAAGGCCGCATCACCAAAGTCACCTTTGGCCTGTGGAACTCCTTCGCCCACACCTACCGCGGCCACGGCACCGACCGCGCGCTCGTCGCAGGCATCCTGGGCCTCGACACCGATGACGAGAACATCAAGCAGGCCTTCGACCTCGCACGCGAGCAGGGCCTCGAATATCACTTTGGCATCAAGGGCGACGACGCCTCCATCCACCCCAATACCGTCGACATCGACATGGTCGACGACACGGGCGCCACGGCACAGGTCCGCGGCGAGAGCCTGGGAGGCGGCAAGATGCGCATCAGCCGCATTAACGGCGTCGGCGTCGACATCTCGGGCATGTATTCCACGCTCTTCGTGGCGCACAAGGACGTTCCCGGCGTGCTCGCCGCGCTCACCAACCTGCTCGCCTACGCCCATGTAAACATCGCCTTCTGCCGCACCTACCGCACCGAAGTGGGCGGCCAGGCCTACTCCGTCTTTGAGACCGACGGCGCGCCCGACGACACCGTCGTCCCCATGCTCCGCAAGCTCGACAATGTCGATTACGCGACCTTTATCGAGCTCCCCGGTTCTGCCTCGTCGCTCTCCCCCGGTGTCTCGGCAAAGGAGATCTTCGACGACGGCGAGCAGCTGCTCGATGCGTGCGCCGAGCTCGGCCTGAATATCGGCGCCGTTATGGCCGTGCGCGAGGCGCGTCTGACCGGCGAGACCCACGCCGTCGCCGCCATGCGCCGCGTGCTCGACGTCATGCGCGAAGAGACCACAGCCCCTATCGCAAATCCGCAGCGCTCGCTCGGCGGACTTATCGGCGGCGAGGCCAAGCTCGTCGAAGCAACCCGCCGCAACGATTTGAGCACGAGCCTGATGGGCACCGTCCAGACCGACGCCGTGGCCCGCGCGATGGCCGTGCTCGAGCGCTCCGCCACGATGGGCGTGATCGTCGCCGCCCCCACGGCAGGCTCCGCGGGTGTCGTGCCCGGCTGCGTGCTGGCGCTCGCCGATCACCTTCAGCTCGACGACGAGCAGGTCATGGACGCGCTCTACTGCGCAGCCGCCATCGGTCTCAACCTCACCACGAGCGCCTGCGTCGCCGGCGCCGAGGGCGGCTGCCAGGCCGAGGTGGGAAGCGCCGCCGCCATGGCAGCCGCCGCTCTGGTGCAGATGCTCGGCGGCACGCCCGAGCAGGCTCTCGACGCCAGTTCCATCGCGCTGAGTAACCTGCTGGGCCTCGTTTGCGACCCCGTCGGTGGCCTCGTGGAGGTGCCCTGCCAAAACCGCAACGCCATCGGCGTGGCAGCGGCCTTTAGCTCGGCACAACTCGCCCTCGCAGGCATTAAGAGCTTGGTGCCGTTTGACCAGATGGCACATGTCATGCTCTCGGTGGGTCACGCGTTGCCGGCCACGCTACGCGAGACGGCAAAGGGCGGCATCGCGCAGGCACCGGCCGCACTTTCAGCCTGTGCAAAATGCGGTGTGTGCGGATAACGGCAAAGAACAACTCAAAGGTGGGACAAATGTCCCACCTCTTTTGAATGCCACCGTTTCCGTAACACAAACAGCAGGGCAATCGCTATAATGCAAGCCCAGTAAAAACACGATGAACCGCAAGGCGAAAATCGAAGGATATGCATACGATGTCGCAAAACGATCGAACTCAACTGATTCCCGATCCGCAGCAGCCGAGCAGGCACACCGGAGGCGTTCAATCGCCGCGTCCTATCGCGCCGAGCCACGGTCAGCAGCGTAGTGCAGCAAACGCTTCTCAACGCCCGAACCAACAGCGACAGCAGCGTCAACAACGTCAGCAGCGCCAGGCAAACGGCAATGCGCCCAAGCAGCCCCCCACGCACGCTCGAGGCGATCGCGGCCCCGCGCGCAAGCCCGCCGAGAACAATAAGTCGGGCAAAAAGACGACGCTCTTTGTCGTCTTGGGTCTTATCGTCATTGTCTATATCGTGGGCGTCGTAGCGTTTTCGCAGGTAGCCTACCCCAACACCACCATCGCCGGCGTCGACGTCTCGTTCTCCAACGCTTCGTCTGCCGCAACCAAGGTCAACTCGGCATGGAAGCACTATAAGCTCACCGTGACAGGCGATGACTTTAGCTGGACCTATCAGCCCGACTCCGATGAGCCCATCGTCGACGGCGAAGCTGCCGCAAAAGAGATTATCGGCCACAACGAGGCCTTTATATGGCCGGTCCGCCTTGTGGAATCCTTAAGCGGCAAGACCAAAACAACCGCTACCTCCAACGAAGTCGATCTTGATCAAGACGTCGACCTGTCCATGCTCTCCGGCACCTTTGACCATAAGAAATTTGAGAAGGATCTGGGCGCCGCCATCGACGAGTTTAACGAGGGGCGTTCGGGCACGTTCGAGGCCAATAGCTCCTATGACGAGCAAGCGGGCAAGTTTACCGTCGAGAAGGCGCGCTCCAACGAAAAACTCAACCGCGAGCACGTCATTAAGTATGCCGAGCTCGAACTTGCCTCGCTGGCCGAGACCGTAGATCTTTCCAAGCTCGGCAACGATGCCTATGAGCCGCTCAATGGAACGCTGACCGATGATCAGATTCAGGCCGCATGCGATGCCGCCAACAACTTCCTGGGCGTCAACGTGACCCTCAAGCTCAACGGCGAGGATGCCGGCAAGGTCGACGGCAGCTCCGTGTTGCAGTGGATCAGCTTTGCCGATCCGGCCAACCCCACGCTCGATACGTCGCAGATCAGTAGCTGGGCAGCCGAGCTCGCCAACGGCTTTAATACCGTGGGCTCCACTCGCTGGTGGACGCGCGCCGATGGCAAGCAGTGCGCCGTCGAAGGCGGTGACTTTGGTTGGTCCATCGACAGCACGACGCTCGCCAAGCAGGTCGAGGATGCCATTAACAACAAGCAGACCGGCGAGATCGAGATCAAGTACTCCCAGAAGGCCGACACCTTTACCGCAAAGGGAGAGCCCGACTGGAAGGCATACATCGACGTCGACCTGTCCGAGCAGCACGCGCGCTACTATGACGAGAACGGTAATATCGTCTGGGAGGCCAACTTTATTTCCGGCAAACCGGGCGAAGACGCCACCCCCGAGGGCGTGTGGCAGATCAACAGCAACGACGGCGGCAGCACCCTGATCGGAGCCAAGGACCCCGAGACCGGTAAGCCCAAATACGAGAGTCCGGTGAGCTACTGGATGCCGTTTGAGGGCAACATGATCGGCTTCCACGATGCCACCTGGCAAAACGACAAGAGCTTCGATAACGCCGAGTCGTACAAGTGGTGCGGCAGCCACGGTTGCATCAACCTGCGACTGGCCGACGCCAAGGCACTTCACGACTGCATCAAAGTCGGCCTGTGCGTGGTTGTCCACTCGTAGTGCAACGCGCGCATTCCTACAACGTGGAACTGCTGCGACCAATCTAACAGTTCCGAAAGAAACCGTCCCATGCGCCCACCCCAACCGGTGGGCGCATATACTTATCAAGGTTCTTTCTATAAAGGAGACGCTATGCCGAATGTCCCCACGATCACCCCGGGCCCAGATGATACCGAGCACACGCCCGAAGGTGCCACCGAAACGATTCCTCTGATTACAAACGTACATGCCGACAAGCAGAGCGGACGAACGAACGATACGGCCGAGATTTCCGATGAAGAAGCGTATGCCAAGCTCAAGGCAAAACGTGCCGAACGTCGACGCAAAAAGCTGATTCGACGCGGTATTGCCGCCGGCGTCGTGGGTGCCATCGCGCTCATTGCCATTGTCGCAACCCTTGTTATCAATGCACAGCCACAGGGCGCTAGCGGTCCCGTGACCGACATGGTGACCGAGGGCACGTTTACCACAACGGTCGAGGCGAAAGGCCAGCTCAAACCCATTTCGTCCTCAGTGGTCTCCCCCTCTGTCGACGGTACGGTCGATTCGATCAACGTGCAGGCAGGCCAATCCGTCAACGAGGGCGACGTGCTTATGACCATTAAAAACGATGAGCTCGATCGCAACGTTGCCGAGGCGCAGCGTGCAGTTGCAGCCGCTCAAGAAGACCTCGCCAACGCACAGAAAGCCGCAGCTGCCGCGCAGACCACCCCAACGACGGACGTCGATGGAACTTCCGCAGCGGCTGGCGTCTCCGACGCATCAGCGGACACGAACGCCGTATCGGCCGCGCAGCGCAGCCTCGCATCGGCCCAGGCAAACCTCGATCAGGCGAACGCCAAGGCAGCCAGGCGTACGGTCACGGCCCCGAGCTCGGGAAGCATCGTGGAGCTCAACGCCAAGGTGGGCGCCACGGTAACAGGCGGCATGATCATGGGCGAAAGCGACACGAGCGGC
Organism: uncultured Collinsella sp.; assembly: GCA_958420355.1. Lineage (GTDB taxonomy): Bacteria > Actinomycetota > Coriobacteriia > Coriobacteriales > Coriobacteriaceae > Collinsella. The sequence continues at coordinate 13,653 of CATZJG010000008.1, forward strand.
GGCAAGCAGTGCATGCAGATCGCCGACCTGTCCAAAATGAAGGTGACCGTACAGGTGGGCGAAAAGGACATCGCCAAGATCGCCGTTGGGCAGAGCGCCAACGTCACATATCCCGCGTTTCCCGATATCGTGAGCCAGGGCACCGTCACGGCTATCGCGTCGGTGGCAAACTCCGACGCCGCCAACGGTGGCGGCGGCAGCGTAACCTTTAACGTCGATATTCTCATCGAGGCGCCCGACGCGCGCCTGAAGCCGGGCATGACGGCCGAGGTATCGGTGGTGACCGAGCAGCTCGACGACGTGGTGATGGTGCCGACGATGGCGCTCATGACCGAAGACGGCGAACACTATTACGTCAACGTGGCAACCGATGACGAGGGCAAGCAAACCCGCCGCGTCAAGGTGACCGTCGTGACGCAAAACGACAACGAAACCGTAGTCGGCAAGACACAGGTCAAGCGCGACGACCAGGGCAACGAGATCAACCCCAACGTGCCGGTTACCAAGCTGCGCGATGGTGACGCCCTCGTCATGGACACCGGAGCGGACGCAACGGCTGACGGCGGCTACAGCGCGGATTCGGGCAGTATGTCTGCCGATGAGGACATGTAATGCGTCCCGTTATCGACATCCGCAACGTGCACCGCATCTTTGAGAGCGAGGCAGGTTGCGCCCACATCCTGCACAACGTGAGCTTGGCGGTAAATCCCGGCGAATTCGTCGCCATCACTGGCCCATCGGGCTCGGGCAAATCAACGCTCATGAACATCCTGGGCTGTCTGGATAAGCCGACGGCGGGCGACTACTACCTGCAAGGGCTCAACGTGGCCGAGCTCGATGATGAGGAGCTCACCGAAGTTCGCGCCCTGAGCATTGGCTTTGTCTTTCAGAGCTTCAACCTGCTGCCGCGCCTGTCGGTTATCGAAAATGTGATGCTGCCGCTGGCCTACACCAATGTGCCCCGTAGCCAGCGCGAAATGCGCGCCGTGCACGCGCTGCAGGCTGTCACGCTGCCCGTCGACCACTGGGACCACCGCATATCCGAGCTCTCGGGCGGCCAGATGCAGCGCGTCGCAATCGCACGCGCCCTCGTAAATGACCCGCCCATCATTCTGGCCGACGAGCCGACGGGAAACCTGGACTCCGCTACCGGAGCGCTTGTGATGGAAACCTTCCATAAGCTCCAGAAGCGCGGCAAAACCATCGTGCTTATCACACACGACCCCGGCATCGCCGCCGAGGCCGACCGTGCCGTGACCATCCGCGACGGTCGCATTCACGATGGCGCGTATATTCCACATGCACCGCGGACCCTGCGCAGCGCCGTGGATAGCCTGCCCAGGATTTCCGCCTCCGCCAACCCGCCGAAAGGAGAGATGGCATGAGCGCCCGCGATCTCATCCAGGAAGCCCTTCACTCGCTCGAAGCCAACAAGGGGCGCAGCCTGCTCACCATCCTGGGCATTGTCATCGGCATCGCCTCGGTTATCGCCATGACTTCGCTCATCGGCGGCATCCAAAACAGCCTGGTCAACAGTCTGGGCCTCAATGCGGCACGCATGGTGCAAATCTATTCGTCGCAAGAACTCACCGAGTCGGACATCGAGAAGCTTCAAAAACTGGTGCCGCAGATAGAGCAGATCGGCATTGTCGACAGCGCGTATACCGAGTATAAGACCGGCGATAAAAGCTATACCGTCATGGCACAGGGTGTCGATAGCGACATGCTCGACGCCGTGGGGGCCAGCAAGCTCGTTGCGGGGCGCACCTATTCCCAGGCCGAGTCCCAATCAGGCTCGCGCGTGGCGCTCATCAGCCGCAACGGCGCCGATCAGCTTTACGGCAACGAACAGGATGCGCTGGGGAAAACCATCAAGGTGTCCAACGGCGAGGTGCAGATTGTAGGCGTGATTGATGGCGGCAGCGACTCCATGGGCTCGCTCACGCTGTATATGCCACGCGAAACTATCTCCGGACTGTTTGGCGACGAGAATCCTTCATTCCCCAGCGTGACGGCACTTGCCGCCGAGGGCACGGACATGGATGAGCTCTGCAAAACCATCGAGTCCAAGGTGCGCGCGATGAAGGGCATCGAGGAGGAGGACGAGTACGACAGTGTATCGGCAACCTCCATGAAAAGCGCTATCGATGCACTCAACTCCTTTATGGGCGCATTCTCGCTCATCATGGGTGCTGTCGCCAGCATCTCGCTGCTTGTCGGCGGTATCGGCATTATGAATATGATGCTCACCAACGTGACTGAGCGCATCCGCGAGATCGGTATTCTCCGTGCTCTGGGCGCCAGTCGTCGCGATATCACCGCGAAGTTTTTGGCCGAGTCTTCGGCATTGTGCATCACCGGCGGTCTGCTGGGTGTCCTGATTGGCTATCTGCTGGCATGGGGACTCACATTCTTTGCCGCAAGCTCGGGCATCATGAGCGAGTTTGGAGCTACCGGGACGATCACGCCAAGCTTCTCCATTACGACAGTGTTGATCGCGTTTGCCGTATCGGTCGGCATCGGCGTAATCTTTGGCTTCTACCCCGCTCGACGCGCGGCAAAGCTCGACCCGGTGGAGTGCCTACGCTACCAGTAAGCCACCACCAACAAGTTGCGGTGAATTAGGGACTGAATGTGCTATCTAGCAACAAAAACAAACACTATTTCACCGCAACTTATTGAAGGGCTGCTTGCGCCAGTTCCGCGCGTCGTCCTCGAGCTTTTGGCGGATGACGGGCTTGTACGGGTCGAGCTTACTCGGGGCGCTCCTCCTCGCGAGCGGGAGGGCACGCAGGCGCGGCGAGCGCCTAGCGCGCGAACTCCCGTAAGAGCGCGTCTTCCACTTCCCGAAGCGAAAGGGCCCCGTCTCCCTCGGCGGGACGGGCGACCACGATACAGCGCGCTCCCACGTCGCGCGCGGAAGCGATCTTCTCGGCCGTGCCGCCTACGGTTCCCGAGTCCTTGGTCACAAGCCACTGTGCGCCCACCTGCCGAAGCATCGCCTCGTTGAGCTCGCGGGTGAAGGGCCCCTGCATGCCGATGACGTGCGATGGCGAAAACCCCGCGTCGATGCACTTCGTTATAGCACCGGGCAGCGGGAGCACACGCACGAAGAAGCGCTCCGCGAAATCGGCGACGCGCGTGTAGGGAGCAAGCTCCTTGCTCCCCGTCGTGAGAAGCGCGCGACCCGGGTTCTCGGAGAGAAAGCGCGCCGCGCAGGCGATCGACGCGACCGAAACGACGCCCTTGGGCAGCGCCTCGACCGGGCGCGCAAGGCGCAGGCATCGTGCACCCACGGCGAGCGAAGCGGCCCGGATGTTGCCGCTTGCGAGCGTAGCAAAGGGATGCGTAGCGTCGACGACGATGCGCGCGCCGGAAAGCTCGCGCTCCATGTCGGCCTCGTCGAGCCTGCCCGCATGCACCTCGATGCCCGGAAGCTCGCCCAAAAGCTCACCTCCGTACTCGGTTGCCGCGTAGGCACGGGCGGGGATGCCCGCCCCGCTCGCCCATTCGCACAGAAGGCGGCCCTCGGTGGTGCCGGCGAAGATGCGCAGCGCCGGCGCGGATGCGGGCGCCGTCACTTCGGGCCGCCTGGGCGCGTGATCTGGTAGAGCAGCGCGTTCATAATGGCGGCCGCCACGGTCGAGCCACCCTTGCGACCCCTCGCGACGATGGCCGGCACGCGTCGCGCGAGTAGCTCCTCTTTCGCCTCGACCACGTTCACAAACCCGACCGGCACCCCAACGACGAGCGCGGGCGCGATCTTCCCCGCGTCCATGAGCTCGGCGAGGCGCAGAAGTGCTGTGGGAGCGTTGCCGACGGCCACGATGAGCGGACCCTCGATGCCGCAAGCTTTGTCCATACTCGCAACGGCGCGAGTCGTGCCCGCGGCGCGCGCCGTTGCGGCGACATCAGGGTCGGCCATGTAGCACACGGCCTTGCAGCCGAGCTTCGCGAGCGCGGGCTTGCTTATGCCTGCGAGCGCCATGTTCGTGTCGGTGAGCACCGTGGCCCCTGCGCGCAGTGCGTCGAGCGCACAGTGCGCGGCGTCATGGGTGAACACGAGGGAATCGGCGTACGAGAAGTCGGCAGTGGTGTGGATGACGCGCTTCACGACGGGCTCTTCGAGCGGAGGGAACGTGCGGCCGCCGAGCTCTTCGGTGATGATCTCGAAGCTGCGCCGCTCGATGTCGCCGGGCGCCATCTCCTTGGAATCCATCTAGTACTCCACTCCTTCCCTTGCACATATCCCCTGCTCGTAGGGGTGTTTCTTGCACCGCATCTCGGTTATGTAGTCGGCCTTCTCCACGATCTTGCGGGAAGGCGCGCGCCCGGTGAGCGCTACTTCGACGCCGCGCGCGGACATCTCGAGCGCGCGGTCCACGAGCGCCTCGTCGACAAGCCCCTTTGAAAGCGCGTCGAGTGCCTCGTCGAGCACGAGCAGCCCCTCCTGCGCGCCCTCGAGCTCGGCGAGCGCGAAAGCGAGGTTCCCATCGTGCAGCTCGCGCGTCGCGGCAAGTTCTTCCGACGTCATCGACCAGGTAAACTTGTCCGACACCTTCCCCGCGAACACGGGCACGCCGAAATGCTCGACGAGCAGGCGTGCCTCCCCGCTTTCGCCGTCTTTCAGGAACTGCACGACGACGACGCGGCGGCCTGCGGCGAGCATGCGAAGGGCGAGGCCCATCGCCGCCGTGGTCTTGCCTTTGCCGTCGCCATGATACACGTGGATCATACGCCCTCCTCGATAATGCGGTAGACATACTCCATGTCGAGCGCCCCGCGCACGGAGTCGGCCAGGCAGTCGAACTCGCGCGCACGGTGATCGGCCGCGGACACCGCGCCCTCAGCACCCACGACGCTCTCGGGCAGGCCGCGCATGCGCGCGAGCGAGCGCGCGAGGGCGAGCGCCACTCCCGGTTCGTCGAACAGGCCGTGGAGATAGGTTCCGAACACGTTTCCGCAGGCCGCTCCTTCTGGTTTGCCGCCAATCGTGCCCGCAGGGGCGCAGGAGACGGTCGTTTCGCCGTCGTGAATCTCGTACCCGCGCGCCGTCATGCCGTTCCACACCGAGAACGCGCCTTGGGCGCCCGTGATGCGCAGCTCCGACTGGGCGAGGCGCTTTTCCTCCTTGAACACCGTACTTGCAGGGATGAGCCCGAGCCCGCGCGCGGTGCCAGCGCCTTCCCTGCCGTGCGGGTCGGAAAGCTCGTCTCCCAAAAGCTGGTAGCCTCCGCATATGCCGAGCACCGGCGTGCCCGCGCCCGAAAGCGCGCGTACACAGGCTCCGATGCCGCTAGCCGCAAGCCAGCGCGCGTCGTCGAGCGTGGTCTTTGAGCCGGGGAGCACCACCAGGTCGGGTCGGCCCAGATCGGTCGTCGAGGAAACGTAACGCACGCCCACGCCGGGTACGCGCGAAAGCGGGTCGAAGTCGGTGAAGTTCGACAGATGCGGAAGGCGCACGACGGCGACGTCGATGACGCCGCACGCCTCGCGGGCAGATAGGCGCGGCGCGAGCGAGTCCTCGTCGTCCAGGTCGAGCGTAAGATACGGCACGACCCCCACGACGGGAACCCCGCACATCTTCTCGAGCGGGGCCAAACCCGGGCGCAGGATTTCCACATCGCCGCGGAACTTGTTCACCACAAGCCCCCGCAAAAGCGCGCGGTCCTCGGGCGCAAGGAGCGCGACCGTGCCGTAGAGCTGGGCAAACACCCCGCCTGGGTCGATGTCGCCCGCGAGCAGCACGGGAGAGGACACAGCGCGTGCGAGCCCCATGTTGACGATGTCGTTTTCGGCAAGGTTGATTTCGACGGGGCTGCCGGCGCCCTCGATGACGATGACGTCGTTTTCCTCCGCGAGCGAATCGAACGCCTTCAAAATCTGCGGCATGAGCGCCTTCTTTCGCACGAAGTAGTCCCTCGCAGCGAAGGCTCCCTGCGCCTTGCCGGCCACGATGAGCTGGCTTCGGTGGTCGCTTTCGGGCTTGAGCAGGATGGGGTTCATGCGCACGTCGGGCGCGATGCCGCACGCCTCGGCCTGCATGATCTGGGCGCGCCCCATCTCAAGCCCATCGGCCGTGACACCGCTGTTGAGCGCCATGTTCTGGCTCTTGAAGGGAGCCACGCGCAGGCCGTCCTGCGAAAGCACACGGCACAGCCCCGCCGCAAGCAGGCTCTTCCCCGCGTTCGACATGGTGCCCTGGATCATGATGGGCTTCGCCCTACCCACGGGTATCGACCTCCTTCGCCGAGCCTCGGCCATCCGCGCCCGCCATAGCGCCGCTGCAAGAAGCGCCGCCCCGTTCGTCGGGTTCGCCTTCGCCCGATGCACCTTCCGCCCGAAGCGCGCGGCTGAACGCCTTCGCAAGCCGGGCATTCTCCTTGTGCGTGCGCACGGCGACGCGGCACCAGAAACGGGACAGTATCGAAAACGAGTCGCACGTGCGGACCAAAACCCCCTGTTTATACAGGCGCTCGGGGATGTCTTTCGCCGGCGTGCGGACTAAAAGGAAGTTCGCATCCGACGGCACGACGGAAAGCCCGAGCGAAGAGAGCTCGTGGGAAAGCCACGCTCGCTCGCCCGCCAATACATCGCGCGTGCGCGAGACGTATTCGACGTCTTCCAGGGCGGCGATGCCCGCGGCCTCGGCGACCGAGGAGACGGGCCACGCCTGCCCCGCCCGACGAATCCCCTCGATGAGTTGGGCGTTTCCGCTGATCAGATACCCCAACCGCAACCCTGCCATTCCGTAGAGCTTGGTGAACGCGGAGAGCACGGCCACATGGTGCGAACACGCGGCGCGTGCGGCCACGCTCCTTTCGCGGGCGTCGGGCGCAAATCCGAGAAAGCACTCGTCCACGACGAGCAGCGCGCCCACCTGCTCGCAGCGGCAAGCCGCGGCATCGATCACGCGGGGGTCGACGAGGCGCCCCGTCGGGTTGTTCGGATTGCAGAGGTACGCCACGTCTCCCGGCCCCTCGATCGCGCGGGCGAAGGAGGCGGGCACGTCGAAGTCATCCGCTTCGGAGAGCGGGAACTCCTGCACGCATGCGCCGTAGTACGATGCCGCCTCCGCATATTCAGAGAACGTCGGCGCGCACACGACGATGCGTTTCGGGTGCACCGCCGCGGCGAGCCGCCAGATGATGTCGGACGCGCCCGCGCCGCAGACGATAGTATCTTCGGGAATGCCCTGGGTGCGCGCTAGGGCACGAACGAGGGCGAGGCTTTCCCTATCGGGGTAGGCGTCGATTCGAGAAAGCGCCTTGCAAGCTGCGGCGACGGCGCGCGGCGATGGGCCTGCCGGATTCACGTTCACCGAGAAGTCGATGAGGTCGGAGGCGCCCCCTTCGCAAGCGATGCCGAGCGATTGCCGGCTGCCCCCATGCGCACGGGCGCGCAGGATTCCCCCGGCAGCCCGGGACGCGGCGTGGTCTTCCCTCATACCATCGCCCCCACGACGAGCACGACCGCCGCGCGCGCGGCGCCGAAGACGACGAGCGCGCATACGGACGCGGCGAGCATGAGCCTTGTCGCCCGGGCGATGTCGCCCCACTCGATTTCGCGGGACGCGTCGCCTATCGTCGGTTTCTCAACGAGCTTGCCGAAATACACCGCGGGTCCTGCCAGGCGCAGCCCAAGCGCGCCCGCGCACGCTGACTCGGTCTGCGCCGCGTTCGGGCTCGCATGGCGACGCCTGTCGCGGCGCCAGATGCGCGCCGCCCCGCGCGCGTCGAGCCCGACGATCGGGCACACGGCGATCATGAACAAGGCCGATAAGCGCGAGGGAATCCAGTTCACCGCATCGTCGAGGCGCGCCGAGGCGCAGCCGAAGTCGATGTAGCGCTCGTTTTTGTAGCCCACCATGCTGTCGAGCGTGTTCACCGCCTTGTACGCCATGCCCAAGGGCGCACCCCCGATCATAAGGTAGAAAAGCGGCGCGATGACGCCGTCGCTAGCGTTCTCCGCCACCGTTTCCACGGCGGCGCGCACGACGCCCTGCTCGTCGAGAACAGACGCGTCGCGTCCCACGATGAGCCCGACGGCTTCGCGCGCCGCGACAAGGCCGCCCTTCGAGAACGCGCGGGCCACGGCCAGGCTCTGGCGGCGCAGCTCGCATGTCGCGAGAATCTGATAGCTCGCCCATGCCTCGGCCACGAAGCGCAAGCCGGAGTGAACCATGCCGCAAAGATGTAGGATACCCAGGGTCAAAAGCCCACACGCAAGCGGAAGCGCCACGGCGAGCACAAGCCCTGCGGCACGCGTGCCCGCGGACGTTTGCGGGAATGCGCCCCGCAGGCGGCCTTCGGCCCATGTGATCGCGTGCCCCATGGCGACGACGGGATGGGGAAGCCAGCGCGGGTCGCCGAAGGCAAGGTCGGCCGCGAACCCGGCGGCGACGGCAAGAATCGTCATCACCGGGCATCGCCCCCCGAAGCGGGGCGAACGTCGCGAAGGCAGCGCCCATCCCAGGTGGCGGCCCATGCGCCGCCCGGCTCGGTATGCACGTCGAAGTATCCCATTTTCGGGACAGCTAGCTCGGAGAGCAGCGCTTTCACGGTACCCGCATGAACAACGAAGACGGCGCGCCCACTCCCCTGGGCGCGCTCCGATTCGCACGCCTCCCGAAACGCCGCGACGACGCGGCGGGTGAAATCGCTCTTGCCCTCGCCATGCGGGCAGCGCGTCTCACACCAGGAGTCTACCCAGGCGCGGTAACGCGCATCCTCTTTAAGTTCGGCGGCGCTTCGCCCCTCGAAGTCGCCGAAATCCATCTCGCGCAGACCGGGGCACGCCATAAGCTCCGCGTTCGGGAAGAGAATGCGTGCCGTCTGGTCGGTGCGGGCCATGCCGCTCGTGATAACACGGAACACGTCACGATCGCACGCGAGGTCGCGCAAAGCGCGCTCGCCCGCGCTCGACAGGGGCTCGTCGGTGCCCGCCCCGCTGTAGCGATGGTCTTCCGTGCCCGCCGTGGCACCATGGCGCACGAAGACGACTTCCAAAGGCGCGCCCGCGCCCTGCGTCCCTCGAGGAGCATCGGCAAGGTTTCCTTTGATGACCTGGGGAATCCCGCACGTCATGCGCACGACGACGTCGGCGCGCGCAGCGAGCGCGCATCCCAGGCGCCCCGCGCGCTCGCGCCATTGGGCGTCTTCCGCATGCATAGGGACGACCCCCGAGCCGACCAAGGACAGAATCACTGCGTCGAAGCCGATCAGCCGCTCGAGCGCCCGGTCAGCGTCGAGCGCGCGTACGAGTTCCTCAGCATGGTACGCGACGCGGCCGGCAAAAGCCGCGGGCACGCCGCCCTCCGCAAGCTGCGCCGCGTCGACGAAATCGTCCGCCGCGAACCCGAGCTTTTCGCGCACGAAGGTCCTCTTCCCCGAATGCGCGCCACCTACCACGAGCATCATAGGAGCATGCCCCCCGCCACCAGCATAGCAAGCATCGCGAGCTCGGCCCATTGCAGAAACCATCCGGCCAAATCCCCCGTCACCCCGCCGAAGCGGGACAGGGCAACATGGCGGTACCACGCGAGCGCCAAAAGCCCCGCCACCGCCATAAGGGCGCCGACGGCCCGAGCGCACGCGACCATCCCTGCAGCCGAAGCCGCAGCGAAAGCGCAAAGCGGCACGACGATCGCCGCGCGCTTCTTCGCAGGCGAGAGCCCCGCGGCCATGCCGTCCGCCCGCGCGGCAGGCCAGCATTCAACGGCGAGCCCCGAAAGCGCGCGGGAGAACACGAGCGAGCACAGAAGCGCGAGGAACGCCCCCGCCGTAAGCGGCAGCGCGGTGAACAGGGAAAACTGCAGAATAAGGTACATGACAACACCGATGACCCCGAAGGCGCCTGCCCGCGGGTCGTGCATGATCTCGAGCTTTCGCTCGCGCGGGGTCCAACTTGCAAGCGCATCGGAGGTGTCGCAGAGCCCGTCTAGGTGAATGCCTCCCGTCACCGCCACAGGCAGCGCCACGAGCACAGCCGCGACGATGGTCGCGGGCACGCCGAGGAGGTTCGCCACGTGCCCCCACGCCGTCATGAGGAAGCCTTCCGCAAGGCCCACCAGGGGAAACGCGGCAAGCGCATGGGTTGACCCGAAATCGGTCCAGGCCGATTTCGGGACGGGGATGCGCGAGAACGTTCCGAACGCCGCGCCGATTGCCTCTACTATCTTCACCTTGTAGGTCCTTCGCCTTTCATCCACACGGGAATCCCGCACACCACTTCGACTGCGCGGTCGGCCAGCGCCGCCACGCCCGCGTTCACGCGCGCGAGCGCGCGCCTCCATGCCTCGGTCCCTTCATCGTAGCGCATCCCATCGGCGAACACGTCGACGGTGACCACCACCGTATGCGCAGCGGCCTGAGCGAGCCGTTCAATGCCTCCGAGCACCTCGCGCGCCGCGGCGTCGGGGTCACGCGGGGACAAGCCGCCTTCCGCGAAGAGCTCGTTCGCAACCAGGTTGCCCACGTCCTCCAAAAGAAGCGTGCAGCCGCGCGGAAGCCCGGGCACTGCGGCGCCCACGTCACGCGTGCGTTCGAGGGTGGAAAACCCCTTGCCCTCGCGCAGCGCCCGATGGCGCGCGATGCGGCGGGCGCCCTCTTCCCCGAAGGGCTCCATCGTTGCCAGGTACACGCGGGAGCCGTCGTGCCCGAGGCACAGGGACTCGGCGTAGGCGCTCTTGCCGCTCGCGGCGGCGCCGATAACGAGCGTCACCGTCATTTCCCGGCCTCGAAATGCTCGTAAGCAGCCATGCCAGTCGCCGTGAACGTCTTCCCATCCCGGTACACGCGCAGCGCCGAATCCAGAAGGGGCAGATACGCCATAGCGCCCGCGCCCTCGCCCAAGTGCATGCCTGCGTCGAGGGGTGCCTTTATGCCGAGCTCGCGAAGGAGCTCCTGGTTTGCGGGTTCGCTTGATGCGTGGGTGCCCACGAGGTAGCCCAAGGCGTTGGGGCACAAGCGCGCCGCGCACAGGGCCGCCGTGCAGGATATGACCCCGTCGAGGAGCGCCGGCGCCTTCGAGGCCGCGGCCCCCAGGTAGAAGCCGCACATCGCCGCGATGTCGAAGCCGCCCACCTTCGAGAGCACGTCGATCGGGTCGGCGGGATCGGGCGAGTTCGCGTCGATAGCGCGCTCGACCACGTCGCGCTTGCGCGCGAGCGAGGCGTCCGAGAGCCCCGCGCCGCGCCCGACGAGGCTCCGCGCGTCCGCCCGGAGGAGCACTGCGGCCACCGCCGCCGAGGTGGTCGTGTTACCGATGCCCATCTCGCCCGCGGCGAGAAGGCGCACGCCGGCGCGGGCAAGCCCGCACGCGACGGCGATTCCGACCTCGATCGCGCGAACGGCCCCATCGCGAGACATAGCGGGGCCGTGCGCGATGTTGCCGCTCCCCCGCCGCACGTTCGCGCGCACCATGCGCGCGTCTTCTATGCCCCGGGCCATACCCACGTCGATGGGCACGACCTCGGCACCCGCGAACGCCGCCATGCGGCAGGCGCTCGTGGCCCCCTCGCACATGTTGCGCGCGACGGCTCGCGTCACGTCTTGCCCGCTTTGCGACACGCCTTCGGCAACGACCCCGTTGTCGGAGAAGAATACCGCGAGCGCACGGGGGAACTCGGCCACCACGGCGCTCCCCTGAGCTGCGGCGATACACGCGACGGCGTCTTCAAAGTCGCCCAATCCCCCCAAGGGGTGCGCGATGGAGTCCCACGCGGCGTACGCGGCGGCGCGGGCGCACTCGTCTGCGGGCGCGATCCGGGAGAGCGCGGCTTCGAGCACGGCGCCCGGCGCCGACGAGAACGCGCGCTCGACTTCCTCGCGGATGCAGGCAAGCGCGGTTTCGGTTGCTTCAGCCATGCCGTCTCCTCTCTGCGAACGACGCTGCGGCAGACGCGAACGCGCGCGCAACGTCGGGGTTAGCAGGATAGTACACATGCGGGAAGCCCGCCACCAGGGACGGGGTGGTCGTCATGCACGGCCAGCCCTTGTCGCGCCGGGGCTTCTGCGCCCAGAAGTCGCCGCCCGAGCAGGTGGACTGCCAGTAGTGGAACTCATGCGCGCGGATGCGTGTGCCGCGCGGCCCGTAGAGCCCGTCGCGTTGGGAAGTGAGCTCCACGTACCCGAAATGGGACAGCCTTCCCCCGTTCTCGCTTGCGCCCTCAAGGGTGCCCGCAACAGGCCAGCGCCGCCCCTCGCTATCGGCGATTTCGCGCTGCAGGTACAGAAACCCACCGCATTCGGCGACCGTCGGCATGCCGGATTCCACCGCGCGCCGCACCGCCTCGCGCATCAGCGCGTTCTCGGAGAGCTGCCGCGCATGGAGCTCCGGGTAGCCGCCCCCCAGATAGAGGGCGCTTGTCCCCCGGGGCAACTCGCTATCACACAGGGGGCTGAAAAAGGCCAGCTCGCAACCCAGGTCCTCGAGCGCGCGCAGGTTCTCCTCGTAGTAGAACGAGAACGCCTCGTCACGCGCGACGGCGACGATGGGCCGCGCTCCCGCGATCGGCTCCAACCGGTAAGGTTCCTCGCGGATATCGGGTGCCGTCGCCGCTATTTCGAGCAAGCGGTCGACGTCGACGCTCTTTTCCACCAGCTCGGCCATCTTGTCGATGCGCGCGGAAAGCTGCTCGACCTCGTCGGCGGTCACAAGCCCCAAATGCCGGCTTTCGAGCGAGAACGCCTCGTCGGCGGGAATATTACCCAAAACCGCGACGCCCGTGTGCTTCTCGATCGCAGGCGCCGCGTAGGCGCAGGCAGCGGCGCTCGTCTTGTTCAGCACGACGCCGCGCACGTTCGCACAAGGCAGGAACTCGGCGATGCCGCGGATTACGGCGGCGAGCGATAAAGACGCCCCGCGCCCGTTCACCACTAAAACGACCGGCGTTTCCGTGTCGTGCGCAACCTGGTAGCTGCTCGCGTCGGCCACGCCGGGCGCCATGCCGTCGTAGAAGCCCATGACCCCCTCGAGCACCGCGACATCCGCGCCCGCGGCGCCGCGTGCGAGCAGGGCGCGCAGCGTCGGGGCGTCGGTGAAGAAGCCGTCTAAGTTGCCCGAGCACGCACCCACGACGCGGCGATGAAAGAGCGGGTCAATGTAGTCGGGGCCGCATTTGAAGGCCGCGCATGCAAGGCCGCGGCGCGCGAACGCGCGCAGGAGCGCGCACGTTACGACCGTCTTGCCGCTCCCACTCGAGGGCGCAGCGACCATGAAGCGCGGGATGGACGTGCTCACCGGGCGCCGCCTTCCCCACCTGCACCACGCGCGCTGACGAGGAACACGGGGTTTTGCGCCTTCATAAGATGGTGCGAGCCTACAGCCTCGGCGCGGGCGGCCGACACCTGGCACGCCTCGAACCCCTTAAAGCGCGAACCCGAGAGGAGCGCGCACGCCTCGGTGAGCGTCTCAACAGTGACGCATGGCACGCACAGGCGAACCTGCGAGTTCTTCTCGAGCGCTGCCTCCACGATGGAGGGAAGCTCGCCCGCGCTCCCGCCGACGAACACAGCGTCGGGAACGGGCAGTTTCGCGAGCGCTTCGGGGGCGACACCGGGGACCGCATGCACGTTGCCGCACCCGAATGCATCCGCGTTCTCTCGGATGAGCCGCACGCCGGTCGCGTTGCGCTCGACCGCCCATACCGACCCCGCTCGCGCGACGAGCGCCGCCTCGATCGACACGCTCCCCGTGCCGGCTCCGACGTCCCACACGGTGTCGGTAGCGGTAAGGCGCAGCTTCGCGAGCGCGACTGCGCGCACCTCCTGCTTGGTCATGGGAACGTCGCCGCGGATGAAGAGCTCGTCGGGAATGCCCGAGGAAGCATACGGCCAGCGGGAACTCGCGGCGCGGGATGCGAACTCGATAAGCATCACGTTCAAGTCGTCGAACGTCTGACCTGCGATTTCACTTGCGCTCGCGCAGGTGATGCGCTCGTCGGGGTACGACAGGCGCTCGGCCACCGTCACGCGCGCGTCCCCGAAGCCCGCCTGCACAAGCTCGCCCGAAAGCCGCGAGGGGTCTTCCCCGCCCGACGTGGCAAGGAAGAGCTCACCCGCGCTCTCGGCCTCGGCCACGATGTCGCACGCCACGCCGTGAGCGCTCGCGAAGTGCCAATCCTGCCATGGACGCGCGAGGCGCGCGGCGAGATACGACGCTGAGCTTATGCCGGGAATGACGCGCACGTCCACCTGCGCGTCGCTGGAGAGCGCCTCCACCAGGCGGCGCGCGCCGCTGAACAGCCCCACATCGCCCGTCATCACGACCACGGCGCGCTGCCACGACGCCGCATCGGTGAGCGCAGCGACGATGTCCGCCGTCTTCACGAGCTCGCATCTCACCACGTCGGGCGGCACGTCGATGCCGACAAGCGCGCGATGAGCACCGATGACCACGTCGGCGATGTCGATCGCGTCGAGCGCCGCGCGCGAGAGCAAGTCGGGGTCTCCGGGCCCCGCCCCAATGATCGTTACCTTTCGCATGGAATCTCCCGATACCCGCGCGGCGTGACCATACGGCTGCCTACGCGCTTCGTGTCCGCGTTGCCGACGAACACGGTGGTGAACATGTCGGCGTCAAACTCCCCCAGCTCGGAGAGCCTGCACATGCCCGACTGCTGCCCCTCGCGCCCGATGTTGCGTACCCAGCCGCAGAGCGTGTCGGGGGCCTTCCATTCGAGCATAATCTTCGCCGCGCGCGAGAGCCTGTCGGCGCGCTTTCTACTGCGCGGGTTGTACAAACAGATGCAGAAGTCGGCGCTCGCCACGGCGGCGAGCCTGCGCTCGATGACCTCCCACGGCGTGAGCAGGTCGGAGAGCGACACGACCGCGAAGTCGTGGGCAAGCGGGGCGCCGAGCACCGCCGACCCGCTCTGAGCCGCAGTGGCCCCGGCGATAACTTCCACGTCTACATCGGGATAGTCCTCCGCAAGCTCCAGCACGGGACTCGCCATGCCGTACACGCCCGCGTCACCGCTGCACACGAGCGCCACGGCTTCTCCGCTCTGCGCGCGCGAAAGCGCCAGGCGGCACCGTTCGACCTCGTGCATCATCGGCGTCGCGAGATGCGCCGCGTCGGGCACGGCGGCGAGCGCGAGCTCCACGTATTTCGTGTACCCCACAACGATGTCGGCCGCCTCGAGCGCGCGCCGGGCCGCAATCGTCATGCCGTCGGGGCCGCCCGGGCCAATCCCCACCACGAAGAGCTTTCCCATCACCGCTCCTTAAACGAAAGTTCGATAGTTACCTTGGAAAACGCGACGGTCACGCCGCCGTGAGCGAGCTTCGGGAAGATAAGTTTGCCCCCGTCCGCGAGCGCCGCGCGCTCGCACACGTTGTCGACTCCCACCGTCGCGCACACGAAATCAGATGGCGAAACGCTGCCTTCGACCTGCGACAACTCCTCTGCGGAATACGTCGCAAGCGGGATATTGCGCGCGCGACAGAAGGCGAGCAGACCCTCCTCGTGCGCCTTCACGTCGATCGTCGCCGCCTCGCGCACGGCCGAAGGCGAGATGCCCGCCTGCCCGCACGCGAGAAGAAACGCCTCCCCGATCGCTTCGGCGCACGCACCGCGACGGCACCCTATGCCCGCAACGATGCAGGGCACGACAAGGCGAAGCGGCTCGGGCGCAGGCGCCTGCGCCCGCACGCCCGCCGGCTTCCCCGTCTCACCGACGGGCACGACCTCACCCGTTGTCTCCGCCGCGCGAACGGGCGCACCTGCATTCGCGCCAGCAAACGGCGACACGACGATATCGGCCCGAGCGCGGTCGGACGCAATGTCAACCCCCTCAGGCGGTTGTCCCGAAATCGGCATGTCGGAATAGAGCGCCACGCGCCCACCAGAAAGCAGCCGCGCCGACACTCGCTTGATGGCCTCGGGATTCGAAACGGCGAGCCCCGCGCAGCGCGCCCACGTATCCACCGCCCACACGCCGCGGACGTCGGTCGCCGTGGTGATGACGGGGATGGCCCCTACCGCGCGTGCCACAGTTTTCGCAAGCTCGTTCGCACCGCCCAAATGCCCCGACAAAAGCGGGACGGCAAAGCGCCCCGCTTCGTCGATCACCACAACCGCGGAATCGGTTGCCTTCGAGGCGACATGCGGCGCAATCGCCCGCACGGCGATGCCCGCCGCGCCCACGAACAGAAGCGCGTCCGACGCTTCCCACGCGAGCGCCGTCCATGCGCGCAGGTCGGCCTTCCCCTCGCCGAACCCGCGCGAAACGGAAACGTCCCAGCCAGGGTCATCTTCACCTGTCTGCGCGCAGTCGGAAAGCGCGCGTGCGGTGCGCTCCGCCAACGCATACCCCCTCTCAGTGAACGCTATGCAGGAAATCCTCATCTAGCGCACCACCATCGTCGAGAAGTAGCTGCCCCGATCGGGCACATCGACGAGCGAGCGGTACACGCGCTCGCCCGGAAGCCCACAGTCCTCAACGAGCTCGGCACCGTCGAAGGTGCCCTCCTCGTGAAGGATGCGCTTCGTGTCCGCAAGCGAGCGGCGCGCCTTCATGACCACCTTCGTCCCCGACCAGCCGATTACGCGGCGCACCCCGTACAGCACGCCTTTACTCATACGTCGCCCCCAATTCTCCGATAACCGCATCGGCGCCCGACGTGCGGAAAAGCTCACGGCGCTCCGCGTCGAACACGACCGCGGCGATGTCGCATGCGCCCGCCGCGCGGCGGCGCAACCTGTCCTCGATTGCCGCAGCGAGCGAGGCGCGCGCAGCGTCCCCCGCGCCAGCGGCCTCGATTACCTCGAGCGCCGCCGTGGTCGTGACGGACGACATGATCTCGCGCACGGTCTTCGCGCCCGCGCCGGCCATGGCCGCGTGGGCGGCCAGAATCTCCGCGCGGCAGTCGGCGGTACGCGAATGGGTGTCCATGATGCCGCCCGCGACCTTCACCAACTTGCCGATGTGTCCCACAAGAAGGACATTGGTAAATCCCTCGCGAACGCAGCAATCAATCGCATCGCCCACAAAGTTGGAGATGAAGACCACCGGCGCACCGTTTAGATGAAAATGCCCCGAGATGAACTGCGCGCCGTAGTTGCCGGGCGTGAGCACGACTCCGCGCCGCCCCATAGCCGCATGCTGCCGGATCTCGAGCTCGATGCTGTCGCGCAAGGCAGCGAGGCTGCGCGGCTCGACGATGCCCGTCGTGCCCAGGATGGAGATGCCGTCCTTAATCCCCAGGTGCGGGTTGAAGGTCTTTTCGGCAAGGGCAACACCCTCGGGTACCGAAATCGTCACAGCAATATTTCCAGAAAAGCCGTGCGCGGCGCACACCTCGCGCACCGCCGAAGTGATCATCGCGCGCGGCGTCGCGTTGATGGCGGCCGCCCCAACCGGCTGCTCGAGCCCGGGCAACGTCACGCGCCCCACGCCCACGCCGCCATCGACGGAAACTTCCGATTCGCGCGCGGGCACGTCCTTGCCGCCCGCAGCACCCGTGCCCGACCCCGCATGTTCCACGCGCGCGTACACGAGCACGCCGTCGGTCACATCGGCATCGTCGCCTGCGTCCTTTCGCACGGCGCACTGGGCGCACCCCTCGCCGATGCATGCGTCGATCACGTTCGCCTCGACGGGCAGCCCGCCGGGGGTGACGATCGACACGAGGCCGACGGGCTTTCGTGACAAGAGCATCTCGCAGGCTGCCTTCGCCGCGAGCGCGGCGCAGCTCCCCGTGGTGTAGCCGCAGCGCAGGCGGGTCGTCCCGGTATATATGTAATGCTCGAAGGCCACGCTAGCTGCTCGCCTTCCGATACCCCGTGGCAAACGAAGGGTCGTAAAGCTTGCTGCGCTCGTACGACTCCGTTTGCGCGCCGTTGTGCGCAAGCCCGCCGCGAGCTCCGAGCACGCGGCCCACCACCACGAGCGCCGTGCGGTCGATGCCCTCTCGCGCGCCCGCGTCGGCGAGCGTGCCCACTGTGCATCGCACCACGCGCTCTTCAGGCCAGGTCGCCTTGTACACGAGCGCCGCCGGCTCGTCGGAGCTGCGGCCCGCGGCCAAAAGCTCGGCGGAAAGCTCGGCGAGCATACCCGAGCTCAGGAAGATGACCATAGTCGAGCCGCTTTCCGCCATGGTGCGCATGCCCTCGCCCGCGGGCATGGGGGTGCGCCCGGAAAGCCGCGTGATCACGACCGACTGGCTGATTCCCGGCAGCGTGTATTCCTGGCGAAGCGCCGCCGCGGCACCGCAAAAGCTCGACACGCCGGGCACCACCTCGTAGTCCACGCCGCGCGCGTCGAGTGCGTCCATCTGCTCCTGGATGGCGCCGTATAGGCACGGGTCACCCGTGTGCAGGCGCACCACTTCCTCGCCCCGCGCATCCGCCGCGCACATCACGTCGAGCACTTCCTCCAAGGTCATGTGCGCGCTGTCGTAGACGACGCAGGATTCCTTGCACTCGGCGAGCAGCTCGGGGTTCACAAGGCTCCCCGCCCAAACGACCACGTCGGCCGCGCGCAGAAGGCGCGCCCCGCGCAGCGTGATAAGGTCGGCGGCGCCCGAGCCTGCGCCAACGATATAAATCATCCGAGCCTTCCCTTCCCGTTTCTCATCGCAACCGTTTACGCCGCCATTCGTGCAGCGGGCAAAACACGGCGCCTGCGGCGGCAATCGGCGCAAATACGCAGGCAGGAGGCGCAATGCCGCCCGCCATGGCTTTGACACGTTCACAAGTGCCCACTATCATAGTAAAAGTTTCGGCAACGAGCATATGACAATCGGATAAAAGGAAATGACCGGCGCGGCGCCCGCACAGCCCGCGCTGGCTTGCGGAGGGAACCAGGTGGGAATCCTGGGCAAGGGACATTACTGTATAGGACGCGCGGGCAAACCGCCTCGCGCCCCAAGCCAGACTGCTTCGCCTTTTCCTCACGGCATCGCCGTGGCGTTAGCTCCTTGTGAACCCCGAGGGGTGCGCTTTTCTTTCGCTTGTGCCGACAAGCAACTGTCGCCGGGGGACCGGCAAACCGAGGAAAGGAAAAACCATGTCCGACCAGATGTCACGCCGCGGCTTCATGGGCGCCGCAGCAACCGGAGCCGTCGCGCTCGCCGGAGTCGCGCTCGCGGGCTGCTCCAACACCTCCGCGAGTTCCGAGAAATCGAGCGAAAAGGAGAAGGCCGTGAAGCCGGTCATCCTCGTCACGAGCTTCGGCACGAGCTACAACGACTCGCGCCACATCACCATCGGCGCCATCGAAGACGCTATCCGCGAGAAGTACTGGCAGGACTACGACATCCGCCGCGCCTTCACCGCGCAGATCATCATCGACAAGCTGAAGAAGCGCGACGGCATCACGATCGACAACATGACCGAGGCGCTCGACCGCTGCGTGGAAGACGGCGTGAAGGAAATCGTCGTGCAGCCGACGCATCTCATGGGTGGCCTGGAATACACCGACGTGAAAGACGAGCTCGACAAGTACGCCGACAAGTTCGACAAAATCTCGCTCGGCGACCCGCTGCTCACCTCCGACGACGACTACAAGAAGGTGGCCGCAGCCATTAAGGAGAACATGGCGTCCTTCGACGACGGCAAGACGGCGCTGTGCCTCATGGGTCACGGCACCGAAGCCGATTCCAACGCCGACTATGCCAAGATGCAGGAAGTGTTTAAGAACGAGGGCTTGACGCAGTTCTTCGTCGGCACCGTCGAGGCTGAACCGACCTGCGAGGATGTTATCGCCGCCGCGAGCGCCGCAGGCTACAAGAAGGCCGTGCTCGCGCCGTTCATGGTGGTCGCGGGCGACCACGCGAACAACGACATGGCAGACGAGACCGACCCCGACAGCTGGGCTGCGAAGTTCGTGGCCGCCGGCTTCGAAGTGACGTGCCTGCTCCAGGGTCTGGGGCAGAACGTCGCGGTCGACGAAATCTACGTCTCGCACGTGGACGACGCCATCGCCAAGCTGTAAACTCGCCGCGCACGGGGGCGCCGGTCGCGTCCCCGTGCAACGGGCATGCGCCTTCCCCGACTGACGGCGCATGCCCGTTGCATTCGCATCCCGCCCGCCCACCGCACGGCGCGGGCGGTCGAAGCGATTGAAAGGAACCCCCTCCATGTTGAAGAAAACCCTCGCCTTCGCCCTGTCAGCGGCGCTTTTCGCGTTCTCGCTCGCCGGCTGCGGCGGAAATTCAATCGACAGCGCAAAGGCAAGCGATGCCGATTCCCAGGAAAAGACCGAACAGGCGGCCGATGCGCCCGAGGGCGCAAGCGCTGCCCCCATCACCGCCGACAAGGTGGCCGACGGCACCTATCCGATCACCGTAGATTCCAGCTCGAACATGTTCAGGATTGTGGACGCCCAGCTCATCGTGGAAAACGGCTCCATGCACTGCGTGATGACGCTTTCCGGCACGGGCTACGGCAAGCTCTTCATGGGCACGGGCGACGAGGCTGCCGCCGCGAGCGAGGCCGACTTCATCCCCTATGTGGAAAACGCGGAAGGCAAGTACACCTACGACGTGCCCGTTGAAGCGCTCGACGAGGACACCGCCTGCGCCGCGTGGAGTATTAGAAAAGAGCAGTGGTACGACCGCACGCTCGTGTTCGAATCCGCCGGCGTCGATCTGCGCGCCGACGCACTGAAGTAACGCCATGCGGTCGATTCTTCCCAAGGGGGAAAGCAGGAAGCGTCGCAGCATCGCGATGCGCGCGATCGCCTGCGTTCTCGTCGCCCTGCTCGCGCTTCCCTTCGCGGGGTGCAGTGCGAGCCCGAACGCGACCGGTGGCACGGCAGGCTCTCAGGAATACACTGTGAGCGTCTCGCTCTCCGGCGGGTCAGGGCGCGCAAGCATCGCCTCACCCACCACAATTGTGAATGATGGCGACACCTACACCGCGACCATCACCTGGTCGAGTTCGAACTACGACAAGATGACCGTCGACGGCGTGGACTACGCGCCCGTAAACGACGGCGGCAACTCCACGTTCGAGATACCCGTCACGCTCGACGAGGACATCGCCGTGTCGGCCGAGACCGTCGCCATGTCGACGCCGCACACCATCGACTACACGCTCTACTTCGACTCATCCACCATGAAGGAGAAATCGGGCGACGAAGCAAGCGGCGGCTCCCCTGCGGGAACGGCTTCAAGCGCCGCGGCCGACTTCCACAACGCCGATTTGGGCTGCGGCTGGAAGCCGACGGGGACGCTTCAGCTTGAATACGCCGAGCACTTCACTGTCGACGAGTTCGAAGGCGGCCTGCGGCTTATCTGCATTTCGAACGGGGAGCGCTTCCTCGTGGTGCCGCAAGATGCGAAGGTACCTGATGGGTTGAGCTCCGACATCGCGGTCATAAGGCGCCCCGCCGACAAGGTGTACCTCGTGTCGTCGGCGACGATGTGCCTGGTCGACGCGCTCGATGCGAACGACAATATCCTCATGTCGGGCACGAAGGCCGACGATTGCTCGGTCGCGGGCTTCAAAAGCGCGCTCGAAAGTGGGGCGATCACCTACGGCGGCAAGTACAGCGCGCCCGACTACGAGCAAATATCGGCCTCGGGCTGCACGCTCGCCATCGAGAACACCATGATCAACCACACGCCCGATGTGAAGAAAAAGCTGCAGAAGCTCGGGCTCGTCGTGCTCACCGAACAGTCGTCGAGCGAGCCCGAAGCACTCGGGCGCGTCGAGTGGATTAAGCTTTTCGGCGTCCTATTCGACAAGGAAGACGAGGCCGCGCACCTGTTCAACGAGCAGAAGGCTCGCGTCGAGCAAACGTCGGGGCTCGCGTCGTCAGGTAAAACCGTGGCGTATTTCTACATTAACTCGAACGGGGCCGCCGTCACGCGGCGGGCGGGCGACTACGTGGCGCAGATGATCGAGCTTGCAGGCGGCAGCTACGCGCTCGATGACGCGCAGACGGCGTCGACGTCAGGTTCGTCAGTAACGCTCGAAATGGAGCGCTTCTACGCGACGGCGAAGGATGCCGACATCATCGTCTACAACGGCACCATCGACGAATCGGTTGCCACCTTGAAAGACTTCGTAGGCAAAAACGCGCTATTGTCGCAGTTCAAAGCCGTAAAGAACGGCAACGTCTGGGTCACAAGCGCCGACATGTACCAGCAGATGACTTCTACCGCCGACATTATCGACGAGCTGCACGGGGCGTTCACCGGCGATGACGCGAGCGACTTCCATTATCTGAGGAAGCTTGGCTAGCGTCATGAGAAGCCGGCTTTCCATGACATACGACGAATCGGGGCGCGCCGCGCGGTGTCGAGTCGTGACGGCGCTGCTCGCTGTTGTCATCATCGTGCTCGTCGGGGCCAACCTGTGCATCGGGAGCGTGCTCGTGCCCGCAGACCACATCCCCGGCATCCTTTCGGGCGGCGCGGCCAATTCCATGGAAAGCCAAGTCATCTGGGAGATTCGCCTGCCGCGCGTGCTTTCAGCCGTGCTTCTCGGCGGGGCACTTTCGCTCTCCGGGTTCCTGCTGCAGACGTTTTTCAACAACCCCATCGCCGACCCGTTCATCTTGGGCGTCTCCTCGGGCGCAAAGTTCGTCGTCGCGCTTACGATGATCGTGCTTCTGGGCGCGAACCAGGCCATGTCCTCGCCGGCCCTGGTGGTCGCAGCGTTTCTGGGCTCGCTTATCACCATCGGCTTCGTGCTCCTCATCGCACGGCGCATAAGTTCCATGGCCATGCTCATCGTGGCGGGCGTCATGGTGGGATACATCTGCTCGGCGGCGACGAACTTCCTCATCGCCTTCGCCGACGACCAGTCCATCGTGAACCTGCACAACTGGTCTTTGGGTAGCTTCTCGGGTTCGAGCTGGGACGACGTCGCGGCCATCGCGGTCGTGGTGATCACCGTGAGCGCATGCGTATTCGCGATATCGAAGCCCCTTTCCGCCTTCCAGCTGGGAGAAGCCTACGCAAAAAGCGTCGGCGTGAACGTCGCACGCTTCCGCGTGGTGCTCGTCCTTCTAGCGAGCATGCTCTCCGCCTGCGTGACCGCGTTCGCTGGTCCGGTGTCGTTCGTAGGCATCGCGGTTCCGCATCTCGTTAAGTCGGCGCTGAAGTCGTCGAAGCCCATCCGCGTGATTCCTGCGTGCTTCTTGGGAGGCGCCATCTTCTGCGCGGGCTGCGATTTGATCGCGCGCACGCTGTTCTCCCCCGTCGAGCTTTCCATCAGCGCCGTCACCGCCATCTTCGGCGCGCCGGTGGTTATCGCACTCATGTTGAAGAAGCGGGTGAGGTAGATGGGGAAATTCGTGCCGCAGCCCAAAACGCTCGGAGGGGACATTCCATGCTTAAACAGTCCTAAGCTCGCACGAAAGCGCCAGAAGGCACTTTCGACTCGCGCGGAACTGCGCGCGAAACGCCTCCTCCGAGCGGAGTCGAACCTCGAAACCCCGGTCGCAACGAAGGCTGACGGAGCGCCGCTTTTCCGCATAAGCGACCTGTCGGCGGGCTACGACAAGAAGGTCGTAGCCGAAGGCGTCGAGCTGGAGGTTCGCGCGGGCGACGTCGTGGCGCTCATCGGGCCGAACGGCTCGGGCAAGTCGACCATCTTGAAAACCATCACACGCCATCTGGCACCGCTTGCCGGCGCGGTCGAGCTCGACGGGCGGGAGATTTCCCGATGGAAGACAGCGGAGTTCGCAAGGAACCTTGCCGTTATGCTGACAGATCGACCCCGGACCGAGCTCCTCACCTGCCGCGATATCGTAGAGGCGGGAAGGCATCCCTACACCGGGCGAATGGGCACACTCTCGCCCGACGACCATAGTCGGGTCGACGAGGCCATGAAAACCGCACATGTGGAAGAGTTCGCCGAGCGCGACTTCATGCAGATAAGCGACGGGCAACGCCAGCGCGTCATGCTCGCACGCGCCATCGCGCAGGATCCGCGTGTGCTCGTGCTCGACGAGCCCACGTCATATCTCGATATACGCTACCAGATCGACCTGCTGCGAATACTTCGCCACCTTGCGAAATCGCGGAATGTTGCTGTCATCATGTCCATCCACGAACTCGAGCTCGCGCAGAAAAGCGCCGACAAGGTGATTTGCGTGAAGGACGGCCGGGTCTTCCGCGCCGGCGCACCCGAGGACATATTCACGCGCGAGACGATTGGCGAGCTCTACGGCCTTAAACATGGCACCTTCAACGAGCGCTTCGGCAGCGTGGAAATTGGGCGCCCACACGGCGATGCGCACACGTTCGTCATCGCCGGCGCAGGTACGGGGTCAGCTGTGTTTCGCCAGCTAATCCGGCAGGGCAAGGCGTTCTACGCGGGCGTTCTGCACGAAGGGGACATCGACTGCGAGCTTGCGCGCGACCTGGCGACGGAATGCGTGGCCGAGCGCGCCTTCGAGCCGATCGGGGATAAAACCATAGCCCGCGCCAAAGAGCTCCTCGTCCACTGCGCGCGTCTTATCGTGTGCCCCGCCGCCTTCGGCACCATAAACGCCCGCAACGCAGAGCTCGTCGAGTTCGCACGATCGCATGGTATCGAGGTCATGCAAGCGTGCGAAGGCGCATCGGAGGATTCCCAATTGGAGTGGGAATGATAAACTGGACCTTCTTTTAGGGATCCTCAGGCTACAGCTCCTACGCGGCGAGGTCTACAAGGCGCCGGAGAACCTCGTGAACAGGAATTTCCACGCCGACGAGCCCAACTAGGCCTAATCCAAGCGAGATTCCAGACTCGACAGACCGTTGAGAGTCAGGTCGTTGGCGACCTCAGAGACGCGCTCGATAGGAACCGAGCCGTCAGACAGCGCCCACGTGCGATAGATACCGATAATACCCGACAGCAAAAACGCCAGATAGTAGTCGAACATCTCGTCCTTGAGACCTTGGGGCAGCAGATCGCGTTCGGCAATCTCGTGCTCGAGCGGTTCGCGCAGGCGAGCCATAAAGTCGTCGAGCGGAATGTTCTCGATCAGCTGACGATTGAGCACTAAGTTGTTACACAGTGCCTCGTTAACGGTTTTAAAGAAGGTCGCCGCCGCGCCCAGGGCGCGCTCGTTGGTGTCGCCGTCCATTGAAGCAAGGGTTTTCTCGACCGAGTCGACAATCATCTCCACCACATCGACGGCAATGGCATCGAGCAGGCCGTCAACCGTACCAAAGTGAACGTAAAAGGTCTTGCGGTCGACATTGGCCTCGCGCGCGATGGCACTCACCGTAATGTCTGCCAGCGGCTTTTCCATGAGCAGGCGCTCGAAAGCGGAAAGGATGGCATTACGGCTGCGAACAATGCGGCGGTCAAGACGCGGTTTGCTGGTTGCCATGGGCGTGTCCCTTCGATATGCGAGCATTCATCAACAGATGAGAGATAATCTACGTAAGAGGATTATCCCCCATACAGCACAAATATGCCCCGCATCATGAAGAACGCACGACTGCCCTACTGCGACTTAGGGTGCTTCTTCTTATTGAGTGCCGACGGAGATACGCGAATACCGTCGCCTGTCTGACGCACATAGGCTTTATGAGCCGGCTTAGCGGTCCCAGAAGCCTTCTGAGCCTGCTTCTTGGGATCAACGGTAACAGCATTCGTGGGGTGGGGCTTTGTGGGCGCAGAGGGCGTTTGAGGCATGCGACCGAGCTTGCGCATCACGCGATCCCAGCGCGCATGGATGCTCTCGTTGTGGGCACTCTTAAGGCCCAGCAGGGGCGCAGCCAAAATGGTCGGCGCAATAAACGTAATGAGGCGCCACAGCAGATAGCCGGCGGTCGATGCCGACCCAAAGAAATGACCCAAGAACAATGCAAAGCCGCCCTCAGCGCCACCAGTTCCACCGGGCAGGGGGACCGCAGAGCTCAACAGCTGGACAAAGGCGCTCGCGGCCATGACCGAGAAAAAGTCGACCTCGTGGTGGCCAAAGGCAAGCATCAGGAAATACGGCACGAGGTAGAAAAACGCGAGCTGCAGCATGGTGATGACCACCGTGAGCAGCATGGACGAAAAGTGGCCAGCCGAAAGCTTGAACTTCTCGGAGAACGAGTAGATCTCGCCATCGACAAACGTGCGCCAACTCTCGATCTTAGTGGCCGAGACACCAATGCGCTCGAGCCAATTGATGATGCAATGGGCGACGCGCGTGACGGTCTTAGGCATGAGCGCGACGGCGAAGATGCCAAGCAAGATGCAGCAGTGCCCACCAAAGCTAAAGACGCACAGCAGCGTCATGTCGCCATAGCGCTCGGCAAAAAACGGCATGCGAGCAAGCAGTAGGATAGCGCCCCAGGCAACGAGGCCAAACTGGTACACGATAAAGCGCGTGAACTGCGTGGCGCCAGCCTCGCCGACATTTTGGCCCGCTTTGGTCAGGCGGTAGATCTGGGCGGGAGTCGAGCCCATCATCATGGGCGTCAGGTTGCCAAAGAAGATGCCACTCGCCTCGACCGAGATCAGGTCGCGGATGCCGACGGGCGAATATGGGTCGAGCCAGACGGCGATCGCATAGGCCACAATGCCAAAGAACAGATACATGAACATGCAAAGACACGCGACAACGAGCCATGGCGCCTGGACGCTCGACATAGCGGCCCAGAACTGCCCCATCTGCCCGGTTACCACCAGATAGACGATATAACCCACCAGCACGACGCCGATAAAGATGGCGCCGCGGCGTGCGCTCTTATTGTCATCTCCGCCCGAGGCCTGAACCTCGACCTGGGGCTTAGACGTATGCTGAGAAGACTCCGTCATGAGACTCCTTCTAACAGTCAAAATATCTTGGATATTGTACCCGTAAGGGCCATAGGCAGAACGCAAAGCTCTGGTTCAAACGGGAATTGCAGACGGTTGTTTGAAAATAAAAAACCCGACCTTCCATGGGAAGGCCGGGTATCAGATGTATGGTAGCCCGTACCAGATTCGAACTGGTGATCTCCGCCTTGAGAGGGCGGCGTCCTAAACCGCTAGACGAACGGGCCATAAGCCTCAGCAGAAAAGAAGTGGTAGCCCGTACCAGATTCGAACTGGTGATCTCCGCCTTGAGAGGGCGGCGTCCTAAACCGCTAGACGAACGGGCCACATGACATCTGCACTGCCGTGCTGCGAGGATATATATTACGGGACAAAAAACGTCAGCGCAAGAAGAAATTCCAAATTGCCCAAATTTTGTCGGCAGGTTATGGAACACGAAGGTAAACTGGGTAGCTAATTCAAGTTGAGATGGACCAAAAGAGCTTCGCGCTCGTTGGGAATATTGTCTTCGATCACGGCGTCGAGGGCGGAGTTGAGAAGCTGACCCAGTTCCGGCCCGGGCTTGACTCCGGCACGGATCAGGTCGCCGCCGTTGATGGCGAGCATCTTGAGCGTATGGGGCTCCCCTGCCTTCAGCAGCTCGTGCGCCAGCGCGCGCATCTCCTCAATCGTCTCAACGTAATAGAAGCACGATGGGGCCTTGCCAAGCGTATCGGCACGCTTGAGGTCCATGAGCTCGTCAATCAGGCGGGCCGTGTCGACGCCCTCACCCGAAAGCGCGCGCATCATATTGAGCAGGCAGGAGCGCTCGGGGCGCAGCGGCTTATCGTGATATTTGATGAGCAGGCAAACGTCGCGCACCAGGTCGTGCGAGAGTGCCAGGCGATCCATAATGACGCGCGCTTTCTTGGCGCCGAGCTCGGGATGACCGTAGAAGTGTCCGCTGCCGGCGTGATCGACCGTAAAGCACTCGGGCTTGGAGACATCGTGCAAAAACGCCGCCCACATAAGGCTCGACGATGGCGCGACGCCGTCGCACAGCGCCAGCTCCCCTGCCACCGTCAGCACACGGGCGATATGCTCGTAGACGTTAAACGCATGATAGACACTTCGCTGATCAAACCCGCGACCCGCTGCCAACTCGGGCACAGCGGCGCAGATGAGCTCAGGGTAGCGCAACATGGCGTCTCCCCCGTGACCGGTCGAAAGAATGCCCTCGAGCTCAATACCCACACGCTCGCGCGCTACGGCATCGAGCAGCGGCGCGCACTCGGCAAGCGCACGCTTGGTCTCGGGCTCAATCATAAAGTCCAGACGGCAGGCAAAGCGCACCGCACGCAGCATGCGCAGGGCGTCCTCGATAAAGCGACGCTTGGGATCACCGACAGCGCGAATCAGCTTGCGCTCCAGATCACCCTGGCCGTCGTAGCGGTCGACAAGCCCGCGCTCGGGATGCCAGGCCATGGCGTTGACGGTAAAGTCGCGGCGCGCCAGATCGTCCTCGAGCGAGGCGGCACGCTCCACACTCTGGGGATGGCGACCATCGGTGTAAAAGCCATCCAGGCGGTACGTGGTGACCTCGATACGCTCGCCATCGGAAATAGCCGTGATTCCGCCAAATTTAATGCCCGACTCCACGACCGCAATACCAGCGGCCTCGAGCGCCGCCTTGGACTCATGCCACAGGCCGCTACAGCACATATCAACATCGTGGCTGGGACATCCCATCAGGGCGTCGCGCACCCAACCGCCAACGTACCAAGCCTCAAGACCGGCTGCTTCGAGCGAACGCAGGACGCGCAGGGAGGCATCAGACGGTTGCGTACCGTTGAGAGAAACATTGCACATGCCTATGGCCTCCTGCACTTGCGAGCGTTAATCGATGGTTCTCAAGAAGTCTAACAAGAAACAGCCTCCACTGCACACGCAAGTCCGATAAACAAAAACGCATCCGTCCTAGTCTAAGACGGATGCGAAATAATCAAACTATTCAGACAAGGTGCCGGAACTAGCAGACCTGGCGAACCTCGATGTGCTTCTTATATTCGTCCACCTTGGCAAAATCACCCAAACCAGGGCACTCGACCACGTTGGCGCCAGTGGCCATCGAAAGGCGCAGGGCGTCCTCGACGCGCTCGGGGGCGTCGTGCCACACGGACAGGAAGGCAGCGAGCGAGGAATCGCCGGCACACACCGTCGACAGCAGCTTGACGTCGAAGGTGCGGTTAGCAAACCAGATGTGCTTGCCGTTGGAGAAGTACGCACCGGCGCCGCCGAGGGTCAGCAGCACGTTCTTGGCGCCCTTGGCATGAAGCTCAGCCATTGCGCCCTTGACGGACTCATCGTCGCCACCGCTCACCTTAATGCCAAAGATGTCAAGCAGCTCGTCGTCATTGGGCTTGATCAGCAGCGGCTCCATGGCAATGAGGTCTGCCAGCTGATGGCTCGAGATGTCTAGGACGAACTCGGCCCCCTTGGCCTTGACGCGGCGAAGGACCTCGGCCAGGAAGCCCTCGGAAGTCTTGGGAGGCAGCGAGCCGCTGATGACCAGGCAGGTCATGTCATCGAGCGAATCGATGAGCTCAAACATCTCCTGCTCGTTGGCCTCGTTGATGGCGGCACCGGCGTTGACCATGTTGTACTCCGTGTCGGGACCGGCATTGAGGAACACGTTGACGCGCGTGATGCCGTCGGTCCACACGGGCTTGACGGGCACGCCCAGGGCCTCGGCGCCCTTAACGATAAACTCGCCCGAGAAGCCGGCGAAGAAACCCAGGATCGTGGTGTCGACACCGTAGTGGTCAAGCGTAAACGAGACATTGAGGCCCTTGCCGTTGGGCGTGTAGACGGCGTTGCGGGTACGCGTGACGGTGTTGGCAGCAAGACCGTCACAGGCGATGTTGTAGTCAATGGCGGGATTTGCAGTGAGCGTGTAAATCATGAATGTTCCTTTCACGAAGCAACGTGTTAATGAAAGTATATTCCACGCATCGATAAAAGGCTAGGGCAACTCGGTGAACGGTGTGGAAGCGATGAAGTACGGCGGGACACCTCTCCCCCGTGGCGGAACAAAAAGGCGCCCCGGCCGAAACCGGGGCGCCGCATGCGCACGAATATGTCGCGTTTCGATTACTGACGATCGAGCTTGCGGACGGCAACGCGCTTGCTGTACTCGTCGACGTGACCAAAGTCGCCAATGCCGACGGACTCGGCAACGTTGGCGCCGGTGGCCATAGCGAGCTTCATGGCCTCCTCGACGTTGTCGCGATCCCTGTACCACTTGTGCAGGAACGCAGCGAGGGTGCAGTCGCCGGCGCAGACAGAAGAAACCAGCTTGATGTTGAACTCACGCTTGGCGTACCAGATGTCCTCGCCGTTGGAGAAGTAAGCGTCGCCGCGGCTACCACGGGTGAGCAGCACGTTCTGAACGCCAGCGTCGTGAGCCATCTTCATGGCAACGCGAACCTCGTCGTCGGTGTCGACCGGCACGCCGAAGATGGCCTTCATCTCGTGATGGTTCGGCTTGATGAGCAGCGGCTTCTTGTGAGCGAGCTCCTTGAGCTTGTCGGAGGACAGGTCCAGGACGACGTCGGCGCCACGAGCCTGAGCGTGCTCCATGACCTGAGCCAGGAAGTCGGGCGTAGCTTTGGGAGGCACGGAGCCGGAGACGATCAGGCACTCAAGATCGCCCGCGGTGTCCAGGATGTTGTAGAGCTCCTCCTGGTGCTGCGGCGTGATCGGAGCGCCGGGGTTCAGGATGCCGTACTCGTGCTGGCCATCGTTGACGTAGGTGTTGATGCGCGTGATACCGTCGGTCCAGACCGGGCGGCACAGGCAACCCAGGTTCATGACCTCCTCGACGATAAACTTGCCCGTGAAGCCGGCGAAGAAGCCGAGCGCGACGGTGTCGACGCCCATCTTCTTAAAGGCGAAGGACACGTCGAGGCCCTTGCCGTTAGCCGTGTAGCTGGCCGAGCCGGTGCGGACGTTCTCGTCGGGCTCGAGCGGAGAGCTCGAAACCGTCATGTCGACAGCCGGGTTAGCGGTTAGCGTGTAGAACATTTACAGTACCCCCTGTATATGTGAGGGCCGCGTGGCCGGCCCATTCCAACCACGCGGGTACCTCTGATACCAAATTAGCGAGCTGCGGACTCGAGCAGTGCCTTGACCTCGGCGGCGGTGTTGCAGGCGAGCGCCTTCTCGGCGAGCTCGTTGCACTCGGCCTTGGTCCACTGGCTGATGGTCTTGCGGGCGCGCAGGATCGACGGAGCGCTCATCGAGAACTCCTCCAGGCCCCAGCTGATCAGCAGCGGCTCGAGCAGCGGATCGGCAGCGGCCTCGCCGCACATACCGACCATGATGCCGGCCTTCACGCCGCTCTCGATGATGTTCTTAAGCGAGCGGAGCACGGCGGGATAGTACACCTGGTACAGGTTGGAGATGGTGTCGTTGCCACGGTCGGCGCACATGGTGTAGCCGATCAGGTCGTTGGTGCCGATGGAGAAGAAGTCGGCGACCTCGGCAAGACGGTCTGCGAGCAGCGAAGCGGCAGGCGTCTCAACCATGATGCCGACCTCGATGTTCTCGTTGAACTTGCGACCCTCTTCAGTCAGCTCGGCCTTGCACTGCTCGACAAGCTCCTTGACAGCCAAGACCTCCTCGACGCAGGTGACGAGCGGGATCATGATCTTTACGTCACCGAAGGCGCTAGCGCGCAGCAGAGCGCGGAGCTGGACCTTGTACTGGTCGGGATTGGCCAGGCAGTAACGCACGGCGCGGAAGCCCATGAAGGGGTTATCTTCCTTGACCATGTGCAGATACGGAATCTCCTTGTCGCCACCCACATCGAGCGTGCGGATGATGACCGGAGCGCCCTTGAGCGCGCTGGCGACCTTACGGTAGGCGTTGAACTGCTCCTCCTCGGAAGGAAGCTCGGCAGAGTCCATGAACAGGAACTCGGAGCGGAACAGACCGATGGCCTCGGCATCGTGATCGAGCGCGTTGGGCACGTCATCAGGGTTACCGATGTTGCAGGCGATGATCTTCTTGATGCCATCGGCAGTCACGGACGGCTTGCCACGGAAGGCCTCGAGGGCTGCCTTCTCGGCAGCGAAGGCCTCGGCCTTGGCAGTGTAGGCAGCGAGCGTCTCCTCGTCGGGATCGGCCTCAACGATACCCTTGCCACCGTCGACGACAACGGTCATACCGTTGCGCAGCGCGGTGCAGCTGTTGGAAACCGAAAGGACAGCCGGGATCTCGAGGGCACGCGCGATGATCGCGGAGTGCGACGTGCGGCCACCGGTCTCGGTGACGATACCGGCAACGTGGGCCTTATCGATCGTGGCGGTCATGGACGGCGTGAGGTCATGCACGACAACGACGGTGTTCTCGGGCAGGACGGAGAGGTCGACGACCTCCTTGCCCAGCAGCTCGGCCAGAATACCGGTGCGGATGTCGGCGATGTCGGCCGCGCGCAGACGGAACATCTCGTCGTCCATGGACAGGAACATGTTCTCGAACATGGTCGAGGTGTCCATAAGCGCCTGCTCGGCGCAGGTACCACCGTCAATGGCGGCGTTGATGGCGTCGGTCATACCCGGATCCTGAGCCAGGACAATATGTCCGCTCATGATCTCGGCCTCGGCCTCGCCCACCGTCTCCTTCATGTGGTCGGCCTGAGCCTGGGTCTTCTCGCAGAAGACCGAAAGAGCGGACTGATAGCGCTCCTTCTCTGCTGCCGAATCAGCAACCTCGTGCGGCTCAAACGTCAAGTCGGGATCGACGGCGACCATGACGGTGCCGATACCGATGCCCTCGGAAGCGTTGACTCCCTGATACATTCCCATTCCTCTCTCCGTGTCATGTGATAAAGCGTTTTGCCATATCCATGACAAAAGAGCGCAGTTACCTTACAACAGGTCACTGCGCTCCCAAATATGAACTTAGTTGTTCAACATGCGACCCGTTTGAGTTCTACTCGCCAAGACCGCTCTTGATGAGCTCGATGGCAGCAGCCAGAGCCTCGGCCTCGTCAGCGCCGTCGCACTTTACCTCGACCTCGGTGCCGCAGGGGATACCAGCAGCCATGAGGGCCATCGGGGACTTGCCGTTGACCTCCTTCTCGGGGGTAACGACCGTCACGTCACAGGCATACTTGCCCATGGTGGAGGCGAACAGACCAGCCGGACGCATGTGCAGACCCTGAGGATTAACGAGGGTAGCCTTCTCAGAAACCATAGTTGACTCCTTTTTGTGTTTAACCCCTGTCATGCATGTGGCAGGAGTCAGATTCACGACGTTGTTTATATTAACTCACATCAAACGGTTTTTCATTATGTTTCGGGCGAATTGTTGGACAGATGTGTTTGTCGTCCGCTTGCTCGCCCACAGGGGGGCCGGGCGCGGCCAGTGAGATTTCCTGCTCTACAGTCCTGCTCGCACGAAGAGCACATTAAGTGCTCTTCGGCTCGTGCGGAACTCGCGATAAATCTCACTGGCCGCGCCCGGCCCCCTGTGGGCGAGCAAGCTGCGGAAACTCGGTCGGTCCAGAGCAATATCGTGCGAACGGAATTCTGGCTGATGACCTGTTCGCGACAAAAACTCGATAGGCAGCCCTCTCTATGCCCTTTTATAAGTTGCGGTGAAATAGGGACTGAATTTGGGGTTGAATCGTTTAAACAGTCCCTATTTCACCGCAACTTATTTGGGGATGAAAAAGGCGGAGGCCCTGGAGAGGGACTCCGCCTTATATACAGGGGGCGATGTTATTCGCGGGCTGGGGGATTAGACCAGGCGGGCGTTGATCGTCTTGGCGATCTCGGCGGCGTCGGTGGAACCCTTGACGGTGGCACGGAAGTCCTCGTCCATGAGCGCCTCGGCGACCTTGGACAGGATCTTGAGGTGCGTGGTGCCAGCCTGAGCGCCCGGGATGAGCAGGGCAATGGCAACGTTGACGGGAGCGCCGTCCATGGTGTCCCAACCGGTCACGCCAGAGTCGTCCTTGACGACGATGACGGCAGCCTCGGTGATGGCGTCGGACTTGGCATGCGGGATGGCGAAGCCCTCCATCATGCCCGTGGTGCCCTCGGCCTCGCGAGCCAGGAAGGCGTTCATCACGGCGTCGGCGTCGCTGGCGATACCTGCCTTGACGGCCTGGTTGGAAACGAAGCTCAGAGCCTCGTCACGAGAAGCGAAGTCCTCGGCGACAAAGACATTCTCGACCTTCACGAAGTCGGCAGCCTCGGCCTTGGGGGCCTCGACGGCAGCGGCCTTGGGGGCCTCAACGGGCTTGGCTACAGGAGCGGCCTTCTGATTCTTCTCGGAGTCGTACTTCTTGAAGGCCACGAACAGGATGCCACCGACCACA
The DNA here is from genome assembly GCA_958420355.1 of uncultured Collinsella sp. Taxonomy (GTDB): domain Bacteria; phylum Actinomycetota; class Coriobacteriia; order Coriobacteriales; family Coriobacteriaceae; genus Collinsella. The sequence continues at coordinate 47,722 of CATZJG010000008.1, forward strand.
GCGCCGATGAGGATCGCGAGGACCCACAGCGGACCGTTCTCGACAACAGGCAGGACCAGGAAGCCGCCGTGAGGCGCCGGATCGTGAACGTTGAAGAAGATGGTCAAGATGGAAGCGATGGAAGAACCGAGCATCATGATGGGCATGACGGGCCAGATGTTCTTGGTCATGAACGGAATGGCGCCCTCGGTGATGTGGGTGCAACCAAGGATGAGGTTGACGATACCGGCGTCATGATCCTCCTGGCTGAAGTACTTCTTGCCGACAACGACGGCGAAGGTGGTGATCAGCGGCGGAACGATGCAAGCGGCGGAGACGGCAGCCATGAAGTTGGTGCCGAAGTTGTAGGTCTCGGTGCCGACGCCAGCTTCGAGAGCGGTACCGAGCAGGAAGGTGCCAGTAGCGTAAGCAGCCTTGTTGACCGGGCCGCCCATATCAAAGGCGCACATGCAGCCGATGGCCAGGCCAAGGATCACCGGACCGGAGTTACCGAGGCTCTGCAGGAAATCCATCATGCCCTGGTTAATGGCAGCCATGGGGCCGGAAATACCGAGCATGACCAGGCCGACGATGGCGGTAGAGCACAGCGGATACAGGAAGATTGCCTTCAGGCCATTAAGGCTCGCGGGAATTTTAGAGAAAGCCTTCTCGAGCAGCAGGATGACATAGCCAGCGAGGAAGCCGCCGACGATGCCGCCCAGGAAGCCGAAGCCCACACCCGAGCCTCCAGCGTCGATCATGCCGGTATCGGCGTTGATGGGAAGACCCTGGATGGCAATCATACCGGCAACAAAGCCGGGGACGAGCGCCGGGCGCTTGCCGATGGACTCGGCGATGTAAGCGGAGAGCACCGGAACCATGAGGTTCATGGCGATACCGCCGATAATCTTGAGCATCGCGGCAAAGCTGTTGTAGTCGGCAGCCGTCGAATCAAAGGACGTGATGCCCCACAGGAACGAAATGGCGGTCAGAACACCACCGGCAACGACGAAGACCAGCATGTGGCTGACGCCGTTCATGAGGTGCTTGTAGATGATGTGGCCGATGGACTCCTTCTCCTCGACCTCGTCCTCGACATCGGCAGCGGCTGCAACCGAGCTGTCGCCCTTGGCGGCGAGTGCGCGGTCAATCAGCTTACCGGCGGCCTCAACGGACAGGGCCTTGGAAACACCAACGGAAACCATGGGCTTGCCGGCGAAACGCTCAGCCTGGACATCCTTATCGGCTGCGACGACGACGGCCTTGGCACCAGCGATCTCACTCTTGGTGAGCTCGTTCTCGACACCGACCTGGCCATGAGTCTCGACCTTAATGGTCAGACCGCGCTCGGCAGCTGCCTTCTCCAGCGCCTCCTTCGCCATGAAGGTGTGCGCAATGCCGGTCGGGCAACCGGTGGCGGCGATGATGTCAAACTTAGCCATGTGTCCCTCCTTCTTGAGTACAGCGCCCGCGGGCGCTCCCCTACACGCGCTTCGATGCGCGTTTTTCCACAACTGAAAGATACCAACCTACCGTCCGCGTGAGAAGAGCCAAGGTGCAAATCTCCGGTGAAAGGTTCTTTCATAACCGTAAACGGTAAGTGAAAGTTTACCATCAACACTTGAAACGGCAAGGTGTATCTTGTAATTGAAAATGCCCGTATACTATGGCATTGCAAATCAAGCTAGATTTTCATGCCAACCAGGAGCCATCCATGATCGATAGTAGCAAGAGCGCACTTTCCCTCATTAGTACCCATCAGGGATACAGCGAGTCCGAGCAGCGCATTGTCGACTATATATTGGAGCACCAGTCCGAGGCGCCACGTCTGACGGCCGCCCAACTTTCGCGTGCCGCTGCCACGTCCGAGGCGACCGTTTCGCGCTTCTGCCGCAAGCTGGGCTTTGGTAGCTTCCGCAGCTTTCAGTTTTCGTTGGCGAGGGATTTGGAAAGCCAGCGCAACGAGGGCCTGACCGACGAGGTCTCGCTCGACAATATGGAGCAGAGCCTCAAGAACATCCTGGCTGCCAAGGTGAGCGAGCTTAATGCGACCATCGACGGGATCGACCACGATACGCTGGCGGCCGTTGTGCACGCGTTAAAGAATGCAGGCGTTATTGAGTTTGCGGCCGTAGGCAACACCAACGCCGTCGCGCTCGACGCGACGTTCAAGTTCTCGCAGCTGGGCCTTCGTTGCATGGCAAGCACCATCAGCGAGACATCAATCGGCTTTGCGCTCACGTTGCGCCCGGGTGACGTCATCGTGCTAATCTCAAACTCCGGCAAATCGCGCCGACTGAATCGCATGGCAAAAGCGGCTCGCAACTGCGGCGCAACCGTAGTCGTCATCAGCAGCGACAGTAAATCCCCGCTCGCGCGCCTGGCAGACTACACTTTTAACACCGTCAACCACGAAGCGCTGCTGACAACGGGCGACTTTGCGTTCTCTAAGATCAGCGCCACGATGATCATCGAAGTCATCTACAACTTCCTGCTGCCCGAGATTGAAGACGCTCGCGAGCATATCAGCTACTACGAGGAGCTCATCCAGCCGGATAAGGTCGTTGAGTAAAACGCGTAGTGGGACAAAAATTTCAGTCTATTTTGTCCCACCAACACCGCTGATACGACCTAACCTCGAGCTTCTTCGAGCATCTGCTTCGCGTGGGCCAAGCTTGCCTCGGACTGATCGCCGCTCAACATACGGGCGATCTCGGCGGTACGCGCTTCGCCGGTTACCTCGTCCAAATGCGTCTGGGGAACATCGCCCGGTTCCTTGCTGACGACATAATGCTTGTCGGCCATGACGGCAACCTGCGCCAAGTGGGTTACGACAATCACCTGATGCGTAGCGGCGAGATCTGTCAGCACGCCCGCAAGTGCACGCGCCGTGGAGCCACCGACACCAGCATCGACCTCGTCAAACACCAACGTATCAACACCGTCCGCGTTACCGAGGACAACCTTGCTTGCCAGCATGACGCGGCTGAGCTCGCCGCCCGACGCAATGCGGCGAAGGGGACGTGGCGTCAAGCCGGCACCGCTGCGGTATAGCAGCTCGTAGCTCGAAGGACCAACGGGCGTCCACTCAGCACGGGGAAGATCGCGCGACTCCCAGACGAGCTCGGCACTACCCATCTCCAAGCGCGCCATCTGGCGGCCAACCTCGTGGCAGAAGCGCGGGGCCGCCGTATTGCGAGCGCGCTTAAGTGCCTTGGCAGCGGCAAACAACTCGCGCTCAGCGCTCCCGAGTGCCTCACGCGCCTTTTTGATCTGCTCATCGCCATCATCGACCAGGGACAGCAGCTCTTGCGAGCGATCGCGCATAGCAAAAACATCGTCCATGGTGGGACCCCACTGACGCAACAGGCCCTTGAGGTCGGAATACCGCTCACGCATGCGAGCGAGCTCGCGCGGGTCGAAGGCGACGCCATCGCGATAGGCACGAAGCTCGTTCGCGCAATCCTCAAGGGAGATGCAGGCATCCGAAAGCGCATCGGCAATGTCGCCCAGTTTGCGATCGACGGTAGCCATACGGGAAAGCTCTGCCACGGCGCTGTTCACGGCATCGAGCGCTCCCCCTTCGGAGGCAAGCGATGCATGGGCATCATTGGCCGTGGCAACCAGTACCTCGGCATGTTCGGAGCGCGGCAGCAGTTCCTCGAGTTCCTCATACTCGCCCGGCTTGGGGTCGACCTCGCCGATGCGCTCGAGGGCAAAGCGCGCCTCCTCGACGCGGCTCCCCTGCGCACGCGAGGCCTCTTCGACACGTCGAACCTCCTTGGCGGCAGCACGCGATGCCTTAAAGCAGGCGCGGTACGCATCCAGCGCCTCGAGCGCAGAGCGTCCCGCCCAGGCATCGACCATCGCAACGTGATGCGCCGGGTCGAGCAAGCGCTGATGCTCGTGTTGGCCGCACAGATCCATCATCACGCCAACGCGCTCCGAAAGCTCGCGCACACTGGCGATGCGACCGTCAATCTTCACGCGGCTGCGGCCCTCGGCAGAAAGGCTGCGCTGTACGGTGAACCCCTCCGTGTCGTGCGGCCCGTCGAAGAGTCGCGCCTCGACGCTCGCCAGTGCCTCGCCCTCGCGCACCGTCGACGAATCCGCACGCTCGCCCAAAATAAGCTTGAGGGCCGAGAGCAGCGCGGTCTTGCCGGCACCGGTCTCGCCAGTCAGGACAGTCAGGCCGGCACTCGGCACCAGCGTCGCCTCGCGAATGAGTGCAATGTTAGAAACCTGCAGCTCATCGATCATGACGGACTCCGTAGAATACGCGGCTCACCGAGTTATAGAAGCTCTCGGGGCCATAATCGAGCAGCAGCACATCTCCGGGCCCGCGACGCACAGCCACGCTCTCGACCGTGCCATCGCAGGTAATAAACTGTCCGTCGATGGCGATAGCCGGCACGCTCGGGCGATCATCGGACATAAAGATCTCAACGACATCACTCGGCGAAGTCAAGAAAGCGCGAGCCTGAATGGTATGTGGAGCGATGGGCACGCAGACCATGCCCGTGTAATCGGGGCTCACGATGGGGCCACCGGCGCTGAGCGCGTAACCCGTAGAACCAGTCGCCGTGGACACGACCACACCGTCGCCACGCAGTCGGTCGATATGGTGGCCCGACACCGTGATGTCGAACTCGACCATATCGGACAGCGGACCTCGGGTAAGCGCCATGTCGTTGAGGGCGAACGTGCGCACGACATCCTTCGTACCGTCTTCGCGCACGGACACGATATCCGCAGCGATGGTGGCGCGACGGCTCACATGAAGCTCGCCGGACAGGGCGTCGCTTACGACCTGCAGAATGTCGCGCTCCTCGGGACTCGCAGCAGTTAAAAAGCCCAGGTGACCATAGGAAAGACCGAGGATAGGAATCTCGCGATGGTTGAGGATGCGGGCAGCGCGCAGCAACGTACCGTCACCGCCGAGCGTAATGACCAGATCGGAGCCGTCAATATCAGGCGTGCTTTGAATCTTCGATCGCTGGTCGGCAGCCCATGCGACCTCATAGCCCTGGCGCGTCAGCCAAAGCTCGAGTATCAGGCCGCTCTCGACCGCCTCTTGCTTGTAGTAATTGGGAACCAGAAAGACCTTCATAGCGTTGCAGCTTTCTCGCTCAAAACCGATACCTGGGATTGCAGCTCATCGTCGGTACGTCCGCCGGGGGCACACCTCATGCCGTACAGGAAAAACTCAACGTTGCCCTTGGCACCATGAATGGGTGACACGCACACATCGACCGGGAACAGCCCCTTGGCAGCAAAGAGTTCAACTGCCGCAACGAGTGTATCGCGGCGCACGGTGGGATCGGTCACAATGCCGCCCTCGCCCACCAGCGCCGCCGGAGCTTCAAACTGCGGCTTTACGAGCGTGCAGAATGCACCCGTAAGCACCAGGCACGCCAGTACCGCATCGATAATGTTCGCGATGCTGGTAAACGAGACATCACACACAGCCAGGTCGATGGCGCCGGCATAGCCAAGCTCAGGCAGCTGCGTCACGTTTGTGCGCTCATGCAGCGTCACGCGATCGTCCTGACGCAACGACCAATCGAACTGGGCGCGACCCACGTCCACAGAGACAACGGTCGCAGCTCCGCGCTTGAGCAGGCAATCGGTAAAACCCCCGGTAGAGCAGCCCACATCCAAACAGGCAAGGCCCGTCGGATTGATACCAAACGCATCAAGCGCGCCTTCGAGCTTAAGACCGCCGCGGCCAACATAGGGAATGCGCCCCTTCACGTGCAGCGGCAGCCCAGGCATCACCTTAAGACCCGGCGAAGTCAAGCGCTCACCGCCACTCGAGACCAAGCCGGCCATAAGAGTGCGAAGGGCATCCGCGCGATCGGCGCAGATGCCCTGTGAAATCAGTTCGTCATCAAGACGCACGCGTTTCATGAATGCCATCAACCATTCGTATCCGGAGATGCGGCCTAGCTATCCTGGGATTCGTTTGCCGCATCCTCATCATATTCCTGCTCGAGCTTGTCGGCCTCACGCGGCGTAAGCTCAAACTTGTCGACCATATCGACCGCGCGGGAGCCCAGCTCTATCGCTTCGTCAAACAAATCGAGCGAACGCTCCAAGGAGGTATCCTTGGAGCGAACGGTAGCGATGATCTGATCCAGACGGTCCGAGATCTCGTCGAAGTTACGGACAGAACCCTCTGGCATGACTACTCCTCGACGGAGTCGACAACAGCCTCGGCGGCGTCCGCATCCTCGGCCAGCACGCCAGCCTCAGCCTGAGCAACCGCAACCTTGGCGGCAGCCTCGACGGCTTGGGCCTCCTCGCGAGCGCGATCTTCGGCCAGCAGCTCCTGGTACAGGTCCTCACCCGGCAGCTCCTCGCTACGAGCGATCTTGCCCAGCACGCCGTTGACGAACGACGCAGACTGGTCGGTGCCATAGGCCTTGGCAAGCTCGACAGCCTCGTTGATGACGATGGCGTCCGAGACCTCTTCGTCGGTGAGGAAGCGCATCTCGTAAACGGCGATACGCAGCAGGTTGCGGTCGGCACCGGGCATGCGCATAAGATCCCAGTTCTTGGCGACGGCGCGCAGGGCACAATCGATGCGATCAATGTGCTCGTAGGCACCGCGGCAAAGCTCCAACGCATAGGGGTCGAGGGGACCCTTCGAGATCAGGAAATCACCCTCGAGGACGCGCTCGAGCGGGCTGTCCGTGGCCTCGGCCTGGAACAGCAGCTGCAGCGCCTGACTGCGGGCAAGCGTGCGCCCGCGATAAACCTTAAGGCTCAAAGGTTACTCCTTGGGGAAAACGAGGCCGTCGATGCAAACGTCAACGCGTTCGACCTCGACGCCCACCTGGGCATCGATGGCGGCGACCACGGCGGCGCGAACGGCCTCGGCGAGTTTCTTGAACGGATAGCCAAAGAACACCACGACACGCACGGTGAGTGCGAGCTTGTCGCCGACGACCTCGGCCTCGACCGCCGGCTCGGAAGCCGGGGCCTTGGACGAGAGCATCATGGAGACAAGGTTGGTGGCAAGGTCCTTGACGCCAACGGAGGCGATGCCCTCGACATCCGACACGGCGCGCGAGACGATGGCGGTCAGAACATCGGGCGAAATGCCGATGCCGTCAATCTTGATTTCCTGGGGCATGAGTCCTCCTAGAAGAGTTGGTTGCTAGACGCGGGAGACGAACTTGCCGTCGCGGGTGTCAACCTTGATGACCTCGCCCTCGTTGAGGTACATGGGGACCTGGATGACAGCGCCGGTGTCAATCGTGGCCGGCTTGGTGGAACCCTGGACGGTGTCGCCCTTAAAGCCCGGGTCGGTCTGGACGATGGTGGTCTCGATGAACATCGGCGGCGTCACGCCCATGAGCTCATCGTCGGCGAAGAGCAGCTGGCAGATGTCGTTCTCGCGCAGCCACTTGGAGTTCTCGCCCACCATGTCCTCGGGAACGGGAACCTGCTCATAGGTCTCGTTGTCCATGAAGATGTAGTCAGCGCCATCGTTGTAGAGGTACTGGAACTCACGGGTGGTGAGCATGACGCTCTCGAACTTGGTGCCGGCGTTGCAGGTGTTCTCGACGACGCGGCCGCTCTTGATGTCGCGGGTCTTGTAGCGCACAAACGCGCCACCCTTGCCCGGCTTGACATGCTGGAACTCGACGATGGTGTAGACCTTGTCCTTAATGCGGAGACCGAGGCCGTTCTTGAAGTCGGCGGTAGAAATGGTAGGCATAGCGACCTTTCTTGTTATGGGCAGAACGCACAAGCGTCCAAATTACATACGACCGAAATTATACACTTGCAGACGGCGCCTGCAGCGAGCGCATAAAAAGAGAACGCGGGGCGCCCGAATTGCTCCGGACGCCCCGCCCCAAAAATCTATCGAAATGGGCTAGCAATCGATGACGTGCAGGTCGTGCGGGGTCTTGGTGAAGGGCTCGTAGCCGTTCTCGGTGACCACGCCGTAGTCCTCCAGACGCACGCCACCCACACCGGGCAGATACACGCCGGGCTCCATGGTGATAACCGAGCCGACCTCGATGGTGTTCTTGCTGCGGTTGAAGTTGGGCAGCTCGTGGATGTCGATACCAACGCCGTGGCCCAGGCCATGGTTGTAGTAATCGCCATAACCGGCATCGCCGATGATCTTTTTGGAAAGCTTGAAAATGTCGTTGCCCTCGACGCCCGGATGGATGGCGGCGACGCACTCCTCGTGCGTACGGCGCACGAGCGCGTACAGGTCGAGCTGCTCCTGGGTAGGCTCGCCCATCACGACAGTGCGTGTCATGTCGGAGCGATAATCGCAGTAGCCCGCGCCGTAATCCATGAGGACAAAGTCGCCCTTCTCGATCACGCGGTCGCTCGGGACGGCATGCGGGTTGGCGGTGTTGGGGCCGCTCGCCACGATGGAGCCGAAGGCAAGGCTGTCAGCACCGTTGGCGAACATAAAGTTCTCGAGCTCGTTGCGTACCTGCTTCTCGGTCATACCGGGCTTAATAAAGCCGAGCATGTGCTGGAAGGCGGCATCGGTGATCGACTGCGCATGGCGCATGAGCTCGATCTCCTCGGCGTCCTTGATGGCGCGCATCTTGCGGATGTCGTCATGCATCAGCGGCAGCATGCAGGCGACGGAGCGGTCCTCCAGGCCGCGCTGAATACCCTGGTAGAAGTTAATCTGCATATCGTCCTCGACAGCGCAGACGCGGCACTTGTTGGCCGCAATCTTGCCGGCGACCCAACCGGGGATGGTGCCTTCGTCCATGTCGTAGACCCAGGGGCTGCCGGCGGGCGTGTTCTCCTCAAAGCTGTTGAGGTAGCGCGAGTCGGTGTGGAACAGGCACTGGTCGACCGTAATAAACGCAGCGTGCGGGAACTCGAAGGTGTAGTCGAAGACGCCCTTCACGCCCGTAAGCCAACGAAGGTTGGCCTCGTCGCGCACCACGATGGCATCGTAGCCACGCTCGGCCATCAGGGCACGGACACGCTCGATACGACCGGCAGGACCGGCAGCAAACTCAGACATGCAGATTCCTTTCTTGTTGTCTCTATATAGACGGGACGGGTCTCAATCGAACGACGGAATCGCATGCGATCCGCAACCGATTGAAAACCCGCCCCTCAACATGATACGAAAGACAATGGATGTCAATAAATCTTAGAGAAGTTCTTTGCGTGAAGCCAAGTAGGCGTGAGCATGGCGCTCAAGAACCTCGTCCTCAACGCTCGTTAGACGAATGGCGCCGAGCGCCGCGGGCAGCGGCAACATGCTGCGGTTCGAGCGGGCGAACTGCTGCCTGCGGAACTCCTCGATAAACGCGGTGGGCTCCAGGTCGAAGGCAAGCTCCTCGATGCCAAAGTCCTCCAGGCAGTCATCGACCTCAAAAACGTAATCGATATCGAAGTCGCAAGCGTCGTGGGCAACGCGCGCCTCAAAACGCATGCCCTCGGACAACAGCTGGTAGGCAGGGATCTGCGAAGCGGCGTCGCCCAAGCAGGCGCGCAGGGTACGCTCCCCCGTCTTACCAAAATCGAGCGCATGGCGGGCGCTCGGGTTCGTGGCCATCAGTACGTCCTTGCGGGCAGTCTGAGACCACTGAACGGCATTAACGAGCGCGACCTCCTCGCCCGCGAGAATCTCGGGGACGGTCTCGGTAAACTGATTCCAGCGGGACTTGCTGCTCGAAAGCATGGTGCCAACAAGTACATCATAGCCGAGCTTGAGGTCCTCGGAGTCCGCCTCGCGAACAAGGTCGAGGTCGCACACGACCAAGCCCGGCTCGGGACGAAACGCGATAGCGGGAAGCGCATTCGTCGACGAGGCGACGAGCGGCTTCATGGTCGTCGCGACCGTGAGCATGGCGTCGAACGTCGTCGGCAGCAAGGCGCACTCGGTGCGACCGCACCACTGATTGGCACACCAGCAAACGACCGAGCAAGTCGCCGTGTCGCCGACAGCGACAACGAGATCGTCGCAAGTAATGCCGCTAGCCGACAGGGCGCCAAAGACGGTATCGGCATCGGCCAGCGTAGCACCGGCAGGCGAAACCTCAAGGGCGAGCAGCGACACGGCAAAACCGGCGTCAACCAGCGCATGCTCGACGACCTCGCCAAAACGCTCGGATGTGGCGCCGTTCCAAACCACCATCGCGCGCTTAGGCTTGCCCACAGCCGAGGCAAACATGCGCGACAGCTCCCCGAACGCGCCCAATCCGACGCGGACATCGACACTGCGGTTTTGGAAATTGATAAGTTGACGGCGAATCATAGCAGTCCACGCTCCAAAAGCTTCTCGGCACAAAGGTAGGAAACGTCCTCGAAGGACTTGTTGCGAATATCAAGGGTAATATCGGCGGCCTGGCGATACAGCGGACGACGATGCTCAAACAGGCGCGCAGCATGCTCGGGCGAGCGGAAATCGGGCCGAGTATCGGAGCGGCGAATCTGGCGCAACGAGTCCTCAAAGTCGCCTTCGAGGTACACACAGGTACCCATCTCGTGCATCAGTTCAATGTTCACCGGCGTCTCGACGATGCCACCCCCGCACGATACCAGCAGACTGCGCTCGCTTTGAAGCGAACGGAGTGCCGAGGTCTCGAGCTCGCGAAAACGATCCTCGCCCTCGGTCTTAAATATCTCGGTCACCGACTTGCCGCATCGACGCACAACCAAACGATCGGTATCGATGAATCGACGCTTGAACATAGTGCCCACGTTGCGCGCAAGCGTCGACTTGCCCGCGCCCAAAAAGCCGATAAAGAAGATATGGTCACAGCCGTGTTTGATGTGCTGAGACATGGCGAAACCTATTCCTCGCAGGGAAGGTCGCGCAGGGCCCGGCGCTCAAAGATACGGAAGATCTGCGTGTACCACAGGTCCTGGGTTGCCTGCGGCTTGACCAGAATGGTATCGACGCCGGCAAAGTTACCGCTCCACACGTCCGTGTACAGCTGATCGCCGATTAGCACGGCCTCGTTAGCCGTGGCCCCCAGGCGCTTAAGGCCCGCCTTCAGGGCAAACGGAGCGGGCTTCATGGCGTGGCTGATGGCCTCGAGCCCCAACTCGCGAGCCGATGCCATGACCTGGTCGCGATGCCAGTTGTTGGACACCATGCACAGCTTAAAGCCCTTAGCATGGGCGGCCTCGAGCCAGGCGGAAACTGCAGCGGGTACCTGCTCGGTATCACGCGGCACCAGGGTGTTGTCGCGATCGAGCAGAATGGCGCGCTTGCCGTCGGCCCAGAGGGTATCGAGGTCGATGCGATCGACCGAGGCAACATATCGTTTGGGGCTAAAAATCCTCATGATCAATTCCAAGACTGTTGGTGCTCTTCGTAGGTCTTCGAGAAATACTCCTCGTCCTGCGTAATGTAGAAATACAGGTCGTCGGAGTCGGTCGGCTCAAGGGTGGCCTTGAGCGCCTCGAGCGACGGAGAGCAAATGGGCGTGGGCGGGAGGCCCTCGTGCTTATAGGTGTTATAGGGGCTATCGCTCTGCAGGTCGTCGGCGGTAACCTCGCCGCCGGTGACATACATCATGGTCGCATCGCTATTGAGGTAACGCAGGCCATCGAGCTTGCCCGCCAGACGGTTATAGAAAACCGATGCCACATGCGCGCGCTGATCGGCGTTGAGGCCCTCACGCTCGACGATCGAGGCAAGGTTAACGATGTCGTAATCGGACATCTCCACGCCATAGCGCTCCTTGATCTTGGCCTCGCAGCTGGCAAAGTCAAGCGACTTATACTCGGCGTTGAACTGGTCGAGCATGGCGCGAATCACATCATCGGCAGACGGGTCCTTACCCAACGAATAGGTCTTGGGGAATAGGAAGCCCTCGAGCGAATCGTTTGCAGCGCCCTCAAGGAAGCTATAGTCCTTCACATAGTTGGACGCCTTTGCCTGATTGAGGAAGTCTTCCTTGGAGATGCTGTCATATGCCGCGGCTACGCGATCGGCGACCTGGTCAACCGTTAGGCCCTCTGGGATAGTCAGCGCATCGGAGCCCGCATTAGGGCCTTCCATGAGCTGCTGAACGACCTTGGTCGCGTCCATGAGCGTGGTGAACGAATACTTACCCGGCTTGAGCGACATATCGGCGTTGAGCTTTTTGACCGCAGCGTAATAATCCTTGGGTTTCTCGACGATATGGTTCTCGGAGAGAATCGAAGCGATGCTGTCACCCGAGGCACCATCGGGAATCGTGATAGTAACCTGCTGGCCTGCAACGACTTTTGCATCCTCACCGCCAAAGAAGCCCTTGACGGCCGGCACAACAAAGAAAACGATCGCGACAAGCGCAAGCACGGCGACGACGCCACCGATAATCATAGGCACCGGGGAGCTTTTCTTTTGGATACCACGGCGGGCGGGCGTGTTATAGCTCGAGCGCGTGGCCGGAGCAACGCCGTGCGAACCATGAACATGATGTGCGTGGGAGCGTGATTGCGGGGCCTGCCCCTGCGTGCGCTGGGCAGGAGCCTGTTGCTTAAAACGAGCGCCGCCAGCAGGCCGCGCGGGACGAGCGGCGGGCTGTTGAGCAGCACGCTGAGTAGGCTGAGCCGAACGCTGCGTCGGCTGTGCCGGGCGCTGACCAGGCTGAGCAGGACGCGGCGCGGACTGCCGTGTACGATTCTGCTGGCGCGGATCGGAAGCGCTAGACATGCTGAACCTCCTCGTTTTTACGATCGAGCCATGTCTGCAAGAACAGGCTGGCGGCGATCATGTCAATCTTGCCCCTCATCTGCTTTTCGTTGAGCCCCTGTTCTCGCAGGATTCGCTTGGCCTCCTGCGAGGACAGACGCTCGTCCTCAAACTCCAGCGGAAGTTCGAGCTCGTCGGCAATCTTTTGGGCCACGGCGGCGACGCGCTCGGCCTGGGGGCCGGGCTCACCGGCCATGGTCAAGGGACGTCCGCTTACCAGGATATCGGGCTCATAGTCCTCAACCAGGTAGCGAAACGTCTTTGCCATGCCAGTGACCTCGGCAGCAGGAAGCACCTTGACAGGCATCGCCATCTTGCCATCACGGCTCGAGACGGCAATGCCAATCCTGGTCTCCCCTATGTCCAGCGCGAGCGCGACCACAGCGACAACCTAGGTTCTTAGGCGCCGAGCGCGGTCTTGGCGGCCGCGAGGGCATCGGCGATACCGGCGGCGTTCTTGCCACCGGCCTGGGCCATGTTGGGACGACCGCCACCGCGACCATCGACCAGGCCCGCGATCTGCTTGATCACGTTACCGGCGTGGAACCCGGCCTTGACGGCGTCATCGGAGCCGGCAGCGAGCAGGGCCGGAGTGCCCTTCTCAGTCACGCTGGCGATGACACAAGCGACAGGGCCGGCGACCTTCTGGTGCACGGTATCCCATACGTTGCGCAGGTCGGCAGCCTCAAGGCCCTGGAGCTCAGCAACGACGAGCTTGTAGCCATTCAGCTCGACAGCGCCGTCGATGGCGCTGGAGATCGCATCGGAAGAGCCACCGGTGAGCGCCTTCTTGAGCTTATTGGACGTCTCGCGCAGCTCGGCCTGCAGGTTCTCCACACGGGCGGGAACCTCGTCGACGCGGCACTTGAGCGCAGCGGCGGCGGCGTCAACGAGTGCCAGGCGGTCGGCCATATAGTCGAGAGCACCCTTAGAGGTCACGGCTTCGATACGGCGGACATTGGAGCCCGTGGAGGACTCGGAAATGATCTTGAACAGGCCAATCTCGGCGGTATTGGCGGCATGGGTGCCACCACAGAGCTCGCGGGAGAACGGCTGGTCCTCGGCGCCCACGGAGACGACGCGGACGACATCGCCGTACTTCTCTCCAAACAGAGCGACAGCGCCGGCAGCCTTAGCCTCGTCGATGCCCATAACACGGGTCACAACCGGCTTGGAGGCGAAGATCTGCTGGTTGACCAGGTCCTCGACAGCCTTGAGCTGCTCGGAGGACAGGGCCTCGAAGTGCGTAAAGTCAAAGCGCAGGTGCTCGGGCGTCACCAGCGAGCCGGCCTGGGAGACGTGCTCGCCCAGGACCTGCTTAAGGGCAGCGTCGAGCAGGTGCGTGGCGGTGTGGTTGCGGCGTAGGAAGCCACGGCGCTCGGCGTCGAGCGCGGCGGTAACAGCGGCACCGACAGTCAGCGTGCCATCGACAACGTGGGCGACGTGGGCATACAGGCCGTTGTGGTTCTTGGTGTCGGCAACGGTCAGAACAACGCCCTCGGCGGAAAGCTTGCCGGCATCGCCCTGCTGACCACCCATCTCGGCATAGAACGGGGTTCGGTCGAGCACAACCTCGACGTCCTCGCCGGCGGCAGCGGACTCGACGGACTCGCCGTTGCGCACGATGGCGACAACCTTGGCGCCCTCGATCACATCGTTGTCATAGCCGTCGAACTCGGTCGCTGCGACCTTGTCGGAAAGCTCGACCCACACGTCGTTGAAGCTGCCCCAGGCGTCGCCCTTGGCATTGGCGCGGGCGCGGGCCTTCTGGTCCTCCATGCAGGCAGTGAAGCCGTCCATATCGACATCGTGGCCAGCGGTGCCGGCGATCTCGACGGTCAGGTCGATGGGGAAACCAAAGGTGTCGTGCAGCTTAAAGGCAACATCGCCCGGAAGCACAGCACCCTCGGCAAGCGCTGCCAGGGCCTCATCCAGGTAGACGCGACCGTTGTCGAGCGTCGTGGAGAAGCGCTCCTCCTCGGAGGCGACGATACCCTTGACGAGCGCGACGTTCTTGAGCAGCTCAGGATAGGCCTCGCCCATCTGAGCGTTGACCTCGTCGATAAACTTGGTCAGGAAGGCGCCCTCGATGCCCAGCAGGCGACCGTGGAACACGGCGCGGCGGAGCAGGCGGCGAAGGACGTACTCGCGACCCTCGTTACCGGGCAGGATGCCGTCAGAGATCATGAAGTCGACGGCACGGGAGTGGTCGGCGATGATGCGAAGAGAACGGCTGGCGCCGGAGTAATCGTCGGCGTCATAGGTCTTGCCGCTGATCTCCTCGCCCAGCTTGATGAGGTGCTGCATCAGATCGCCGTCGTAGTTAGCAGTCTTGTGCTGCATGACAGCAGCCATGCGCTCCAGGCCCATGCCCGTATCGAGGTTGCGGTGCGGCAGCTCCGGCATGGAGCCGTCCTCCTGACGGTCGTACTGGGTAAACACGAGGTTCCAGAACTCAAGGAAGCGGTCGCAGTCGCAGCCAGGCTTGCAGTCGGGGCTGCCGCAGCCGACCTCCTCGCCCATGTCAAAGTAGATCTCGGAGCACGGACCGCAGGGACCGGTGGGGCCAGCGGCCCAGAAGTTGTCGTCCTCGCCAAGGCGCGAGATGTGATCCTCGGCAACGCCCAGGGAGCGCCACACGTCGTGGGTCTCGTCGTCCTCGGTAAAGACGGTGAAGTACAGGCGGTCGAGCGGCAGCTTGAACTCCTTGGTGATAAGCTCGAAGGCCCAAGCGCAAGCCTGCTGCTTGGAGACGCCGCCAAAGGAGAAGTCGCCGAGCATCTCAAAGAACGAGAGGTGACGGCCGTCCTCGCCGATGCAGTCAATGTCGTTGGTGCGGACGCACTTCTGGCAGGAGATCGCGCCGATCTCCTTCATGGTCTTCTTGCCCTGGTAGTACTCCTTAAACTGGTTCATGCCGGCGTTGGCAAGCAGCAGCGAGGGATCGTCGGGAACAAGGGACGAAGAAGGATAGAGCTTAAGACCGCGCTCCTCAAAGAAGTTGAGGAACTTGGAGCGGATCTCGGCCGTAGTCATTGACGGGTAGTCAGCACTCATAGAGGGAATCTCCTCGGTTTCACATCGAAACAGTTCAAACGTAACGATATTACCATCCCGCCGCGCAAGTGCAAAAAAGAGGGCCGACATAAAGCCGACCCTACAGCGAAAGTGCACGTTATTTAGGAGTATGCGATGCTTTGAAAAAGGTTACTGTAGAATTACATATAAGATTCACCCGGAAGGAGCGATCGATGAAAAGCAAACGATTTGTCCTGAATGCACTTCTGGTTGTAGCACTTTTAGCGCTTTTGGCTTTCTCCTGCTGGTACGCAAACCAACCAGCATTTGGCTACGTATTGTATGCAGTAATGTCCGGCGATAAAGCTTATTACACTCTACGCGCAATTGACGTTCTCTTTTTCTATGCAGCCGGCCCCTTATCAGTCGCTTTGCTCGCGTTTCTTGTCATTTACAACTTCAAGAAACGCTAGCGGTGCCTATTTTGAATCCGAATCGTCCATGGAGCCGTCGATGCCGGTTTTGGTATCGTCGTCCGAGTTGGAGTCATCGTCCTTGGCGAAGGGATTCTTGAAGAAGCCCGTGGCATCGGGTTGCAAACCCGAGAGCTTGATCCAGGGATTATCGAACTCGGGCTTAGGCATCGCCTGGGCCTCGGGCGCAGTCTCGTTACCGATGAGCTCAGACTCATAGATGAAGGTGTCGTCACCGAGCGCGTCGTAAGCGGCGACCGGGTTGCCATCGGCATCGCGGTACGGCGTGCCCTTAAACACGGCGCCGTCATAGGCCACAAGCTGACGGCCGGTCTCATTCTCGAAGTAGTACACAAAGATGCCCTTGAGGGCCGCACAAAGCGGGATGGCAATAATCATGCCGATGGGGCCCATGAGTGCCGAGCCAATAACGAGCGCCGTGAGGCTCATGATGGGATGCACCTGCACCGAGCTCTGCATGACCTTAGGCGAAATCACGTTGTCGGTGACGTTTTGCGCGACCATCGTCATAATGAGCGTCCATAACGCCAACATGGGGCTGAACATGAAACCGAGCACTGTGGCGATTGCTGCGCTCACCCAAGGACCGACGACCGGAACCAAATGCATGATACCGGTAAAGATAGCCATGAGCGCCGCATACGGATGGCCGATGATCATAAAACCGATAAAGGCAAGGAAACCGCCGCAGATGGACGTCACGACCATACCGCGCATGTAGCCGCCGACAGAGCGAGAAAGGATGGCGACCATAAAGCGGTACGAGGTCTCCTTCTCCTGACCGATGATGGTGCAAATCTCGTGATGCATGCGAGGGTAGTCGCAGGCCATCCAGTAGGCAAGCACCAGACCAAGGAAGATCACGAACAACTGCGAGGCCGTATTGGTGATGAGCGGGAACACACCGCGGCCAAGCTCGGCAGCAATCTGAGACACATACTTCGATGCCACGGTAACCAGCGACGAAAGATTATCGTCCAAATACTCCTTGAGCGGCGTGTTATTGAGCGTCTTGGCATGCGAGATCATCTCATTGAGATCGCCACCCGCAACACGAAGCTGCTCGGGCAGGCGGCTCAGGACTTCCATGATCTGACCAAAGAGAATCGGCGACAAGATGCAAACGACACCGACGAGCACGGCAACAACAACAATAAGCGCGATAAGCGAACCGATGCCGCGATTCACGCCATGGTGCTCGAGCCAGTTGGTGATCGGGGACATCACAAAGGCAATGATGGAACCAACAGCGAGAAACTCGATAACCGGCGCCAGGATGCCCATAAGGTTAAAGATGACAGCGGCGATGACAATGCAGCCGACAACAGCCCAAATGCGAAGCGTCAGAATGCGGGTGTCGCGCAGCACGCGATCGGTTTGTTGGGGGTGTTCACTCATGAACGAATCATCACTCCGTCGGGGTCGATCTTGTCCTGAATCTTCTTAAGCGTGCGGCGCAGCAGACGCGAAACCTGCACCTGAGAAATACCCAGCTTCTTGGCGATCTCGATCTGGGTCATGCCCTTCACAAAGCGCAGCTCGATCACCTCGCGCTCGCGCGGCGAGAAATCACGGATGGCTTCCTCGATCACTAGGCGGTCATCGGTAAAGTCGAGCTCGTTGTCGTCGTCGGCGTAACGGTCGAGAATCGAAGGGGCATCGTCGGAATCGGACGCACCAGGAGCCTCGATGGGCACCGAGGTATAGGCCGAAGACGATTCCATAGCCTCGAGGACCTCATCGACAGTCACATCTAGATACTCAGCGATCTCCTCAACCTTGGGCGAACGCTGCAGCTCGTTGGTAAGTTTGTCAGTAGCCTGGTTGACCTTGGCCGAGAGCTCCTGCAGACGACGCGGTACGCGCACACTCCAGCCCTTGTCGCGAAAATGGCGTTTGATCTCGCCCAGGATAGTGGGTGTCGCAAACGTCGTGAACTCGAGTCCGCGCTCGGGGTCAAAACGGTCGATAGCCTTGAGCAAGCCCAGATAGCCGACCTGCATGAGGTCGTCGAGCGGCTCGCCGCGATTCTTAAATTTGTTGGCAAGAAACCTTACCAGGTTCATATGGGACATGACGAGCTGCTCACGGGCGTCCGGATCACCGGTCTCCTTGTAACGACGAAACAGCTCGCGGGTTTTCTCCTTGTCCCAAGCGGTCTTGCCACTCCGGGAACGTTCGGTCATATTAGATATCCGCCTTGAGGTCGAGGGAAAGCGTCAGGGGCGCCGTAGTCTTTTCGTAGGAGTCGCACACGCTCGCGAGGATGAGCTCGGCATACACCGCAGCCTGGTCGTCTTCATCGACCGTAGCCTGGTCGCCAAAGGTAATAGTCATGCCAACATGGGTCTCATCGACATCGAATTTGATGGTGATGTCATCGCAGTCGACCGCGGTGCAACCAAAGATGAAAGCCTCCTCAGCAGCCATGCGGATGTCCTCGATGCGATCGACAGACATAGAGCACAGGGCACCAACGTTGGCTGCCGTCATGCGCACAAGGCGAGCGAGACGCGGGTCACCGGCAACGGTCAGCGTGATAGGGCAGGTTGCTTCGCTACTCATCGCAGGACTCCTCAGAGGTCTCGGCGGGCGTATAGGTGTAATACTGAGCCGGCTTGGATACAGACTTCTGACCATCATCGTCGCCCGCGGCAGCCTCGTCCTCGCCAATTAGGACGCGCTCGGTAGGCAGCTCGGCCTCCGCAGCGGCAGCGGCGAGCTTGCGATCGGCGTCGGCTGCAGGAGCCTTCACCTTATTGAAGAGCTTCTGCACAGCACCGGCGGCAGAGTCGGTCACGCTAGACACAGCATTGCTGGCCTCGGCCATGCTGCCCGTAACCTCAGAAATGTCGCGAACCACGGCTTCGACCTCTACGAGATTGGAGGTAAGGGCATCAACTGCCGTCTTGCTCGACTTAAGCAGCGGCTTCATCTGGGCAAGCGCCGGCGTAAGCTCATCGACAGCGCCATCGAGCTTTGCCACCACAGGCTGAGCCTCGGCGATGGTGTTGTTGAGGTCGTTCACGGTCTTATCGAGCGAGTCGACAACATTGCGGGTCTTGCGCAGGGTAAGCGCGAGCTCAGCGATGGCCCACACGCCGGCAACGGCGAGCAGCAGCAGGGCGATTTGAATGGGACTCATACAAGCCTCCCGGAAGAATCGAAATACAGACGTTCTCCATAGTACCCCAAAGGGGACCGAACATGCCAAAAGCAGCAACGTGGGACAAAATTACCAGCAGCTACTTCGGTGCATTCCCGCTGCGGTCGCGCTCGCTTTGCTCTACGCGCCACTCTTCCCAGCCGCGCCCGGCAGGCTGCCAGAACGCACCGCGCTCCAGCCCCTCGGGCAAATAGCGCTGATCGACCCAGCCTTCGGGATAATCGTGCGGGTATTTATACACACCGTAGTCGTCGCTGCCTGGGCGATGGCGATCGCGCAGATAACTCGGCACCTCGCGAAGCCCACTAGAATGGATATCGGCCAGCGCCGCATCAATCGAAGCCTCACACGCGTTGGATTTAGGGGCCAAACACACATAGAGTGCAGCCTGAGCCAGGTTAATGCGGCACTCGGGATAGCCAATGACCTCGGCAGACTTAAACGCGGCATGCGCCACCAAAAGCGCCTGCGGGTCGGCGTTGCCAACATCCTCAGAAGCCTGAATCATAATACGGCGAGCGATAAACTTGGGATCCTCCCCCGCATCAATCATGCGCGCGAGCCAATAGATTGTGGCATCGGGGTCGCTACCGCGCATGGACTTAATAAACGCACTGATGATGTCGTAGTGCATGTCGCCGTTTTTGTCATACGAAAATCCACGACGCGGGTTGGCGATCTTCACGTCATCCACGGTGATGGGATAGCGCTCCCCCGCCACGGGCGCTGGCGTTCCCTCGGTATCGGGACGCGTGACGGCAATCTCGCTCGCAAGTTCGAGCGTCGTGAGCGCCGAGCGAGCGTCACCCGCTGCCAGCGTGCAGATGGTCTTAACCGTATCCTCATCGGCCGAGAACTTGCCGCTCAAACCCTGCGGCGCCTCGAGCGCACGCTCGATAAGCGTGGCGATATCCTCGTCTTTAAGATGCTCAAGCTCCACCACGCGACCGCGCGAGAGCAATGCCGAGTTGACCTCGAAGTACGGATTCTCCGTCGTGGCGCCAATCATAATGACGGTACGGTTCTCAACCGCATGCAGCAAGGCATCCTGCTGAGACTTGGAGAAGCGGTGAATCTCGTCGATAAACAGGATGGTGCGGCGGTCGTAGGTATTCAGGCGCGTCTTGGCCTCGTCAATCACGCGGCGAAGATCCTTCACGGTACCCGTCACGGCGCTGACCTCGACAAACTCGCTCTTGGTATGGTTGGCGATAATGTGGGCCAGCGTCGTCTTACCCGTACCGGCCGGCCCGTACAGAATCACGCTCGAAAGCACGTCGTGCTCGATCGCGGCACGCAACCATGAGCCCTTACCGACGGCCTTTTGCTGGCCCACGTACTCGTCGAGCGAATTGGGTCGCATGCGCACCGCGAGCGGCGCATTTTTAAAGGAACGCTCGCGCGTCGAGGCAGAAAAAAGGTCGTCCATAGCCATCCCGTGCATCAATCAAAAACGTTTTCAACTAACCAGTATACCGAAAGGATACGAACTACCGTTCGTTAATATAGGTACGATGCGGAAACTTTAGACCCGGGAACAGCTTGCTCGTCAGTTCGCAGAAATAACCGTCCGTCATGCTCGCGATATAATCCACCACGGCTTGATCCTTGTCGTCCTGCCAGGCATAGGTGCGATCGTAGTAGGAAAGTTGCTGCTCAATGCGCGAAATATGGTGCTTAAAGATGTAAGAGGACTCGTCACCACTATTTAGATCCCGCAGGCAACGGTCGTAGAGCTTTTCGAAGGCCTCGCGCAGCTCCACCTCGGAATCGCCTTCGATACCGCCCTTGCTATAGATCTTCTCGTAGTTCTCGCGCTTGGCTCGGCGGATTTCCCCAAACAGGTCCTCGCTCATCTCGATGCGCGGCTTACCATAGCTGTGCTCAACGATATCGATGGAAGCGTGCGTAAGGATCCAACTGTTGTAGGCACCGCCCCGGCCATCATCAAAAACGTCGGGCGAAAGCAGGCCCGCCGCGATCGCATCCTGACGGTCACGACCGACGTAGGCAAGAATATCCGAGATGCGAACGACGCAGCCCTCGAGCGTCATGGGACGCAGATGCCCAATTGCGCTATAGCCCGTGGCAATGCAATCCTCAACCGTCTGGTCAAACTGGTCAAAGGAGCTCATGTCCGAGAGCTCAAACACACGCTGCTCGTACTCGCCGTTATGGCATAGCACGCCGTCGAGCGTCTGGAGCGACACGTTGCGGCCGTACAGTGTGTCGAGCACGCGGACCGACTGTACGTTATGGAAAAAATAACGCCCCGTACGCTCATGATAGATATCGTTGAGGAAACGCTCGCCGGCATGGCCGAAAGGCGTGTGTCCAAAGTCGTGACCCAGGCCAATCGCCTCGATCAGATCGCAATTGAGCCCCAGGGCGCGACCGATATCGCGCGCAATGCGGGAGACGAGCTGCACGTGCAAACCGCGGCGTGACAGATCGTCATTACTACGGAAGCTAAAGACCTGCGTTTTGCCTGCATAACGGGTGTACGCCGGAAGATGAAGTATCTTTTCGGTATCGCGCATAAACGCCGGACGCATAAGCGTGCCTTTGTCGGCGGCGCGATCAATACGACGAATGACCTGATCGTCGTTGCAACGATACGGGTTGACATAGCCCGAAGCACGATCGGCGGCAATGCGCTCGACAAGTTCGGGCGACAACGCCGAGGGAATACGGTCCATGCGCGCCTTAATGACGGCCGTTTCTTGATTAGTTGCCATGGCATGCTCCTTAAGAAGGATGCGCAATCGGTTACAAAGTGCAGCCCACGACCTCGATTATGGCAAAAATCGGCACCAAAAACGGGAGCAATGGCAGGGAGCGTGATTTTGTGAAGAGGCAGGAGAGGGCCAGGGCCAGGAGTGCGACGGCAAATGCCACGATGCCACCCATAGGGTCGAGCGTGCAAAGCGCGAAGAGCGCCTTGGCATCCCCCATGCCGATGCCCGGGGCGTGGCGAAGGCGCCGCCAGAGCGACTCAGTGAGCACAAGGGCAAGGTAGACGATGACCGCAAGACCGGCGTGGTCAAGCGCTGTGTTAACGCCTTTGTCGAGCCAAACGCCCACTAACGCCGTCACCGCACACGCACCGGCAAGTTCATTGGGAAAACGTCGCTGACGGGCATCAATTGCCACGCCGGCAAAGATGCAAATCCAAAACGGGATATAGGCCATCGGACTCCTCCTCGAGCTGCATCGCAAAAGCAAAAACCACCACAAAGGTGCCTGTCCCCTTTGCGGTGGTTTTGGTGGTGGTTATTTGGCGCCTTGCATGACCTCGTCAAGGGTAACGTTGACGGCGTGCTGCGTCGGCACCCAGTCGACCTTCAGGAACAGCGCGGCCACCGTGATGGGGATATAGCTGAACATAAAGATCGGGAAGGTAAACAGGTTAGTCACCAGGCGCCACTTTTGCGCGCAGTGAATATGCTTGTACTCAAAGATAGTCGTGAGCAGCGCCAGGATAAAGAACGTCTGATACATCATGGCGAAGGTCATAATGAGCGAAGCGGCGCACGCCTGCATCTCGACTTCGGTTGCCAAGAAACCATGCGAAAGGCCACCCACAATCAAGAACGTCGCATTAGCGAGCATCGAGATCAGCGATAGCAGCATACCCGGGGCGATCGTCATGAACATGTCGTAGGCGGCAAAGCGATGATAGCGGAACATCGACTTGACCAGATGCTTACCGTAGGTAAAGAACACCTGGTAAAAGCCCTTGGTCCAGCGCATACGCTGCTTCCAGGATGCCTTGAACGTCACGGGTTGCTCGTCAAAGAACTCCGCCGGCGCATAGCCAATGCGAATACCGTGAATAGCGCAGAACGTAGTGAACTGAATGTCCTCGGTCAGCGTGTGGAACTGCCAACCGTGCATGCCCTCGATAACGCTTGACGAGATAAGGTAACCCGAACCCGAAACAGCGCAGGACGTCTTACAGATATTGCGCGCGTTGTTGAGGAAGCGCGCCTCGCGTAGATACCACGTGGCATTAGCAGCCGAGATCCACGAGCTGCCGAAGTTCTTGGAATTGCGATAGCTCGTGACCACATGGAAGCCCTGGTCAAAGGCATCGTTCATCTTGGACACGTAATCGCGGGAGATAACGTTGTCGGCATCGAAGATAAAGTAGCCCTCAAACGTGTCGGGATACTCGTTGAGAATGCGATCGAAACCAAAGTCCATGACCCAGCTCTTGCCCTTTCGGGCCAGGTCATTGCGCTCGTAAACAATGGCACCGGCCTCGCGTGCGAGCTGAGCGGTGTTGTCGGTGCAGGCGTCGGCAACGACAAAGACCTCGATAAGCTCGGACGGATAGTCCTGGTCCTTGATGGAGCGTACGAGATTGGCAATTACGGCTTCCTCGTTATGCGCCGCGATAAAAAAGGCATAGCGATGGAGTTTTTTGGCCTTGGGAGGCGCGACCTCGCCACGAAGAGCGCCAATGACAAAGAAGACCACCTGGTACAGAAAGCAGACCGTGAGCAGCGTGACGACAATCTGGTTGAAGATCACGATGGGTGTGTTGGTTTGTAAAAAGGCGAGCATGCAGGCTCCCAGCAACGTGTAACGTAAACAATCGTATATCTTACCGCAGGCTTACCGAGTTCAAGAAACCACCTAATACTGGCTAGGCTTCGAGAAGACCGAGCTGCGGAACGATTTCATCTCCAACGGCCGTGCGACCGAGCGAGCGCGGAGCCAGATCGTCGAGAACCGCAGCGAGATCCCACGGCAACTCGTCACGGCACTCAATGCGCTTCCCCGTTACGGGATGATCGAACGCAACGCGCCAAGAATGCAGGAACTGCCTGGTCAGGCCCTGATCGGCACGCGCATCGCACTTGCCGTAGAGCGGATCGCCCACGCAGGCGTGGTTGATATGGCGCATATGCACGCGAATCTGATGTGTGCGGCCCGTAAACAGGTGGCACTCAACGAGCGTATAGCCGTCGTCAAAACGCGTGGAATCAAAGCGCTCGAGGACCTTAAAGGTCGTAATGGCCTGACGGGCAAAGGGGTCATCCGAAACCGCCATCTTCACGCGGTCGCGCGTGGAACGGGCAATACCGGTGTTGATAGTGCCCTCGTCCATGGCGATGTGACCGTGAACGAGCGTGATATAGCGACGGTCGAGCGTGCGCGTGCGGATGAGATTCTGAAGCGCGCGCTGGGTGTCGTCGTCTTTTGCCGCGAGCATAAGGCCCGAGGTATCGCGATCCAGGCGATGCACGATGCCGGGGCGGTCCTCACCCTGCACAGTACCAAGATGATCGATGCCGCAGTGGTAGACCAGAGCGTTCG
Organism: uncultured Collinsella sp.; assembly: GCA_958420355.1. GTDB lineage: Bacteria > Actinomycetota > Coriobacteriia > Coriobacteriales > Coriobacteriaceae > Collinsella. The sequence continues at coordinate 72,395 of CATZJG010000008.1, forward strand.
CAAGGGTGCCGCTCTCGTGGCCATGGGCGGGATGGCACACCAGGCCCCGCTGCTTGGAGAGCACGATAAGGTAGTCGTCCTCGTAGCGGATATCGAGGGGAATGGCCTCGGGAATCACGTCGGTCGGGTCGTGCGGCTCGGGCAAGTCGACCGAGATGCGATCGCCGGCGCGTACGGCGTACTTTTTAGAGAGACAAGTCTCACCGTTGACGGCAACGGCGCCTCCCTCGATCAGATGCGCGCAGGCAGAGCGCGTGGGACAGCCATCGTTGGCGCCCAAATAGGCGTCAAGACGCTGACCAGCGGAATCGTCGGCAACAAGAATATGGATGTCGGCCATTAACGCTCATTCCTTTCGCGAATCTTGCGGGCACGCTCCCCACGCTGCTTGGCTTTGCGCTTAGCGCGGGCCTCATCACGGGCATTGAGCTCGGCAGTCGCATCAACCTCGCGGGCCGCGGGACTCAAGAACATGTAGCCGAAGAGGGCGAGCACAACGCCCACGGTAATGCCGATATCGGCCACATTGAAGACGGGAAAGTCGATGAAGGTGGTGGCAATAAAATCGGTCACGAAGCCAAAGGCCAGACGGTCGATCGCGTTGCCAATGGCGCCGCCCGCGACCATAGCCATGCCCACAACCTCCAAGCGAGCAAGCTGGGGCGCGCGAAGCAAGTACACGGCAATGGCGACAATGACCGCAAGCGCCAGCAAAGCAAACGCAACGCCATGCCCCTCGCCCATGCTAAAGGCAGCACCGATATTGCGGACAAACAGGAAGTCGATCACACCGGGGATAACAGTCACATGCAAAACGTCGCCCACGGCACGAACCGCAAGCTTGGTCAGCTGGTCAACAAGCAGCACAACCAGCACCACCCCACCAGCAACACCTAACCGCCAGCGCAAAGGCGGCGTCATATCCCCAGCACGACCCAAAGAAATCCCCTACCCTCAAGAACATCGAATTCCGTTTAACACAAGTAAACATCTTATATTGCCACAAGCAGAGCGCACGACATATCCACCAACGCAAGCGAAATAACCAGCTAAAAAAACGAAAGCGGCATTCCGAAAAACAGAATGCCGCTTGGACGTGACAAAAGTTGACGTTGGGGACGTTCTTGTTTGACAGTCGTTTAAGAACGTCCCCAACGGTTAGTTCAGCGCATCAGCGCAGCGTTTGCAGATGTGAGCGTGGCCGTTGTACTCGCCGACGGTGGTGCGGTAGTTCCAGCAACGGTCGCAGCACTCGCCCTCGGCAGCATCAATGCAGACGGAAAGCTCTTTGCCCTGGGTCAGCTCAACATCGGAGACGATGTAGAACTCGGCCAGGTCGACCGCTTTGTCACCAGTCAGCAGCGCGTACATCTCGGCGGGAACGACCGCCTTGACGCGAACCTGCTGGCTCTTGGTGAAGGTGCCGGCAGAACGGGCATCCTCAAGGGCCTTGGTCACGGCGCTACGGAGCTCAAGAGAAGCCTCGAGCACGCCCTCGAACTCATTGGCCTCGTCGACCGTGATGGGCGACTTGTACCAATCGAGCAGCGCGGCGTACTTCTGGTGATCGACGCAGCCAGCGGGCGCATATGCCATGGCCTCGTCAACCGTGTAGGACAGGATCGGCTGCAGGTCGCGCATGAGCATCGAGAAGAGCTCGGCCAGCACGGTCTGGGCGCTGCGACGCTCGAGCGAGCCGGGCTTGTCGCAGTACAGACGGTCCTTCAGGGCGTCGAGGTACACGTTGGAGAGCTCGGTAACCACGAAGTCATAAAGCGCACGGTAGGCGCGCGGGAACTCGTAGCTGGCGTAGGCGTCGTCGACCTCGGCCTGAACCTGAGTCAGGCGGGCAACCATGAGCTTGTCGAGCGGCAGCAGGTCGGCAAAGGCGACGCCGTCGGTCTCGGGCTCAAACTGACCCTCGAGCTCGGAGAGCAGGAAGCGCAGCGTGTTGCGGAAACGACGGTAGGCATCGGACGTACGAGCAAGGATCTCGTGGTCGATGGACACGTCGGAGCTGGTATCGACGGATGCAACCCACAGACGGATGATGTCAGCGCCCATCTCGTCGCAGACCTTATTGGGGTCGATGACATTGCCGAGCGACTTGGACATCTTGCGGCCCTGGCCATCGAGTGTGAAGCCCTGCGAGACGACCGCCTTGTACGGAGCATGGCCGTTGGCACCCACCGAGGTGAGCAGCGAACTCTGGAACCAACCGCGGTGCTGGTCGGAGCCCTCGAGGTACACATCCGCCGGATACTCCAGCTCGGGACGGTACTCGCAGACGGCCTTCCAGGAGACGCCGGAATCCCACCACACGTCGAGGATGTCCTTATCGGCCTTGAGGTGATGGCCGCCGCACTTGGGGCAGACGCAGGCCTCGCCCAGGTAACTCTCGGGAGCGTCGGTAAACCAGGCGTCAGAGCCCTTCTCGTGGAAGAGCTTGATGACGGCGTCGAGCGTGGCGTCGTTCATGACCTTCTCGCCGCAGTCGGCGCAGGTGTAGCTGGGGATAGGCACGCCCCAGTTGCGCTGACGGCTGATGCACCAGTCGGGACGCTGCTCGACCATGGCGCCGATGCGGTTAGCCGCGTGGGCCGGATACCACTTGACGTTCTCGCGGACCTCTTTGCCAGCCTGCTCGCGCAAACCGGTCTTGTCCATCGAGACAAACCACTGGTCGGTAGCACGGAAGAGCACCGGATGCTTGCAGCGCCAGCAGTGCGGATAGCTGTGCGTGATCTTCTTCTCGAGGACCAGGGTGCCGCGCTCGCGCAGGAACTCGATGATGTGCGGGTTGGCCTCATCGGTGTCCATACCGCTGAAGGGGCCACCGGTACCAAACTCCTCGCCGGTGTAGAACTTGCCGTCGTCATCGACCGGCATGCAGATGTCGGTAATGCCCTCCTTGAGGCAGGCAAAGTAGTCGTCGACGCCGTGGCCGGGCGAGTTGTGGACGATACCGGTACCGTCATCGACACCGACGTAATCGGCCAGCAGCGCCACGCCCTCAACACCGTCAAAGATCGGCTGCTTGTAGTGGATGTGATGGAAGGTCTCGGCGGGAACCACATAGGGCTTGCCGTCGACCACAACCGGGGTGTACTCCCAGCCAAACTCTTCACAGCACTTGGGAGCCAGGTCCTCGAGCATGACCTCGGCGCGGCCGTTGTGCTCAACGGCGACGTAGGCGGCACCGGGCTTGAGAGAAACTGCCTGGTCGGAGGGGATGGTCCACGGCGTGGTCGTCCAGATGATGAAGTCAACCGGGCCGTCGAAGTTCTCGAGGCCGGCGGGCTTGGAGGTCATCTCAAAGCGCACGAAGATGGACGGGCTCGTCTCGTCGGAGTACTCAATCTCGGCCTCAGCGAGTGCGGTATGGCAGTGCTTGCACCAGTGGACGGGCTTGTGACCGCGATAGATCATGCCCTTGTCGAACATGGCCTTAAAGACCTCGATGTCGGCGGCGTCATGCTGGTGATAGAGCGTCAGATAGGGGTTGTCCCAATCGCCGAGCACGCCCAGGCGACGGAAGCCGGCCTTCTGCAGCTCGATGTTCTCGACAGCAAACTTATTGCAAAGCTCACGGATCTGAGCCGTGGAGGTCTGGTTGAACTTCTCGGTGCCGAGCTTCTCCTCGACTTTATGCTCGATCGGCTGACCGTGGCAGTCCCAACCGGGGACATAGGGAACTTCGCAGCCCTGCATCATCCAGTAACGGTTGATCATGTCCTTGGAGATCTTGTTCATGGCGTGGCCGATGTGGATCGGGCCGTTGGCGTACGGAGGGCCGTCGTGCAGCACGAACTTCTTGTGACCCTCGTTCTTCTTTAGAACTTGCTCGTAGACCTTGTTGTCCTGCCAGTCCTTGAGTCGCTTGGGCTCGGACTTGGAAAGACCGGCACGCATGGGAAATCCGGTTTTGGGCAGATTCATCGTCTGCTTGTACTCGTTTGCCACGGTACCCCTTTCATGTCATGGGCGCGCACGCCCTCTGGGCACCAAAAAAGCGCCCGTCCCTACAAGCTGGGACGAAGCGCCGCAAAACGGGCTGCACGCCCGCAAAAGCTCCTCGCTTAACCACCCAGCTTAGATGCCCTCGCCCGCATATTCGCGCGCTCGCATCCGTTACTCGGCTGGCCTGTATCGACGACCATCTCGGCGATGTCTACTAAGACGAACCTGCACGGCACGTCCGTTGGGACCGCAGCTCCGGGGTGATTTTCATCGGTCGCATGCACGGGTTCTCAGCGCACCCCGCTCTCTGTAGCATGCGGATGGCCGACTACTCGTCCCCATCAACGCTTATGCGGTGTATGCTAGCACGTTCCGCGCCGGCGAAAAACCCTCAACACTGGTTTTATACGTTCGAAATTTCTCGCTATTGCAGCCCTTCTCTAGGAGCAAAATACCTGAAAGCACTCTATCGAACGAAAGAAGGTTGCTATGCGCACGATTGGAATGAGCGACTACACCGTTGGCGAGGATTGCTTTACCGAGCTGCCCGCCGCACTGGCAGAGTACGGCGCGAAGAAGGTCGCCATCATTGGCGGCAAGCGAGCCCTGGCTGCGGCGCTGCCGGGCATCGAGGCGGCACTTGAAGGTACCGATGTCGAGGTCCTGGAGACGCGCGTCTATGGCACCAACAGTACGCGTGCCAATATTGCCAAGGTTGTGAACTCCCCTGCCTGCCAGGAAGCCGACGTGCTCATTGCTTGCGGCGGCGGCAAGGCGCTCGACACCGTGAAGACCGCAGCCATCGAGCTCAAGAAGATCGTCTTTACGGTCCCGACGATCTGTTCCAACTGCTCCGCCGCGACCGCCATTGCCGTCGTGTACAACGACGACGGCTCGCTCGAGGGCTATTCATACCCCAACCGACCGGCGCACATCTTCATCAACCCCAAGATCATCGCCGAGGCACCGGCGGAGTACTTCTGGGCCGGCGTGGGTGATGCCCTGTCCAAGCAGCCCGAGGTCGAGTACGCCACGAGCGCCGGCAACTTGGAGCACACCGCCGGTCTTGGCCTGGCACTCGCCCACACCTGCTCCGAGCCGCTGTTTACCTACGGCGTGCAGGGTCTTGAGGATGTGCGCCAGAACCTGTCGAGCGAGGCCGTCAAGCAGATTGCGCTCGATATCGTGGTCAACACGGAGCTACGTCTCCAACCTGACCAACCAGAACGATTACTACTACAACTCGAGCGTGGCGCACGCATTCTACAACGCCACCTGCAGCATTCCGCGTGAGGGCACCTACCTGCACGGCGAGGTCGTGAGCCTGGGCGTGCTCGTGCTGTTTGCCTATACGGGAGACACCGAGAACCTTGAGCGCTACGCCGCCTTTAACAAGCAGATGGGGCTGCCCGTGACGCTTGAGCAGGTCGGCCTTACCGAGGCCGACATCCCGGCGCTGTGTGAGTATGCCCACGCCACCAACGAGTGGAAGCAGGGTAACCCGGAGCCCTTCACCGACGAGAAGTTCGCCGCCGCCATCAAGGCCGCCAACGCCTACGGCCACTCTATCCTGGCCTAACCGACCAAAACCGCCACAAAGGGGACAGTACCTTTGTGGCGGTTTTTTATTGCTGTAACATGCTCGAGTCGAATTCGCTTGCCGGGATCACGCGGTAGCCGTGGCGCAGGAGCAGGTCAACGAAGACACCGTTACCCGTTGTGAGCGTGCCGCTGAAGGATCCGTCGTAGATATGGCCCACGCCGCACGACGGACTGCGATCCTGCAAGACGCACGCAGCAATCTCGGACGGGCCGCCCGCTTGCTCGCATATATCGAGCGCACGTTGAGCGCCTAGACGAAACTCGCGATCGACCGAGGTACCCCCGCAGGTACGGACCTCACCATTCACAATCTCGGACGGCTTGCGCGGCGTGGGCAGGCCGCCAAAGACCTCGGGGCACACCAACAAGACCTCAGTCCCCGTGCGTTCGCAGGCCTCGACCAACGCGCGATGATAGTTATCGAGCCCGTTATACTTGCAGCTCTCGCCCATTAAACAGGCGCTCACCACGATCTTCATATACAACACTCCCCACGCAAAACGCCCCATTTGAGATGGACACTCAAATGGGGCGATTGACACTGCGCAACTAGTATTACTGCTGCTTCGGCATCAGCGGATTCTCGCGCGTGAGGAGATTCATAAACTCCTCGCCCGTGATCGTCTCCTTCTTGTACAGATAACGAGCCAGCTCGTGGAGCTTGAACTTGTTCTCCTTCAGGATCTGCAGGGCGCGATCGTGCGCGTCCTCGATCAGCTTAGCGACAATCGCGTCCACACGCTCGGCCGTACCGGGAGCGCAGGTAAGCGACGTGTCCTGGTTGAGGTACGCATTCTGCACGGTACCGAGCGCCATCATGCCAAACTCGTCGGACATACCAAAGCGCGTCACCATGTTGCGGGCGAGCTTGGTGGCCTGTTCGATATCGTTGGCGGCACCGGTCGTCATCTCGCCAAAGATGAGTTCCTCGGCCGCACGGCCGCCGCAGTAGACGGCAAGCTTGTCCAAGACCTCCTGGCGCGTGGTCAGGAAGCGCTCGTCCTCCTCGACCTGCATGGTATAGCCAAGAGCACCGCTCGTGCGCGGCACGATGGTGATCTTGGTAACCGGCGCGGAACCCTTTTGGCGGGCAGCGACGATGGCATGGCCGATCTCGTGGTAGGAAACGACCTGCTTCTCGTGGTCGGAAAGAACCGTGGACTTACGCTGCTGGCCGGCAATGACGACCTCCACCGACTCCTCGAAGTCGTCCTGGGTTGCACGCTTGCGACCCTCGCGAACGGCGCGCAGGGCGCCCTCGTTGATGATATTGGCCAGGTCGGCGCCCGAGGCACCGGGCGTGGCGCGGGCAATCGCGGTCAGATCGATCGGCGGTTGCGTCTTCACGCTCTTGGCATGCAGCTCGAGAATGTTCTTGCGGCCGGTCAGATCGGGCAGCTCAACGGGGATGCGGCGGTCAAAACGACCGGGGCGCAGCAGGGCCGGATCGAGGCTGTCGGGACGGTTGGTAGCAGCGAGGACAACGATACCCTTGTGGTTATCGAAGCCATCCATCTCGGTCAGCAACTGATTGAGCGTCTGCTCGCGCTCGTCGTTGCCGCTAAAGCCGCCGCCGTCACGCTTTTTGCCGATGGTATCGATCTCGTCGATAAACACAATGCACGGGGCCTTTTCCTTGGCCTGCTTAAACAGGTCGCGCACCTTGGCGGCGCCACGGCCGACGAACATCTCGACGAACTCAGAACCCGAAATGCTAAAGAACGGAACACCAGCCTCGCCGGCAACAGCCTTGGCTAGCAGGGTCTTACCGGTACCCGGAGGGCCAACAAGGAGAGCACCGCGCGGCAGCTTGGCGCCGATCTCCTCGTAGCGCTGCGGCTTCTCCAGAAAGTCGACAACCTCCTTGAGAGACTCCTTGGCCTCTTCCTGACCGGCGACGTCCTTAAAGGTCACGCCCACGTCCTTGGAGGCGATCACGCGCGCGCCGGACTTACCCAGTCCGCCGCCGCCAAAACCGCCGCCGCCAAAGTTCATCGACGGGCCGTCATCGCCCATAGCCTTCTTCATGCGGCGGTTGAGCCACCAACCGATGAGGAAGAAAATCGCCATGGGAAGAACGAGTGTGAGCAGGTAGTAGGTCATCAAACCCGAGTTTTTATCGGGAACGACCGACTCCAGCGAAGCGCCAGACTCAAGCACGCGATCGGTAAAGCCCGCGTCATTCGGCACACCGGTCGTCTTGTAGGCGATGTTCTCGTCCTCGCCCTTCTTGGTGTAATAAATCGTATAGTCGTCGGTGTTGTACTCGACCTTGTCGACACTCTTCTTATCGAGCGCTTTGACAAACGTCGAATAATCGGTCTTCGTAATCTGCTGCGTGTGACCGATGTTGGGGAACAGAACGGTCGAGAGCACGAGGTAGACGACGAAGGCGATGAGCACGTAGAGGATCATATTCCGTCTACGCTTGTTGTCATCCATCTCCATCTGCTTGAACTCCATCTACTGGGGTTAATAATGCTTTCTAGAATACCCAACCCGGACGGCGATAAACCGACGCCGGGCACGAAAAGACAGAGATGGCATCACTAGAAGTCGGCAAGGTTCAAATCTATACGGGCGACGGCAAGGGCAAGACGACGGCTGCGTTGGGGCGCGAGAGGATGTCGAGGAACTGATTGCGATAAAGCCCGCCACCACGGAGCTCTTGCTCACCGGCCGCGGGCTGCTGCCGTTGACCGACCTTGCGGACTTAGTCACCGAAATGCGCCCCGTCAAACACTACTTCGACGAAGGCCTCCTAGCCCGCCAAGGCTTCGAATACTAGCCATTGGGGACGTCCCGAATGGCTAGGCGGTGGCGCGGCCGAGCCAGTTTCCGCTGTGATGGTAGACGATGAACATGGTTGCGGTGATTACCCAGGTTACGGGGTAGACAAGCAGCAGGTGCTCAAGCGACGGATCGAACGGCATAATCGCAAACACCCAGATCACCCTGAGCACGACAGTGCCAAAGATGGTGAGCATCATAGGCTGCAAACTCACGCCGGCGCCGCGAATGGAGCCCGACGCGTTTTCGATAATCGAGAAAATCGCGTAGAACGGCGCGATAAAATGAAGAATCGTCGTGGTGTACGCCGAAATCGAAGCATCGTCGACAAACAAACGCGACAGCGAGCCCGAGAACACCAGCAGCACGGCAGACAGGCCACCAATGAGCATAAACGACAGCACGAGCGACGTATGGTAGCCCTTGCGCATGCGCTCGTAGTTGCGCGCGCCAAAGTTCTGCGCCGAGAACGTAGTGATCGATACGCCGAGCGCCTCGGTCACCATCCAGATAATGCCATCCAGGCGCCCAGATAGACCCCAAGCAGTCGTGACATCGGCGCCAAACGAATTAACCGACACCTGGATCAGCACGTTCGAGATCGAATAGGCAGCCGATTGAAAACCGAGTGGCAGACCACACGAGATCATACTCTTGCAAATACCGCGATCGATACCGAGCTTAGACAGCGAAAGACGCCATGCACCCGGTGCGTGCATCATACGAATCACGATCATCGCGGCGTTGGAGCAAATGGTCAGCGCCACCGCGATGCCGCAGCCCAGAGCCTCCATATGAAGCACGGCAACGAAGATGACATCCAGCACCGCATTAACAAGGCAACCGGAAGCGATGATCACAGCAGGCCCGCGCGTGTCGCCCACGGCGCGCAGCAATGCCGTTCCCATATTGAGCAGCAGCGCCGCAACCATGGCGGCAAAATAGCAACGGGCATAGGCCACGCCCTCGGCCAATAATTCATGCGGCGTGTTCATAAGCACCAGCATGGGCTCAACGAACACTATGCCAAGAATCGAGAAAACGATACCGCCCACCAGCGCGAGCGTCATGGCTGTATGGACCGAACGACTCAGTCGCTCATCATCGTGCTGGCCAAAATACTGACCGGTAATGACCGCGCAGCCGGCGCCAACGCCAACGCAAAAGCCAATGCAGAGCTCGGTGAGGACCATCGTGGCCTGAATGCCGCCCAGCGCGAGCTTGCCGCCAAACTGGCCAACGATATACGTACCGATAAGCGTGTAGGCCTGCTGAAAAAACGAACTAAAGAAGATGGGGACGCACAGCGACAGCAGCTGTTGCCAAATGACACCCTGCGTTACATCGATAGCCGTAGATTTCTTAGCCACACGCCCTCCCCGCCAACGTATGTTAAACAACAAAACGGCAATTTAAGACCAAAGCCAATATCAGCTTAGCACCGACCGGCGTCGACCGAAACACCCCGAATCAGAGCCAGGTGCGAAATATCTGCCTAGTGATACAGCCCCGGCTGGTAGTGATACTCGTTGCTCACGTGCGGGCACAGCTGCCAAAAGGCGACGGCACTCGCCGCTGCCACGTTAAGCGAATCGACCCCGTGCGCCATCGGAATGCGCACGGCCCGGTCGCAGCCCGCGATAGTCTTGGCACCCAGGCCGGCACCCTCGGTACCCATAAAGATTGCCAGGCGGTCAATCTCCTGCAGCACGGGATCGTCCAGCGATACGGAATCGTCCGTCAATGCCATGGCAGCACAGGAAAAACCGGCTTCGTGCAGTGCCGCCAGGCCATCGTGCGGCCACACACGAGCCTCGCTGCCAATGCGCGTCCAAGGCACCTGGAAAACCGTGCCCATGCTCACGCGGGCCGAGCGACGGTACAGCGGGTCGCAGCACGTAGGGCTGACCAAAATACCGTCAACGTTCAATGCGGCCGCCGAACGGAAAATCGCGCCCACATTGGTATGGTCGACAATGCCCTCGAGCACGCACACACGCACCGGACGCTCCCCCGCCGCCTCGACGACGCCGTCGAGAAACTCATCAACCGGAATCTGCCGCGGGCGACGAAACGCCGCGAGCGCGCCGCGCGTCACGTTAAAGCCCGTCAATTGCTCCATGAGCTCCATGGAGGCAACGAACACAGGAACCGGACCTGCGCCCTCGCGCACAACCAGGCGCTCAAACAGCGGCATCATCTGATCAAGCCAGCGTTCGCCCAAAAGAAAGCTCACCGGCTGGTATCCGGCGCGCACCGCGCGCTCGATAACCTTGGCACTCTCAGCGATAAAGATACCCTTTTGGGGCTCCAGCACGCAGCGAAGCTCGCGCTCGGTCAGTCGCACGTAGGCGTCGAGCCGCTCATCCGTAAGCGAATCGATTCGCAGAACCTCAACGGCATCAGTCATAGCAGCCAGCCCGCACCCTTCTTAACAGCACATCTATACCAAACGAGGCGACGCGAAGCGCCGCCCCATGCATTCAATCAACCCGATAATACCGTTCACGCTAGGCGATTCACGCCTCAACGCGACGATATGTCACGAACTCATAATCGAGACCCTCGTCACCCTCACCCGCGGCAATCGTGGCAACCCCGCCAGCCTGCGAAACTTCCCATGCAGGATCGGCGTCCAAATTGGGAAAATACGTGTCCACGGGATGAACGCAGTGGTCATGCGTGACCTCGGCCTCCACGCAGTACGGCAAAAACTGCCGATAGACATCGCCACCACCGATCACCCAGGCAACGGGCTCATCGGCAACCGCGGCGAGCGCCTCGTCGATACTATGCACCACGTCGACGCCCTCGGGAGCAAAGCTCTCGTCGCGGGTAAGCACAATATTGCGGCGGTTCTTGAGCGGACGCCCGCCGGGAAAACTCAGCAGCGTCTTGCGTCCCATAATGACCGGGCAACCTTTGGTGCACGCCACAAAATGGCGCATGTCGGCGCGATTGGACACCACCATGTCGCCCTCGCAACCAATGCCCCAATCATCACACACGGCGACGATGGCAGAAAGCTTACACGTCATAAGCGCCACCTACACCGCAATGGGAATGTTCTTGACCTGCGGGCCGTGCTCGTAGCCCTCCACGATAAGGTCATCGGTCGTAAACGCGTAGAAATCATGCACGTCGGGGTTAAGCGTTACCTTAGGCGCCGCAAACTGCGGACGCTCGATAAGCTCACGGACGATATCGACATGACGGTCATAAATATGGGCATCGGCGATCACGTGCAGCAGCTCGCCAGCAATCATGTCGACCGACTGCGCGACCATCATCAGCAAAATGGCGTACTGGCACACATTCCAGTTGTTCGCGGCCAAAATGTCCTGGCTGCGCTGGTTGAGAATCATGTTGAGCGTGGGCTTATCGTCATGCGGGCGCTGCGTAACGTTATAGGTCACGCTGTACGCGCACGGATACAGGTGCATTTCGGACAGGTCGCTAAACACGTACGTGTTGGTCATGATGCGGCGGCTGTACGGCGTATGCTTAAGGTCGTACAGCACGCGGTCCATCTGGTCGAAATCGCCCTCGGCATAATGGCTCTTCTGGCCAATCTGATACCCATAGGCCTTGCCGATGGAGCCGGTCTCGTCGGCCCACTCGTCCCAAATATGGCTGTTGAGGTCATGAACGTTATTGGACTTCTTTTGATAGATCCACAGGATCTCGTCCATCGCAGACTTAAGCGCCGTGCGGCGCAAGGTAAGCGCGGGGAACTCCTCGCGCAGGTCGTAGCGTGCCGTAACGCCAAAGTTTTTAATGGTATAGGCAGGGGTGCCGTCCTCCCACACCGGGCGGACCTTTTGGCCCTCGGTGGTGGTGCCATGGTCCAAGATATCTCGGCACATGGTTACAAACTGTTGATCAGCCTTGCTCATTGACCCTCCTGTCAGTCGCCTACAAGCGAGATTCATTGTAGCCCAGACGCACGCGGCCCCACAGCCCAAACATAAGCGCTCATTTTCTGACATATGACAGAAATTCCTTGCGCAAATCTGCACGTTCGCTATTCTATTATTAACATATGTCAGATAAGGAGTGCGCATGGCAGGAAGACGCGAAAAATTACGCCGTGTTGGGATCATCCCCGAATATCGCGGCTTTACCCCAGACGGCCTTGCCAGCGGAGACGCCATCGATATGACAGTCGACGAGCTCGAGGTCCTGCGCCTATGCGACCTGGAAGGCCTCAATCAGGAGGAAGTCGCCCAGAGCATGGGCATTGCCCGCGCCACGGTAGCGGCAATCTGCAGTCGCGCGCATCGCAAGGTGGCAAACGCGTTGGTCAATGGACGGGCGGTTGTCATCGAGGGCGGCAATATCGCATACTCCCCCATCACCACGACAACGGCCGCATGGCCAGCAAAGGAGGTCGACACCATGAGGGTGGCAACCACGTACGACAACGGCAACATCTTTATGCACTTTGGCCGCAGCGAGCAGTTCAAGATCTACGACATTCAGGACGGCAAGGTGCTCAACGAGCAGGTCGTGGGCACCGGCGGCACCGGTCACGGCGCCCTGGCGGGCCTACTCGCCAACGGCGGCGTGGACACGCTCATCTGCGGCGGCATCGGCGGTGGCGCTATCAACGCGCTTGCTCAAGCCGGCATCACGGTATATGCAGGTGCCCAGGGCAACTGCGACGCTTGCGTCGAGGCACTTATCACCGGCACGCTCGCACAGAACGGCGAAGCCACCTGCGACTGCCACGGGCATGACCACGAGCACACCCACGAGCACGGCGAATCCTGCGGTTGCCACGGACATCACGAGCACGAGGGCCACGAGGGCTGCGGCTGCCACTAACGGCACGGCACCGCGAACTCGGGGCGCGACGCTGAACGCAACCCAACAATCAAAGCCAACAACAAAGGCCACCCGGTAGCTTCCGAGTGGCCTTTGCCATATCAAGCTGGAATTACAGCACTATTTCTTATTACGCATCTGCGCTTCCATCTGGCGCAGTAGGTCCATATCGGACTTGGGGCCGCCCGTTCCCAGGCCGCCCATGCCGCCCAGGCCCATGGCATCCAGACCGGGAATATTGGGCATGCGCATCTTTTTGCCCTTCTTACCCTTCTTGCCCTTCTTGCCGCCGGCCTGCGCCTGATTGGCCATCGTGCGCATGCGGCCCATCATCTTATTCATCTCGCCCCACTGCTTCATAAGGCTGTTGACCTCGGTGGGGGTCACGCCGGCACCCTTGGCAATGCGGGCACGGCGCTGACCGTTGATGATGGAGGGACGCAGGCGCTCCTCCTTGGTCATCGACATGATGATGGCCTCGTTCTTGTCAAAGATGCCCTCGTCCAGGTTGCCGCCCATCTGGTTGAGCGCGCGCTGACCACCGGGAAGCATGCCCAGAATGCCCTTCATACCGCCCATCTTCTTGACGGCCTTCATCTGGTCGAGCATGTCGTTCATGGTAAAACCCTCGCGCAGCATACGCTCGGCAGCCTCGAGCTGCTCGGCGTCGGCCGCCTCCTGGGCCTTCTCGATAATGCCGACGACATCGCCCATGCCTAAAATGCGCTTGGCCATGCGGTCGGGGTAGAACGGCTCAAGCGAATCGGGCTTCTCGCCCATGCTCACGAACTTGATGGGCTTGCCGGTCACCTGGCGCACGGAAAGCGCGCCGCCGCCACGAGCGTCGCCGTCGAGCTTGGAGATGATCACGCCGTCAAAGTCGGTGCGCTCGGCGAAGGTCGAGACGACGTTGACAATATCCTGGCCGGTCATGGCATCGACGACCATCAGCACCTGATCGGGCTTGACGGCCTTCTTGATATCCACGGCCTCCTGCATCATCTGCTCGTCGATCTGCAGGCGACCGGCGGTATCGACGATGACCACGTCGCGCAGGTGGTCAACGGCCTCCTGGATGGCGCCCTTGGCGATATCGACCGGGTGCGCGCCGTCACCGCGGAAGACCGGAACGCCGATCTCTCCGCCGAGCGTGGCAAGCTGGTCGGCAGCGGCGGGACGGTAGACGTCGCACGCGGCGAGCAGCGGCGAGCGGCCCTGCTTCTTGAGCAGGTAGGCCAGCTTTACGGCCGCCGTAGTCTTACCGGAGCCCTGCAGGCCCACGAGCATGATGACATTGGGAATGCGGTTGCTAAAGACGAGCTTGCTCTCGGTGGAGCCGAGCATCTCGGTGAGCTCGTCGAGTACGATCTTGACGACGTTTTGCGCCGGCGACAGCGACTCCATGACCTCGGCGGTCATGCAGCGCTCCTTGGTCTTGGCGACGAACTCCTTGACGACCTTAAAGTTGACGTCGGCCTCGAGCAACGCCATGCGAATGTCGCGCATGGCAGAGGTGATATCGGCCTCGGTCAGCTTACCCTTGCCGCGCAGGCGGTCAAATGTGTCGTTGAGGCGATCGCTCAGAGAATCAAACACTAGTCACTCCTTAGTTGGACTCGCCCACCAGGGCGCGGCAGAAATCTTTGGCATTAAACTCCTGCAGGTCATCGACCTGCTCGCCCACGCCGATGCGCAGGATGGGAAGCTTGAGCTTCTCGGCCACGGCCATGGCGATACCGCCCTTTGCCGTGCCGTCGAGCTTTGTCATGATAATACCGTCCAGGCCAAGCGCCTCGTTAAACTCGAGCGCCTGGTTGAGGCCGTTTTGGCCCGTTGCGGCATCGATCACGAGCACGACATAGACGGGCATGGGGCCGGCGGCCATATTGGCGGCGCGCTTGCGGGTCACATTGACCACCTTGGCAAGCTCGCGCATGAGCTCGGGGCTCGTGTGCAGACGACCGGCGGTATCGATGAGCACCAGGTCGCTGCCGCGCTTGTCGGCCTCGTCGAGCACGTCGTAGCAAACACTTGCCGGGTCGGAGCCGCGGTCGCGCTTGATGACGGGGACGCCAGCGCGCTGGCCCCACACATCGAGCTGCTCGATAGCGGCAGCGCGGAAGGTATCGGCCGAACCGATCACGACGTTCTTGCCGCGGGAGGCCATAGCGCTCGCGATCTTACCGACCGTCGTGGTCTTGCCGGCACCGTTAATGCCCACAAACAGCACGCAGCTCGGCGTATCGGAGAACGGATCGCGCTCGATGGGCACAAAGTGCTGCTCGAGCTGCTCGGCCAGGGCGCGACGGAGTTGCGGGGCGGTCTTGAGGTTCTTCTTGGCCGCGGCATCGCGCAGGTCATCGGAGACCTTGATGGCAACCTCGGCGCCCATGTCACCCATGACGAGGGTGTCCTCAAGGTCCTCCCAAAAGTCCTCGTCGACCTCGCCGCCAAAGTAGAATACCTCGTTGAGGGCCTCTCGGCTGCGCTCAAGTCCGCGCGAGAGAGCATCAAAGAATCCCATTATGCATTCACGACCTTTCCGGTTTCGCGATCGAGTTTTTGCGAGACGACGCGACTGACGCCGTCGGCTTGCATCGAGACGCCATAGAGAACGTCAGCGTCCTCCATAGTACGGCGCTGATGCGAGATAACCAAGAGCTGCGTATCGGAACGCAGCACATCGAGGGCTCCGATGAGCTTGGACAGGTTAGCGTCATCGAGCGCCGCCTCGACCTCGTCCAGCACATAGAACGGCACCGTGCGCGTGCGGTAAACGGCAAAGAGCAGAGCGAGCGCCGTCAGGCTCTTCTCGCCGCCCGACATGAGCATCATCTTGGTGATGCGCTTGCCGCGCGGCTGCGCCACGACCTCGATGCCTGTCTCGGCCGGATGCTCGGGGTCGGTCATCTCCAGATGTGCCTGGCCGCCCGGGAACAACATAGCGAAGATCTCGCGGAAGTTCGCATCGACCTTCTCAAAGGTAACTAGGAAGGCCTTACGCATCTTGCGGTCGATAGCCACGGTTATCTTGGTGAGCGCCTTGCGCGCGCTCTCCAGATCGGCCAGCTGCTCCTCGATGTAGTCGGCGCGGCGCTTGAGCTGCTCGTACTCCTCCATGGCAACTTGGTTAACGGGACCAAGGTTGTTGATCTGGCGCACAAGCTGGTTGAGCTCACGCTCGGCGGCATCACGGTCGGTAGGAGCAGGAAGCATGAGCGCTTCCTCGAGTACCGTGGTGCCATCGGCGGTAATGGCCTTAATGGCGGCCTCTACCTGCACCTCGAGCTTGCCACGTGCGACCTTGAACTCGTTTTGCGTGGCGGAGGCGGTATCGACCCGCTCCTTAGCGCGGGCAACCTCTGCCTTGGCATCCTCGATGGTCTTCTTGAGCGAAGCGGAGTCCGCCTCTTCCAGAGAGGCCTGGTCACGCAGGCGCGCTGCCCAATCCGACGCGCGCTCCAGCAGGGCCGAATAACGCTCGTGCATGGGGTCAACGCGCAGGCGCAGCAGCTCGAGCGAGCGCGAAGCCTGGCGTGTTCCGCGGATACGACGATCGATGCCCTCCAGGCGATGCTCCAGGTCGGGCACGCGGCCCTTCAGTGAACGCAGGCGTTCGCTCGTCTGGGCTAGGCGAACCTTGGCGTCGGCGAGCTTGCCGGCGGCCTCGGAATCGTCACGGCGAACGCGGTCGAGTTCGTCGTTGGCCTCGGCAATCTGGAGACCCAGGTCGCTTGCCTGCGCACGGGCCTCGTCGCGCGAACGGGTGAGCTCGTCAACGCGCGGGCGCGCAGCGCGAACGGCTTCGGAGGCCTGCTCGCGGCGCTTGGAGATGCGCACGCGCTCGACCTCGGCATTGTTGACGCTTTGCTCCAAGCGGCCGATCTCGGAGAGCAACGAGCGGCGCTCGCCCTCAAGACGGGCGATCTCGCCGGCGGCATCGCCCTCAGCGGCACGCGCTTCCTCAACGGCCGCATTGGCCTCGACGACCTGATCCGACACATGCTCAAACACGGCAGCCAGATCGGGCTCCAGGCCCTCCAGCTCGCGAATACGACGCTTGCGCTCCAAGGCACCCGAAGCCTCGCCGGCATCGAGGCCCACGCGCACCAGGCCGCCGCAGGCGACGCGGGCGCCATCGGGGGTCACGTAAGTCACGCCGTCAACGACCGGCGCCGACAGCGCGGCAGCCAAGTCATCGACCACGTAATAGCCACCGAGCAGCGCCTCGACAATCGGGCCATAACCGGCACGCACGGAAAGGCGATCGACCAGACGCGAACCGGCAGCGCCCTCGGCAGCAGCACCGCCGCTCACGCCGCGCGTCACCAGCAGCGCCTCGCCCGAGGCCTTCTTCTGGTCCAGAGCGGCACGACCGGCACGCTCAAGCGCGGACGTATCGTCAAACAGCAGCGCATCGATATCGCCGGCGAGCAATTGCTCAACCAGGCCCTCAAGCTCGCGCGGGGCCTCGAGCACGTCGCCCAGACGACCCGAGACATCGTCGCCCAGCGCACCCACCAGACGGCTCACGAGCGGCGAGCTGTCGGCCATGCGGGCATCGAGTTTCTTTTGGCTGGAAAGCTCCGAGCGCACCTCGGACAACTTGTTGCGCGCCTCGCTCTCGCGGGCACGCAGGTCCTTCAGGGCCGCGCGTGCCGTATCGGTGGCCTCACGCGCATCGACCTGAGCCCGGCGCGCTTCCTCAAGAGCGCCCTCAAGCTCCTCGGCGCGGTCGCGACGGCTCTCGAGCGAGGCCGTGACCTCCTCGAGCTGCTCATCAATCTGCTCCAGGCGCGAGGCATACATGTTGTCCTCGACCTCGGCATTGCTCAAGGAATCCTTCACCTTGGCGAGCTCGAGCGCGGCGTTATCGGCCACGCGTTGCACATCGCGTTGCTCACGCGTAAGCTGCGAAATCTGATTGTCGAGCGCAACGCGCCGCTCGTGGAGCTCAGCGGCGGCAGGACCAGCGGCGTCAACGTCCTCCTGGGCCTGCATGTGCGCACCGGTCACTTCCTCAAGCTGGGCACGCGCGTCCTCGAGCTCCTCGACCACGCGACGACGCTGATGCTCGGAGCTCGAAATCTGCCCGCGCATGTCAGACAGGCGCGACACCATGTTGTGGCCCTTTTCCTCGAGCAGGCGCATGTCGGAGTTAATGCGGCCGACCACATCTTGCATATGACGGCGCTGCTCGCCTAGGTCGCCCACAAACAGGCCCTTTTCCTCGAGCATGACCTGAAGCTTCTCGAGCTCGCGCTCCTTTTCGCCCAAGCGGTACTGCGCAAGCTCAAGCTCGGCGGCACCTTCCTTGGAGCGGCTCTCCAGGTCGTTCCACTGCGACTGCAGCGAACGCAGCTCGTCGACAGCCAGCATCTGCGTAAGCTCGTTCGCGCGCGAGGACAGCTCTTTGTACTTGCGTGCGCGATCGACCTGACGCTCCAGCGGTCGCAGCTGACGGGCGATTTCCTTATTGATGTCGCGGGCACGCGTCAGGTGCTCGTCCATCGACTTAATCTTTTTGAGCGCGCGCTCCTTGCGGCGCTTGTGCTTGGAGATGCCGGCGGCCTCCTCGATGAGGGCGCGGCGCTCCTCGGGGCGGCTCTGCAAAATGGCGTCGAGCTTGCCCTGGCTGATGATGGAATGCGTATCCTTGCCCAGGCCCGAATCGTGCAGGATGTCCTGAATGTCCATCAGGCGGCACGGACTCGAGTTGATGAGGTACTCGCTTTCGCCCGAGCGATACATGCGACGGGTGATGGCGACCTCGTCAAAGTCGACGGGCAGCATATGATCCGAGTTATCGAGCACCAGCGTGACCTCGGCGACACCCACCGGCTTGCGCGCTGACGAGCCCGAGAAGATGACATCCTCCATGGCCTGGCCGCGCAGCTGCTTGGCGCTCTGCTCGCCCAGGACCCACAGAATCGAGTCAGAGATGTTCGATTTTCCCGAGCCGTTGGGACCGACGATGACGGTCAGGCCCGGCTCAAACGTCATATGGGCGCGGTCGGCAAACGACTTGAACCCTTTGAGCGTGAGGGACTTGAGATACACGGTTCCTCGCTTACACGTGCTTCTTGTTCAGAATCACGCCGTTGGTGGTGTAACCCATGCGGTCGAGCGCTTCGAGCGCGGCGGCTCCCTCAGCTTCTTTCTTTGAGGAGCCGGAACCGCGACCCTGGCGAATACCATCGATCAAAACCACGGCGGTAAAGGTGGGCGCATGCGCCGGGCCCTCGGAGCCAACGAGCTTGTACGCCGGAGGTTCGTGACCGTCGGCTTGCACGCACTCCTGCAAAAACGACTTGGGGTTCGCAGGATGCTCGGCACGCTCGGAAGCCAAATGCGGCTTAAGCGTACGGTGAATGAACTCCGCCGCAACGTCCCAGCCGGCATCCAGGTACAGCGCGCCCACGAGCGATTCATAGACGTTCTCGAGGGCCGAATGCAGGCCGCGCGCACCGGTACCGGTCTCAGAGGCACCAAAGATGATGATGTCGTCGATGCCCAGCTCGTGAGAAACCTCGGACAGCGTAGCACCAGAGACAAGCGACACCTTCAGGCGCGTGAGCTTGCCCTCGTCAAACTCCGGATAGGACTCAAACAGGGAGCGTGCGACCACAGCGCCCAAAATGGAATCGCCCAAGAACTCAAGGCGCTCATAGCTGGCAGAAACCGGCTGGCCCTCGACTGCCGAGGGATGCGTGAGTGCCGCGCGCAGCAGCACCTTATTATTGAACTCATGGCCCAGGATTTCCTGGGCGCGCGTAAGTCGTTCAGACAAAGCCAAGACCTAGGCCTCCCTGGCGTTTTCGATAGCGTCGACGGCGTCGGCGACAGAGTTGAGCGAGAGCAGGGTCTCGTCATCGATCTCGAGGTTGAACTCGTCCTCGATAGCCGTAACCAGCTGCAGGCGCTCGAGCGAGTTGGCATCGAGGTCGTCAAAGGTGGTCTCCTCGCTAATTTCGGCAACATCGACGCCCAGAACGTCAGCAGCGACCTCGGCGATCTTGTCGAAGATTTCGGAGCGGTCCATAGCGCTTCCTCTCATAGTGCATGAATACCAAAAGAATGGTACCGCCCGGGCGGTACCAAGACACGGTTCTGATTCTACCCCACGACGCACGCCCCGAGGCGCATAACGCCGCTGTTATAAAACGATGCCGTCCATGGAGTTGGCGACGTTCTCGACCAGTCCGGCGCGCACGGCTTCGGCCGCCGCGAGCGTACCGTTTTTGACAGCCTCGACCGAGGTGGCACCATGGCCGATCAGGACCACGCCGCGCAGGCCCAAAAGAATCGCGCCGCCCTTGGCGTCGCCCGAAAGCTTGGCTTTAATCTCGAGCATCTGCTTTTTGATGAGCAGCGCGGCAATCTTGGTGCCGAGCGAAGACATAAAGACACCCTTGAGCTCCTGCAGCAAAAACTTAGCAGCGCCCTCGGTGGCCTTGAGCGCAATATTGCCCGACATACCATCGGCAACGACGACATCGAAGTTACCCGAGGTGATGTCCGTTCCCTCGCAGTTACCAACAAAGCCGGGAACGGCGGCCTTCATAGCAGGGAAACAGGCCTTGGTAAAGTTGGAGCCCTTCTCGTCCTCGGTGCCGTTGGCAAGCAGGCCCACGCGAGGATGCTCGATGCCCAGGACGACGCGGGCATAGGCGCTACCCATCTGGGCAAAACGCACCATGTCATCGACCTCCACATCGGGGTTGGCACCCATGTCGCACAGCACCGTCAGACCGCCGGCGCGATTGGGCAGCGCATTGGTCAGACAGGGGCGCACCGGCTGCTTCTTGCCTTCGGCCTGATACCTAAACGGCGTCACGTAGGCGGTGGCAGCGGCGGTCATGGCACCGGTGGAGCCGGCGGAGAAGAACGCATCCGCGTTGCCCTTCTTAATGGCGCGGCACGACAGCACGATCGACGACTTGCGCTTGGTCATCACGGCGCGAATGGGATCGTCATCCATGGCGATAACGTCGGGTGCCTCAAGGGCCTCAACACGTGCGTGGGAAGCGGCAAAGGGGTTGACGATTTCGGCGGGGCCAGCTGCCAAGACCTCGATATCGGGATCGGCAGCAAGTGCAGCCTCGATACCATCGAGAACAACCTGAGGTTTCTCGTCTCCACCCACAACGTCTACACAAACGCGAACGTTACTCATATACATGCTCCTTATACAAAAATGGCCGACTCATTGAGCCGGCCATTGTGGTTCCATTTGGAACGGCATCGCATCCAGAGTATACCGTTACTCGGTAACGATAACCTCGCGGTCCTTGTAGAAACCGCAGCTGGGGCACACGTGGTGCGGAAGCTTGACAGCGCCGCAACGGGGGCACGTGGACTGAGCCGCAGCCGAGATCTTCATGTTGGCGGAACGACGGGTGTGAGTGCGGATACGACCCTGCTTTTGTTTAGGTACGGGCATAGTGACCTTCCTTATGAACTATCCAGTGTGGCGATTACGCGCAAGTAGCGATACTACCACAGTTTTACTCATCGAGCTTGAGATTCTTCAATGCTGCAAATGGATTTTCCGTGGCAGCGGCCCATTCCGCCTCTGCCTGGGCGGCGCAATCGCATTGCTCGACGTTGAGATTGCAACCGCATGTGGGGCACAGACCACGGCAATCGGGCTTGCAGAGCACCACAAACGGCGTGTCCATAACGACCGCGTCATTGATGGGCTCGCCCAGATCGACGAGACGGTCCTCACCCAGGAGCTCGTAGCCGTCCTCGTAGGCCTCGGGATCCTCGGGCTCCTCAAAGAGGTAGAACTCCTCGATCTCGCCAGCGATATCAAACGAGGCGGGCTCCAGGCAACGGTCGCACTCGCCGGTGGCGTGCGCGCGGACCATGCCCGTGAGCAAGACACCGGTACCGGCATTGGTAAAGACAACGTCGTAGTCGATGCCGTCCTGTAGCTGGTACTCCTTCTCGCCCACCGTGTAGGTGGCGACATCTACCTTACCGGTCAGCGGATACGAATCTCCAGGAAACTCGAGCTGCTCGGAAAGATCGACGGTAACGCTCGGGAACTCAGCCATTACCACTGACCATTCTGTTGGGCAGCACCCTCGTTGAGCTGCTGACGGCAACGGGTAACGGTACCGGTCAGGCTCTTGAGGTTCTCCTCCAGGTGCGTAAAGACCTGCTCTGCGTAGTCCTCGGCAGCATAACGCGTCTCGCGCTCGTACTGCTGGGCACGATCGCGGATGTCGTCGGCCTGTTGCTGCGCTAAGCGGACGATCTCCTGCTCACCGGCAATGGTGAGGGCCTGCTGCTGAGCGTCGGCGATGATGGAATCGGCCTGAGCGGCGGCGGAAGCCATAAGCTCCTCGCGCTCCTTAAGGATACGGCGGGACTTCTGCCACTCCTCGGGATAGCTCATGCGGATCTCGTCGAGGATGTTAAAGAACACGTCGGCGTCGATGACCTTGAACTGAGCGTTCTTGCCGAAAGGCGGCTTGGCTTCCTCGATCAGCCCTTCGAGCTCATCGACCAAGCTGACGATCCTATCGCCAGGAAAATTCTCGCCCGGCATCCGGTCTCCTTTCATAGGTAACATATCATCGTGCTAGTTTACCACATGCCACCAGGCAATAAGAAACGTCACGAAAAGCGATGTTTGAGCGCTTCGACCACGTTGGACGGGACAAACGTCGATACATCGCTGCCGAGCGAGGCAATCTGGCGAACGACCGAGCTCGAGATATAGCCGTACTGCGGCGCACTCATGACAAAGATGGACTCCAGCTCGCTATCCAGGCGATAGTTAAGGTCGGCCTGCTGCAGCTCATACTCAAAGTCGGTCATGGCGCGCAGGCCCTTGACCACGGCACCCGCCCCCTGCTCACGTGCGAAGTCGACCAGCAGGCCAGTGAAGGGCAGGACCTCGACGCCGTCGATATCGCCGACCGCCTCGCGGGCCAGCGCCACGCGCTCATCGAGCATAAACGTGGTGCCTACACCGTTTTTACCTTGCGACTCGGCAACAGCGACGATCACGCTGGGAAAGATGCGGCGGGCACGGCGGATCACATCGATATGGCCAAACGTGATGGGATCGAAGGTGCCCGGGACGATCACGCGGTTGATGGTGTCATTCATGGGCGTCCTCCTGAAACGTCGTGGCATCGTTGTTGTCGGCATCGGTGCCGGCGCTATCGCCCTCAACATCGTCATCGCCGACCCAACGAAGCAGGTCGACCGAGGTAATGCCGTAGCGCTTCTCACGTAAAGTCTCAAAGCCTGCCGGATGCGCGCCCGCATCGGCGGCGGCATGCTCAAACAGGGCGTAAGCGCCAGACGCAAGTAAACCCTGCTGAGCCAGGTCCTGCAGCAGTTCCTCGACCGGCTCGGCACCAAAAGCATAGGGCGGGTCGAGCAGGACCAGATCAAAGGGGCCGCCCGGTACACGACCGCGCGAGGCACTCGACAGCATGTCGCCCGTGACCACGCGCCAACGCGCACGGTCACGGCAGAGCGACTCGATATTCTTGGTAATGAGCCGCGCGGCGTTGCGATCGATCTCAAACGTCGCGAGCGAACGGGCCCCACGAGAGAGCATCTCTAACCCTAAGGCACCGGAGCCGCCAAAAGCGTCCAGCACACGAACCTCGTCCAAATCGAAATCGAATGCCGACATGACCATAGATGCGCACGCCTCGCGCACGCGATCAGTCGTGGGGCGGGTGACATCGCGACCACGGGGCTCCTCGATCTTACGACCACGCCATTCGCCGCCGATGATTCTCATCCTCCGCTGACCTCCTTAAAGATATGTCGATAACGCATGGCGACCGCGTCGCGCAAGGGAAGCGTCGCCACAGAGTCAAGGTTGCAAGCATACCGCAAGAGCTCGACCGCGTCCAAATGGGCCCATTCGATAAGGTCCTCATCGGCATCCAGGTCCACAAAGCGCAAGGTCACGCCGCCATGCTGGCGGTACCCCAGGATTTCGCCCTCGTGGCGCAGACGCAGGTCCATCTGGGCGAGCGTAAAGCCATCCGAGGTTTTTTCGAGCGATTGCAGACGATCTTGCGCCGCCGACGCGCCGCCGTTGCCCTTGGAGTGCGTCATGACCAGGCACGTGCCCGACACGCTGCCACGGCCCACGCGACCGCGCAGCTGGTGCAGGGCAGCCAACCCAAAGCGCTCGCCGTTCTCGATGACCATGACGGTGGCGTTAGGCACGTCGACGCCCACCTCGACCACCGTAGTGGAGACGAGCACGTCGATCTCGCCACGCTTGAAGGCGTCGATCACACGATCCTTCTCCCCCGCCGGCATGCGGCCGTGAAGGCGCTCGATGGTAAGCCCCGGCAACGCCAGACGCAGTCGGTCGAGCTCGGTTGCCGTATCGTGCAGCGGCACGGGGACGGTTACGCGGCCCTCATCGTCGCGGGCAATACCGGGCACGTCTTCCAGCTCATCGGCCGAGTCACTCGGCTCCACGAGCGGGCAAATCACGTAGGCCTGCTGACCCTTTTCATGCGCCTCGCGGATGGCTCCATAGGCGAGGTCTCGACTCGACTCGGTGAGCACGCGTGTCGTCACGCCAGCGCCAGGGACTGGCCGATGGCGGATGATACTCGTGTCCAGATCGCCGTAGACCGAAAGCGCCAGCGTACGCGGGATGGGCGTTGCCGTCATAACGAGCAGATCGGCACCGGGGCCCTTCGCGCGTAGTGCGTTGCGTTGGCCTACGCCAAAGCGGTGCTGTTCGTCGATGACAACAAGCGACAAGTGCTTAAAGTTCACGTCTTCGGAAAGAACAGCATGGGTGCCAAAGAGGACATCGAGCTCGCCGGACTGCAGCTGCTCATGGATCCGCTCGCGCTCGGCCGCCGGAGTGGCACCCGTCAGAAGCGCCCAGGACATGCCGGTCTGCGAGAGCAGAGGGCCGGTCTTATCGGCATATTGGCGCGCCAGCACGCCCGTGGGCGCCATAACGCAGGCCTGCGTGCCGCTATCGGCAGCCACAGCCAGCGCGCAGGCGGCAACGGCGGTCTTACCGGTACCGACATCGCCCAGCAGCAGACGGTTCATCACGCGCCCGCCATCGCACATATCGTGCAGGATATCTTGGAACGCGGCCTCCTGCTCGTCGCTCAGCGAAAACGGCAGGGCTTGCTTGAGCACGGCCAGGTGCTCGCCCGCGGTGTGGGCATAGGGCACCACATCGACCAGGCCGCCGTCGTTGCGCAGGCGCAGCGCTAGCTGCAGGTAGAGGCACTCCTCGTAGGCAAGCCGTGCGCGCGCGATATCGCGCTCGGCCATACTCGATGGAAAGTGGATCGATCGAAGCGCGCGGGCATTGCTCATCAAGCGGCGCTTGACGCGCAAGCGTGCGGGAATCGGGTCGAAGGGATTGCCGACGACCTCGAGCGCGCCGCTTACAATGCGGCGCATCCACGCCTGGCTCACGCCATCACTCACGTAATGGACCGGCAGGATGGTGCCTGCGGCACGCCCTTCCTCGAGCTTTTCAAAGTGCGGCGAGGCCATCTGCTTAAAACCGTAGGCAAACTCGACCTTGCCCATCACGGCCAGGCGGTCGCCCTGCTTAAGCTGCTGGGCAATCCAGGGCTGGCGGAAAAAGGCGACCTGCAGCACACCCGTCTCATCCACCAGCGAGACCTCGGTCACCTGCATACGCGGGCGGGGCTGTTTTTGGACGATACGATCGACCGTGGCAACAATCGTGCACACGGTACCGATGGGCGCCATCTCGATAGACCAAGAACGGGTAAAGTCGAGGTATCGATGAGGGATATGGAGAAGGAGGTCCCCCACCGTCCGAATTCCCAGACGGCGAAGGGCCTCCTCACGTTTACCCGAAACATATTTGAGTCGCGCGATATCCTCGTCGAGCGCATTGCTCTGGGCAAAGCGCTCCGAGACGCGCGGCACGGAGCACAGCTCGGACATGGGCAGTTGCCTACTCGATCGAGAAGATCACGGGATAGAGCGGCTGCTCGCCACGATGGGCGTCAATCTCCAGATCGGGCTGAGCCTCCTCGATGGCGTCGACGATCTCCTGGAAGGCCTCATCGGACAGCTCCTCGCCGGCCAGAATCGTCAGCGCGTCGCCCTCCTCTTCCTCCTGCATGCGGTTGATGCAGTCGAGCGTGACCTGTTTCACGTCGGAGCCGACCACGTCGATGGAGCCGGCGATGATACCCATGACATCACCAGAGTGAATCGGAGAGCCGTCAGAGGCGCTGGAATCGCGCACGGCGCGGGTGACCTCGCCATCGCGAACCTCGCTGATGGCGTCGACCATGGCGGCGACGGCGTCCTCGAGCTCGGAATCGGGCAGGACCGCGAACAGCGCGGAGAAGGCCTGCGGAACGGTCTTGGTGGGAACGACGGCGACCTTCTTGTCGGTGCAGGCTGAGGCAGCGGCCTCAGCGGCCATACGGATGTTGCCGTTGTTGGGCAAAATGATGACCGAGGTCGCGTTGACCTGGTCAACGGCGCCCAGCAGGTCTGCAGTCGAGGGGTTCATGGTCTGACCGCCCGAGACGATCACGTCAACGCCGAGGGACTTGAGGATGTCGGCCTCGCCCGAACCGGCGGCAACGGCGACAAAGCCCAGCGCCTTGGCGGGCTCGGCGGCCTTTTCCTGGTCCTCGTGAATCTTGGCGGTACGGTCGTGGGCCTCCATCTCCATGTTGTGGATAAAGACCTCGTAGATCTGACCAAGCTGCAGCATGTGCTCAAGCACCAGGTTGGGGGTGTTGGAGTGCACATGGATCTTGTAATCGGGGTAGGCACCCACGAGCAGCTCGCAGTCGCCCATGGAGCCCAGGAACTTAAGGCACTCGTCCTCGTCAAACGGGGCGTCGGCCTTAAAGAGGAACTCGTTGCAGTAGCGGAACTCCGAACCCTCCCAATCGTCGTTGGCCTCGATCTCAACGCGACCGAGGGCAGCGTCGCGGGCAGAGCCGGCAGAATCAAACGTGGCGGAGAAATCCTCGACAACGGTGCTGCGGCCAAGCGCGGCGGCAACAAAGTTCTCCAGGAAGATGGCAAAGCCAAAGGCGCCGGAGTCGACGACGCCGTTCTCCTTCAGAACGGGCAGCAGGTCGGGCGTGCGGGCGACGGACTGGTAGGCCTCGACGACGATGGCATCGAGCGCGTCCTCGGCCGAGAACTTCTTCTTTTCGCACTCGTCGGCCTTGGTCGAGACATCACGCAGCACCGTGAGGATCGTGCCCTCGATGGGCTTGCGGACGGCCTGGAAGGCGACCTTGACGGCGCGACGGAAGGCGAAGGCGATGTTGGCGGACGTAATGGGCTCATCGGCAGAGACAAGGCCCTCGGCCACGCCGCGCAGAATCTGCGACGTGATGACGCCGGAGTTACCGCGGGCGCCCATCAGGGAGCCGTGGGTGATGGCGCCGGCGATGGCTTCCATGTCAGCGTCGGCAGGAAGAGCAGAAAGCTCCTTGGTCACCGAGGCGAGCGTGAGCGACATGTTGGTGCCGGTGTCGCCGTCGGGTACGGGGAAGACGTTGAGCTTGTTGATCTCCTCGGCCTTGTCGGAAACGGCAGCCGCAGCGATCGGAAAACAGGTGCGAATGGTCTTTGCAATCATGGGTATTTGAATCTCCGTTTTCGGATGCTAGTTCAGACGGCTCTTGAGCGCGTCGATATGGATGCCGATCTTAAGGCTGGCGGGATCGATCTGGGCGATCTCCTGCAGAGTGAAGGCAACGGAACTCGAAAGATTGTGGCAGACGGACTTCATGTTGACGCCGTTCTCGAGCACGACGTGAAGATCGACCGTAAGGCCGTTCTCGTCGGCGGAAACAAGCACGCCCTTGCGGAGGCGCTGACCGGCAAGCAGGCGCACGCTCTCGGCGCCCTGGAGCTGCTCAGCCATACCGACAACGCCATAGCACGTCATCGCGGCATAACCGGCAATATCGGCAATAACGTCGTTCGAGACGCTCAGGCTGCCGTTAATGGTCTCAGACACAAGAATCTCCTTTTCTTGGTGCTCGCGGCACCATGTCGTGGGAGCAATCATTGCAATATTCTACAACGACCGCGCCATGTTGAGGTGGCGGGCCTCGGGATTACATCCTCGACACGAAATGTTGATACGGTAACGTTTGCGAACGGCGATCGCGGCATGAAAAAACCCGCCGCATAAGCGACGGGTTTTACAACCTGGCTCCCCGGGTAGGACTCGAACCTACAACAGCGCGGTTAACAGCCGCGTGCTCTACCATTGAGCTACCGAGGAATTTAAAGCCCAACGGAATGGGCTGGAAAATTCTGGCTCCCCGGGTAGGACTCGAACCTACAACAGCGCGGTTAACAGCCGCGTGCTCTACCATTGAGCTACCGAGGAATAGGTGCGTGCTCTCAAGCAACGAAGTTTATTATACGGACGAATCAGCTTAGGGCAAGAACTTTTTTGAGAATTTTTCCGACTAGTCATTGGGGCCTTGATTATCAACTTTATCCGAACACCTCCCACATTCATCCGCACATGTGCGGA
>CATZJG010000009.1:0-99245 GCA_958420355.1 uncultured Collinsella sp.
CCCTAATCTAGCAACGGTTTCCAAGTCTACTAGATTGGGGGGACGGGAGCCAAGCTGCAATACCCCCAAGACACCCGTCTATAGGTCGTGACGTTGTCTATAAACAGGCTCACCGCCCGCGGAATAAAATTCGGCGCAAATCGTTTGAGCAGGCGACGCGCGGAAGGAGCGTGTAGGGCGGTAATATACTGACCGTCAGCCGCGGCATCCTCGCGGAAACCCAGTTGTTGCCGGAACTATAGTCCCCGGCGCGGGCTCACCTTATCTCCCCGGCACGGGCTCGATATCCTCTCGGATATCTAATCGTCTTGGACTTTTACCCACCCAAGCACAGTACGGCTTTTACGTGCCGCCACGCAGAGCCTAGCCTGGAACTATTGTCTAAAACATAGGCCTTCAAAGCAACTTAGGTTCAAGTACGGACATGCAAATACGGGCACTGGATACAGGTCTTGACTGTCAATGGTTATCAATCGCATGTGTTTCGGGCAAATTACGCCCGTCTTATGCGTGCGATACAATCAGTCTCACCGAACACCAAACCAGCAACCCGAAGGGACCAACGTGTTAACAATTCACTATGGTGATATGGAAAACGTTATCTACAATACGTCGGTTTACTTCGATAACGTCTATTCGCCCCAGTGGTTTCAAGACGCCTTTGCTCAAAGGATTATTAAATCAATCGATAAAGGCAATGTCGTTGGACCCTGCGCAATAGACACCAAGATCCTAGGCATTATCCCTCCTGAAAGGCTGTCGGGAGGCACTAAGACGCTGTTGCTCATGTACTTCATGCCTCAGAACGTATACAACGCCACAACCTGCAGCGACAATTGCGCTTACTGGATTCTGAGAATTGCCACGCAAAAGGACTTAACCATCAACCTCTACCATCTGATGGATTTTGGAAACGGCAAGTTCACGGCTACCGTTGCAAACACGGGCGATGTCGTTCACACGATGTTCGACCTTGTCCCTATAGCCGCAAAATGCCTAAGGGAAACTCCTGACATGCACTTTCGTTAGGCTCTGTTAGACCAAGATTGACATACATATGTCATCACGGCGCCATATCGTTAGCCTCGTAGACCGCGGGGCAGCATGAACGCCGAGGACCTGGTAATCACCTTCAAGAGGGACATCGCGAGCCTCAGCAGGACCGAACGCCGCCGGCTCCGCCTACGAGGCCGAGCGCTCCCCGCGCTGCGGGTCCGCCGCGGTCGTGAAGAAGGGCAAATCAAAGAACGGCGAGCAGCGTTACCTCTGCCAGGATTGCGGCAGGACCTTCGGCATGGGCAGCGGGCACATCCTGGGGACGAGCAGGCTCCCGAAGGAGACCTGGATGGCCAATGCCGAGTGCTTCGTTCTCATGCTGCCCCTGCGCGAATGCGCGGGGCGCTGCCATGTCTGCCTCAAGACCGCCTACACCGTGCGCCACAGGCTCATCGAGTGTCTCTCGGCCTACTCGCCCTCGTTCAAGACCGGGCGGGGCTGCGGCTGCGAGCTCGACGAGACCTACTTCCCCGAGTCGTTCAAGGGCAACCACACGAAGGGGTCATTTACGATGCCACGTCACTCCCGACATCGTGGCAAGCAGGTGCACAGGCGCGGACTGTCGCGCGAGCAGATCTGCGTCATGACCGGCGTGAACGACTCGAACGAGACGTTTCTCCAGGTCTCGGGACGAGGCATCCTGTCGAGGAAACGCGCCATGGACGTGCTGAGGGACCGCATCGCGTCCGCTTCCGTCGTAGCGACGGACAAGGCGTCCGCCTATGTCGACGTCCTCGCGGAGCTCGAGGTCGACGCACACACGGCCTACGATTCCAAGGACCCTTCCGAGGGGACCATCAACCGGATCAACACCGTCCATTCGCTCCTCGATACCTTCATGAAGCCGTTTAAGGGCGTGTCGACGAAGCACCTCGGCACCTACCTCGCTTGGTTCAAGTGGTGCCGGACCTTCATGGCGACCGATTCCGGCACCGCCGAGCGCACGGTCGCGCGACAGCTCGCCAACGGCGTGTGCAGGAGCCGCATCCATGATATGTTCAACGTCCTGCCGCCCTAAATGGACTACTGGACCGAAGCCGCCGCATAGAGACAGTAGAATGGTCGCATCGCGATATACGAGGAAAGGTGCAGCCATGCCGTCGAATATACCGGCCACGACGATCCGGATCGACCCGGAGGCCAAAAAGGAGGCCACGGCCATCCTGGACGAGCTCGGCCTGTCCATGTCCACCGCCGTCAACGCGTTCCTCAGGGCGCCCGTCCGGAAGGGCGGGTTGCCGTTCGAGATGAGGGTCAAGGCGCCGGCGCCCGACGGGAAGACGGCAAGATAGTCGGCAAATCGACTTGGGCGATGGGACCCTCACGATTGACCCGACAGATCTTGAGCACATCG
Source organism: uncultured Collinsella sp. (assembly GCA_958420355.1). Classification (GTDB taxonomy): domain Bacteria; phylum Actinomycetota; class Coriobacteriia; order Coriobacteriales; family Coriobacteriaceae; genus Collinsella. The sequence goes on from CATZJG010000009.1 coordinate 2,411, forward strand.
CCCCCTTGCCGGATTCAAACCCGGCAAGGGGGCGATTATCTTGCAATTTCAAAAAGATGATTGGGGCAGAATGTCAATCATGGTCTAACAGAGCCAAATCAATCCAACAGTTTAGATAACGGGTAATGATTCGGGAACAGGGCGTTCGGCCGGATGGAACAGATAGATATGGACCTTGAATATCAACTTCATCCGAACACCTCCCATATTCATCTGTACATGTACGGATGAATATGGGAATCCGATACCCTGAGGGCCGGATCGGCCGGCCCCGGGAGATCGGAGGACGCCATGTCCGGAAAGAGCAAGAAGGGCGCAGCGAAGGCGGTCCCGAGGGCCTACGGCAGGCTCACCAGGCACGAGCGGGATACGGTCCAGAGGATGCTGGAGCGCAGGGCCTCGTGCAGGGAGATCGCGAGGGAGCTGGGCAGGTCGCCCTCGACGGTGAGCGCCGAGGTGGCGTCGCACAGGTTCGTGACGGCGCCGAAGGCCAGGCGCGGCGAGCGCGTGGACGCCTCCGCCGACCTGTCGGCGGCCTGCCCGCGCCTGGCGGCGTGGCCGCGATGCTGCAACGGCTGCGGGCGGTACCGCGCGATCGGCTGCAAGCGCCGCCCCCACGTCTTCTACGAGGCCCGGGCCGCGCAGCTGTGCGCCGACTCGGTCCTCGTCTCGTCCAGGCGCGGGATAGACGCCGACGAGCCCGCCGCGGCGGCCAGGCTGGAGGCGATAAGGGACTGCCTGCGCCGGGGGCTGTCGCCCGAGCAGATGGCGGCGCGCAACGGCGGGCCGGTGGACCTGTCGCCCTCGACCATCTACCGCTGGGTCTCGGCGGGCTACGACGGCATGACTAACACAGGATGCGCGGGGACGAGAGAACGCTCGCCTACATGGCGAAGCGCAAGTCCGACGGCAAGACAAAGCGAGAGATCATGCGCTGCCTTAAGAGGTTCACAGCCAGGGAGGTTTACCCAACGTTGCGGCGCCCCATGAGGTTGAAGTACGCCCGGGGCTCGATACTGGCGGACATGCGAAAATCGCTCGGATTGACCCAAAAGCAGGTTGCCCGAGAGCTTAACGTGCCGAATGTAAGGCTCAGCGAAATAGAAAGAGAAGTATGCCCCCACGAGGAAATCAGACGCGAATACGACCGCTACTTGAATGCTAAAATGTCGTCCGATAAAGGACTTGACAGCCTATAGCAGCGTCATTCGGCACGCGATTCGTTAACCCTGGGGCTTAAAGCTGCCGAATGTCTACTTCTTTAGTGCTCCATTTACCTCCCCGTTCAATAATCTTCACTTGAAGCCTGACGGTGGCCCAATCATTGGATAACATATTCTTAAATGACAGTTAATCGTCAATCGAAGAGGTCAAAGCGGGGACGGAAAGTGTCGAAGACAAGCAGAAAGCCAATCTCAGCATATGTCGAGCGAAGACTCTGGGCGGAGTCTGCCGGCAAATGCATGAATCCAGATTGTCGGGCCGATCTATTCATCAGCAATGGAGACATTGCTGAACGAGCCCATATCGTCCCATATTGCAAAAGCGCAGAGAACACGTTCGACAACCTTATTCTCATCTGTCCAAACTGCCATACGAATTTCGACAAAAACTCCGCTTTCACGGCAGATGAAGTGAGGAAATGGAAGTCGATTCGTCACGCAGAAATTGATCGCGTTTTCGGAAAGACGTTCAGTTCCTTCGACGACCTGCGCAAAGAGGCCGCACCTCTGCTCGCCCGAAACAAGTCGATATATGAGAATTACTACATGAAGGACAAGCGAAGACTGTGGGATGTTTTTGAAAAGGAAATAATCGTCAACAACCGAAAACTTTGCACGCTGTTCGAATCGAACTTGTGCCTGTTCCAGAACCACAAGGACAATTCCTTCTCCAACCAGGCCGCTGTCCGCGATTTTATCGACCATGCTAAGGAGTTCGAAGCCACCAGAGATAATACGGAAAGACAAAGGTCTATTCTTTTCCCCGAGGTCATCAACTCCATCTTCGGAATCCAGCCCATAGAAGGTGACCTGCTCCCCTCTGCAGAATCCCTAGAGCTGCTAATCAAAAAGCTTGACGAACAGGGGCGATTTATAGATGTTTCTCTAGATGCAGAACATCCATTGTTGCAAATAATAGAAAACGGGAAAGAGGCGGTAGTTTATCTTGACGATACGCCGCGTATCCGACAGATGTACTATGACGCCCGCTGCTTCAGGCGTGCCGAGATGAGGCTAGACAGCTTGATTTTTGCCCTAAAGTACTTCCGCCTGTGCGGAAAGAAAGCAACTCGCAAGTCGAAGACAAACCTTAGAGAATATATAGCGAAAGGAAAATGCTTCTTATTCGTATACGAATACTGTCTGAGCTATGCAGAGTTGGCCCGTTTAGCACCGGCAGAACATACCGTTGTCGTCAACTTGCATAGATGGAACGGTAAGCAATGCATCTCCGAAGAAGCCCAGGTGTTTGCGGGGCAAATTAACGTGAAGCTCCTCGATATGGATAGCTTCTTCCCATTCGTTCGCAAACTATGAACTATTTGAGACTCATAGACATTCTCGACAGCAACCTAGAACTGTTCTCTCAGTTTGATCATGTCTATCTGTTCGGATCTGCGCTGAGTGGTTCAGAGCTCAGTGCAGACAGTGATATTGATTTGCTGCTACTGTACTCGAAATATTCCGATCAACTTGTCTCCGGATGCGAACAGATATCCCAAAAGTTAGGTAACGAGACCGGTAGAGTAGTCGACTTAACGGTCCTCGGCATCGATGAAGAGCGACATGTCGGATTCTTGGATAGAATCTCGCCTCATTATAGAAAGATAAAATGACCATTTGGTAGAACACCTGGCATAGCCTGTCGTACAGAATGCTTTCTGCGTGGATTCCGGCAGAAGAGAAGAAGGCGTCAACGGTCGCGCCTGCATGTTCGGCACACGGCGTATCGCACTCTGGCGGGACCCCGGCTCTGGGCGCCAATCCCGCATCGACAAGATGAGGTACCCTGAATTCATAATGAAGCTTGCGAACTGTCAGTGGTAGCGTGAAACTGAACAAGTGTTCAGTTTCACGCTACCACTGACACCCGGCGGCCCAAGAGCCTTCGCCCCGCTCGTAGGCCTGGTACCACCCCGTCGGGGATGACCCCTTATCGGGCGAGACGGCGAGCTCGCTGTCGAGGGACAGCCCGAAGCGATCATCCGATGCCGCACAGCAACAGGTCTCCGAGGAGCTCGAATGGACACCTGCCAGCGAGTCCAGCAAGCGGGCAAGAGTTTACGTGGCTGCAGCATACTACAACGTCGTAGGGGCTCAGAGCACCGCCACTACGGCTTTTGGGCAGAATGCGCCTGAGCTGCTCGTGGTTGCGCTCACATGCCGACTACTGGTTGGATCTCATCGCGTCGCAGCAGAACACGCGGCAGCGCCGAGCTCCGCTTTCGAGACACCAGCGCTCCAGGCCCTTCCAATCATCGAACTCGACTCCTCAATCGACTAGCAGGATGCCGAAGATAGCCTCGAAGGCAGCAACAGAGCCTATGAGACTCTCTATATGGTCGAGGCAGGCAACGATGGCTGCCGGAGCTGGCATGACGCTTGCGCAAATAGATTTGGAACGCCCGGGCCACGATGTGTGCGCTCAGGATGTCGTAGGTGTTGCGCTCGTAGCCCTCAACGGAGTCACATTGGACCACGCGCGACCTGTCGGCAAGCGAGAGCGCCTCGAATTCGGCGTAGGTACGGCCAGTGCGGTCAACCCCGTCGCGCCCAGCACCTTCGACATCCCTGCGCTTACGCTTCCTCATACGGTCCTTTCGCGGGAGAAGCAGGTAAGGCGCGCCCGTCCCTCTCCTGATAGGAGCAGGCACTGCGCACGCACACAGGAAGCTCGTCAGCATGTGTGGCCCATATGGTCTCGTAACTCTGCCCCCGCCTAAACAAAGGGACCACAATCGCGACCATGGCGGCGAGCTCGTCAGCGGTGAGACATAACCCTTCACGGGCCGCGGACAGGCGGGTGCGATAGGCAGCGTCGTAGCGACACTTGGGGTAACCGCACCCACTCCTGTTCCGACAGCCGAGATGACAGGCGTAGGGCCATACCTCTGTGACGGGACAAACTGCGATAGAGCGTACGCGCGCGCAGCGTCTCGAAGGAGTGGCCACGCCCCATCATGTTAGTCTCGTTGATGAGGCGGTTCGCGCATTCCGTGTAACCGTTCGAGATGCGGCTCGGACAATCCCGGTAGTTAAATATGAACTCGCGGTGGTTCTCCACGGCCTTCGCAAGCCCCCGGAAGGGATCGTAGGCCTTGTCATCGGGGATGGATGCCTTCCACGCATCGAATGCATCCTCGGCATCCTCCCGCGAGAGCGGGTGCTCGTCGTAGATGTCGAAGAAGTCCTCTTTGAGGTCGTATGCGGTCATGAGGCTCGAGCAGCCCGCCTCCGATCGAAGCTGGCACAATGCCGATGCCTCGTAGGGGCCGAGGTCCCGGGCGCGCTTCCTCAAGGCGTAAGCCAGCGACCGCGGCGGCCACTACCGGTGGCAGGGCCGGATCGGCTATGCGCCGCCCAGGACCTCGCGCGCTCGATGTCGAGAAAGGGGTGCTCGCCCGACAATTCAAGGACGGAGGGCTTCGGCAGGCTGAAGGTGGAGCTCTTCTACGGAAGGGGCTGGGACGATGTTGGCATGGGGGAATTCATGAAGATGCTGTACGCCTATCTGGTCTGGTATCGCGACAAGCGCTGCAAGAGCGACCTGGGCTATATGAGCCCGATGCAGTACCGAAGAAGCCTAGGTCTTGTAGCGTAGGAACACGGTCCAGGATTTCCACCGCGCTCCCAATTGACCGATTTCCCATGAACGGTAACAGGAGGCAGAGGCCGACGCGCTGACCTACCTGGACTTCCCCTACGAGCGCCACGCGAGGCTGCGCACCGACAACGTTCAGTAGCGCGTCAACCTTGAGCCATAGCACAGGCCCTTGAGAGGTTCACGAGCTCCCCCGCGATGCGGCAGATCCTCGGCTGCCCCTCAAAGAGAACGCAGAAGATACGGTCGAGGTCGACCGCGTCGACCAAACCGTAGTGACAGTCCGCATGCAGCGTACAGGCCCTTTCGCGCGGGTCGCCATCCGAGCCCTCGTCCGGTTTATGATGGCGCACCTCGACCCAGAGGCCCTCCGACACGTCGTCGAACTTGAAATCGAGCTCTACCTGAACGCTTTCACCGAATACGTCGCCCAGAGCGAACTCCGGCACCTTCGTCACAAGCCCGTCCATCCACTCAATCTCGATCATCGCGCGCACGTCGCAACCTCCTCCGGTAGGAGGCCGGCACCTTAAGCCGGCCATTATCCATACGGACAGAATGCGACAGCAGGGTGAAGCTCATTCGCACATCAGGGCGACGACCCCTCGCCTACCCCATGCATCGGAACCCCATGTTTCCGCAATCTGATCCGTCGGGCGATTCCCTGCTGGGACAACACGAAACTGGTCATCCTACGCATTAGACCAAGCGAAACCCGTTTTATCCCGAGAAGCCCTCCCCTAGATACCCATTAGCGATAAGGAACGCCGACAGGGACTCCACAGCGTCTTCGTCGCAAATCCGACAACGCCCCTCCCTATCGCACATGGAATCCAAGCCAGCTTCGGGGTCGCCGCAGAACTCATCCAGAGGGGTTATCCGAACGATCGACGACGGGGCACCCCGCCGCCGGCAGGCAGGGAGGCGATAACCTCGCGGGCACCCCGCACGCAGACCCCGAGCGCCTGGTAAACCAGATTATTGAATACGGACTCCTTCAAACCGCCGCCCTGCAAAAACCCATCCCATCGTCCGGCTGGAGTCGACACAGATCGAGCTCCTTCAAAGTCGCGGTGAACTCGACAACATATGGGCGCGCGGCGTCCTTCCATCTCCAAACCGCCTCGTTCCCATGCCCGACGACCTCTTCCAGAGCCCATATGGCCTCGGGATACCGCGAAAGCGTGGAGTACTCCCGGATGCACGACTTGTGGATGAAGGAGTTCACGAGGGAGTCTTCCGCCAGAATGTACAGAAGTCCATCTATCGGCTCCGAGGACTCCCGTCCGAGGAAGGCATCATCGACCAGGTCCAGGCTGAGCCTTCTCCCGTCGACAGACACGGTTCGGCTCGCCTTGTCGAAATGAACCCCGCAGCCCTCGAAAAGACGCGTAAGCGCACTAGGACGCGAGAGCACGTCCCCGATTCCGAGAATCCCGCTCTCGCGAATGGACGCGCAGCCATCCGTGTTGGCCGTGACGTGCCTGAGGTGCAGCAGCAGGTCGTCGGGGGCGAGGGACTCCCCCAGCCTCTCCCGGACATCGGCGTACGTCCCAACCTCGTCGCTGCGAAAACGCAGCTGCATATCTCCGAACTCGCACCCATCGATGCGCAGGGCGTCGAACAAGAACCTCTTCACCCCGTCAATGGTAAAGATGCCGAAATCGATCACGCTTATCCCTCAGTCCGATCGCAATCATTTGTTCTGCTAAATGGTGAATCTTCTCCCCAAAGGTTATAGTCTCAGCGAGCTGATCGTTGAGCTTCTTGATCTGCTTGTTCAACTTTACGCGTTGCGAGATATCAACTTGTGCCACGGCTTCCTCTAGGTGAGCGAGCTGCGTGCGGTACCGTTCTTGCTGTTCATGGACATAATTAGTGCGTACGCGGACCAGCAGGTCTGGCTGGTAGCGATGCATGTAAATAAGGCACTTGAAGCCGTTTTTCTTACCGAAATCAAGCATCCAGTAGATGGGGCGCTTCTGGTGGGTTGAGCAGTGATCCTTGTAGAAATCTTTGAGGAAGTAGTTGCGAATAATCTCACGCGGCGTGCACTTACCGTCCAGGGCATCAGACACAAAACGGAGATTCTCTTCCAGAGCATCCTCAGCACACACGTCGCGCACGAAGTCCACGAAGCGGCCGATCGCGTCGAAAATGTTGGTGTAAGGGTGACGCCCCAGCGGCCGCTTAACGAAGAGCGGCCCTCGTCCTAGAATCTGAAATCACCACAACAACAGGTTCTAGGAAAGGACGAGGACCGCTATGGAAATCTTATCAGACCCGACGCCGGACATGCTCGCCATGCCCCGTTTCGACGACGGCGCCATCGACATGCAGGAGCTGCTCAGGCGCCTCGCCGAGCAGGTCGTGAACGCGGTGATGGACGCCGAGGCCGACCAGCTGTGCGGGGGCGGCATCAGAGCGGGCGAGCCAAATAAATACTAATTTCCAGAAACGCTCAAGCGTTCCCTCACGATGGGATCGAAGTCCCTCAGACGCTCGGATTTGATGACGATGCCGAGATTCAACATGTCCTGAACGCTCACGTGGGCAATCGTGGATACGGTGATGTCTCCGAGAAGAGTTCTGATGGGCACAGCCCGAAGGATGCCAAGTAGATAGAGCCTCTTGCCCATGGCCACAGCATCGTTCTCCAAATAAGTACCCTCGTTGTAGAGAAAGACCGGGGAACCGCTCGATCCCGGGTAGCACGCCATGTCAACCAGGAACTCTTTCTGCCCCTGATAGTCGTACCTATAGGGCGTCGCCGTGATACCCCCGACGGACGATCGGCAGGTTGTTGGCCTCATCCCAAATGCCGTTGGGGTATCCGACCATGGTCACCTCGTCCATACAGCCCATGTCTTGAATCTGCTTATCCGTCGGCAGAAGCTCCAAGCTGAGCGGTATGGTAAGCAGATGCTTCCCCGCCCGGATAAAACCATTCAGTGCGGGACCGATGGGTAAGACGCACAGGTCAACACTTTCGTCAGGGTGTGCGATCCAGTCGCTCTCGGAGCCCCGCATGGTAAGTTGCTCGTTTATATTGAGCAGGTTTCCGTTCTCGTCAGATCTCGAAAAGATGACGCGATACTCGTACGCGCCCTCGACCACGTGCCTGTTGGTCACGATTGCCGGCACATAGGTCTTTCCGTCGTCGCAGAACTTGAAAAAGAAACCCGTTCCAACTGAGCAACCTCCCGAGGCCAACGAAGCTTCGATGCGAATCGTCGTGTGCAGAAGCTGCTCAGATAGCTGCATGGGTTTCCTTTCATTTGGACAAATAGTATATCGATTGCACCCTGAGATGCCCTTCCGTAATCAATCAGTATTGCCGCTTTGGGCACGTCCTCGCGCGGGGGGGGGGGACGCGAGCCAAGTCGAAAAAGGCAGTTAACCGGCGGCTATTCATGCCTCGACCTAGAACCGTTCGAGAATCTCCTCGGCATTCTCTCGCAGATAGATATCTAGGTCCGGCACGGCAAACTGCACGTAGCCCCTCTGTGGTGCCTGAATAACCTCTCTTTGTAGCAATTTTGCCCTAATAGAGCTGATCTCATTGGTCTTTTTACCCATGCGCCTAGCAATCTCGGATGATTTGGACTGCTGCTTATCCTCGCACATGGCCAAAAGATATTTGATATCGTTAGCCCCCAGTCCAGAAATCGCGGGCTCGTGAACAACATCGTGAAAACGAGCCTCTGCCAGCGCAATGCCTTCGGCAACATCGCGCTCGCTCACAATGGCACTTTTGGCACGATGCAAGTTGGCGCGCTGCCAAATGGAATAACCGACCAGTTGCACCAGATAGGCATAGCCCTTAGTGGCCTTAGCGGCTCTCGACAGAAGATCGTCCTCTATGGTCAAACCAGTCGCGACAAAGCTATCGCCCATAGAGAGCGCTACCTCCACCTGGTTGATAGGCGCCAGATCTTCAGGGAGGGCACGACGCAAGAACGTAAGCGCCTTGCCGTTAATAAGATCCATAACGCCGGCGGGTAAGCCGGCAAAGGCAAGTGCGATATCTACTTTTTCCCCTATCAAAAGCTGAACCGTAGACGCAATGGCACGCATATCGTCAATCGGAGCGTCCTGGACTTCATCGATGGCAATAAAAAGACCCTTGGATGACTTCGCTGCCGAACTCAGCAGCTTTCTAAGGCTCGACTCTTTGGGCGCAACATCGACTTTCGCGGAAACAAAGCCGGCGTTTACGCCGACCGAAGCATTGGTCGCAAGGGAAGAATCAGCAACCTGATCCCTCAAGTCCAGCAATAGGTTAGGGCCAGCAGAAACAATAGCGGTCTTCCATCCAAGCTCTCGCGCACGATCCCTAAGATCACAGAGCAAAACAGTTTTTCCGGAGCCCCTCGGTCCAGCAATGCGCATAAGCCTCGCAGGTGCACCAATTCCCGCATTCAAACTCTCGGTAAACTCAAGAGCGATATCATCGCGACCAATTATGCGCGGAGGCTCAGCGCCGGCAGTGGGACGAAACGGATTATGGAATGCTGTGGCGCTCACTTGTTTGCCTTTCTAGGGAATCGATTAATGGTCAATTATCGTTTAAGTTATTATCGCAGACTATATCGAATAATATCGAACTGTATAAGCGTGTATAAACTTATCGCGAAAGTATCGAGCTATCGTGATGTATTGTAGCAAAACGCCTAGACGTTGCTATCTTCTCAACTCATATCGAAAGTAAGTTGAGGGCTTCCTAAAATCCATTTTCTAAAGCGAGAAGTACTCACTGTCAGAGGATAGGTTTGGTCCGAGCCACGGGTCGCCATCGAGGAAGAACTCCGGCCAGCGCTGCATGAACAGTGCTTGCTCGCGCTTCCAGCGGCGCAGCTTTTCCTCGTTGGCCTCTTCCCTGCCGCGCGAGGTGAACTCGTAGTGGTACAGCTCGGCATAGGGCGTAAAGATGGTGCGGTAGCCCGCCTCCCGCACACGGAGGCAAAAGTCCGCGTCGTTAAAGCCGACGGCGAACTCCTCGTTGTAGCCTCCGACCTGCTCAAACACGTCGCGACGAACCATCTGGCAGGCGCCCGTTACGGCGCTAAAGTTGCCGGGACGTACAGCACGGGCAAGGTATCCCTCGCGCTTTGCCGAGAAGTCCTGGTTGGCATGGGCAAGTGCGCCGCGCACGCCAACCACAATGCCGGCATGCTGCACCAGATGATCGGCAAAGTAGAGTTTGGCGCCCACCACGCCCGCATCGGGACGCCGCAGATAACCCATCATCTCTTCGATAAAGTCGGGGCTTATGACCTCGGTATCGTTGTTCAGCAGCAGCAGGTAGTCACCCCTGGCGTGCTCCACGCCAAAGTTAATGATCTGGGAGTAATTGAACTCGCCCGGCCAGTACACAACGCGCGCGCTACCTTTGCCCTCAGATGCCGCGACCACGCGCTCCGGCAGGGTTTCGTAATACGCAAACGTCTCCGGGACTTCGCTGTTGTTCTCCACCAAGACGATCTCGTAGTTGGCATACGTGGCCTTCTGGGCGATCGACATCACACAGGCATCGAGCGTCTCAACGTGGTCCTTGGTGGGAATCACAATGCTCACCAGCGGCGCAGGCTCCGGCAGCGCATAGCGCATGCGGTAGACAAACGGTGTCTCGGTATCCTCGACCGTTCCGCAAATGCCCAGAGCGTTAATGTGGCGCTGCAGCGCAAGACGACCGGCTTCAATAGCATACGGCTTGCTATCGGCAGAGCCATCGGCGGTCGATCCCGGATGAACGCGCCAGTGATACAGCACGTGCGCAACATGCTCAAACCGCGCGCCGGCTGCAAGGCAGCGAAGCGTCAGGTCGTAATCCTGGGCACCCGCAACGTCTTCTGGGGACGTACCAATGTGATCGATGAGCGCCTTCTCCACCATCAGGAAATGCGTCACGCAGTTATGGCTATAGAGCAGGTCGACGTTGAGCCGCGTCTTAAAGACCGGCTGGCCCCACTCCCCCGTTTTCTGGAACATGTCCTCGTCGCAGAACAAGACCTGGGGACGCTCGCCCTCGGCCACCTTATTCAGCGCGGAAACATACTGGAATAACGCGTCCGGTTCCAGAATGTCATCGTGGTCCAAGAACGCGATGTAGTCTCCAGTCGCCTGCTGAATACCAGCGTTGGTGTTGAGCACAATGCCGCCGTTGCCAGGCAGCTCAATACGACAAACCCGCTCGTCATTGGCGGCAGCCGCAAGATTGGCCACCGCATCCCATTCGGGCGAGGCGTCCATAAGCAGCAATTCCCAGTTGCCATAGCTCTGAGCTAGCACCGATTCCAGCAGCTCGCGCAGGTAGACCCGATCGGTCTTGTAGCACGGCACCACAATGCTCACGAGCGGCCTATAGGCAAAGGCCGCCGAAGCGACACGCTGGCACGCCAGATCGCCCGGCTTTGCGCGATGCTGCTCAAACCAACGTCGATAAGCTGCGTCGTCAGCGCGTGCATCCTTCATGCGGTTCCAGCTGTCGTCGACCATGCCGTTGTACAGGCGACCATCCATAGCGCAAAAACCACTCTGAATCTGATCCGTGGGATCGCTCACAATCGCGACAAAATCTCGTATATCCTGAGGCATCTCAACGCCCAGATACGTTTTGTTGACGCGGCAACCGTTGCGCTGGGGAACATCGACCTGCGATTCAAACACATGCACGGTGACATCGATGGCATTCATATGCGTATCAAAGATCTGGAGCTCAGGTGCGCACTGGGGGTCTCCAGCCCAGGTAACCTCATAGCGCCACACCGCGCCGGCGTCTGCCGGCAAATAGCGAATGGCATCGATCTCGTAGCGACCGCAGCATTCGCCACGCTGCGCATCGCGGATAAGCGCGCACAGCGAAGGCTTTGCTTTGTAGTTAATCTTGGATTCCAGCTTGGCCACGCGGCTATCAAGGCGAATGGAGCCCAACCTTTGGCCATCGGATGCAAAAACGACATCCATCGACGAGTCATCCAAAAACGGAAGCACCAAGACAGCGAGCTCGCGCTCGTAATCGGAAACGGAAGGGCAAAGCGCCAGCACACGGCCATGATCGACCGGGAGCACCAGCGACGGCACACAAGAACCGCTCGTCGTCGCATGGGCAAACGCTTGAGAACCCTCCTGCTCAATAAGCGCAGCGACATCCTGACCGGCAAAACGAAGCAGCACAAACAGACGGCCCTGACTGCGGCAAAGTGCCAAACGCTTGATACTCATCTACACTTCTCGCTTTCCCAGGGCGTTCGCCGCCATGCGCTTGCAGGCACCCAGACGCCCAAACCTCAAGACGTCGTAATCGAACATGAGCTTTTTGCACGCACGGGCATTGGGGGCCTTACTGGTAAGCGCCGCGCGCACCATAGCGGCAACAGACGGGGCACATTGTGCAAGCGCAGCATCGCTACCCACAGCAGAACCGGCAAGCGCTGTGGCAACGGCAGCAAACACCTTGCCGCAGTCCGAACCCAGCAACCTGAGCGCATCGTACAGCACCAGATCGCATAGGAAGTACGCCAGGTCCTCGGCATGCTGGACATCGAGACCGTCGCGCTGCCAGTCAGCCAGCACCGCGGAGTAAATCTTCACGTGCTCCAGCAGGCGCGTCTCGTCGTCGTAGCGCATGGTGTCCATGAGCGAACCCTTGCGCGCCACGCGGTAGTCATACAGCTTGTTCGAAATAAGCGCGGTCTTGCGCGAGCGACCGTACACGGCAAAATCGAAGACCTGGTCCTCGCCATACTTAACGGTTTCGTCGAACACGATCCCGTTACCCAGCAAAAACTCACGCTTGCAGGCGGTGCGCCATGCAAAGGGGCGAGATGCTTCCTTAAACAGTAGGTCGGAGCTATAGCCTTCAAACGACACATCGCGCGGGCTCAGCACATAGTTAAGCCACGGATACCCCGCCTCCAGCGGATACGGATTCGCACCAAAGGTCAAAACATCACAGCGCTCGCGCTCAAAGGCATCGACGATCACGCGGCATGCATCGGGCGTAAAGCGGTCGTCGGAATCCAAAAACGCGACGATAGGCGCCGTGGACGCAGCGATGCCTGCATTACGCGCACTCGACAGGCCGCCATTGGGCTTATCGACCAGCGTGAAGCGCGCGTCTTTTTCGCAATAGGCGGCCGCAATATCGCGCGAGCCATCCGGCGAGCCATCGTTGACCAGCACGCCCTCCCAATCGGGCATGTCCTGCGCAAGCAGGGAGTCCAGGCACCAGGCCAGGCACTCCTCCACTTTATAGATGGGAACGACAACGGAAATCTTGGGGTTAGCCATAGTCACTCGCTCCTACTGTGCGGCCGGAACGTCATCGGGGTGCGGGTTGTCGCCGTAGGTGCGCTGATACGTCAGCACGCGCCAGACCAGCGACAGGCCGCCAATCTTAAAGTAATGCTTAAACGTATTGAGCTTGCCCGGCTTCTTAAAGTCAAAGCGCGAATCGATATAGGCGCGGGGCGACTTGACCATCAGACGCAAGTCGGTCTCGCCACGCGGATCAAACAGCGACAGGTCAAAGCGACCGGCATCCCAATCGGCCTTGAGCTCGGACGAGGCTTTCTTCCAAAACTGCTCGCGCAGTTCATCGACCAAGCGCTCATCATTCCAACGGTACGTATCGACCTTCATGCGCATTAAAATGCCCTGAAGCTGAGCCTTGAGCTCGGGACGCTCGTCCAAAAAGCGCTGCATCTCGACATACTCGTCGCACACGCAAAACACCTTGTTGGGCGAATTAACGGAGCTCTTCTCGTTATCCTGGCGATAGCACAAAATGGGGTCCGCAATAAACGCGGCACGCTCGGCGCAAGCCCAAACCTTAAAGTTAAAGCCTGCGTCCTGATACGAGGCACCCGGCGTGGGAAGGAACCGAATCTGATTGTCGTTGAGGAACTCGCGCCGATAGATAGCCGACCAAATGGAAGGTTTGCGGTAGAAGATGCCCGGGCGATCGACGGGGCGATACGCGGCGCCCGTCATATGCTCGTCGATAATTCCAAACAGCTCACGGCGCTCGCTGGGCGTGGACCAATACAGGTAAAAGTCGCCCTTAACGACATCGGCATGCTCAGCATCGGCCTTGGCGACCAGCTTTTGGAGCGAATCCTCAAACATAAAGTCGTCGGACTCAAGGATGCCCACGTACTCACCGCGTGCCATCTCCAGGCCGCGGTTCATCGAGTCGCCGTAGCCGCTGTTGGCTTTGTCGATCATCTTTACACGGGGGTCGCGCTCCATGTACTCGCGGATGATATCTGGCGAGCTATCGGTGGAGCCGTCGTTGATGCAGATGATCTCGATGTCCTTGAGCGTCTGCGCCACGGCGGAATCGAGGCACTCGCGCAGGTAGCGCTCGACATTGCAAATGGGGACAAGCAGCGAAACTTTAGGGGTATCAGAGTTCTGCAAGAGAACCTCCTGTTGAATAGCGTGTAACAGGGTTATTTTAGCAGCCGAGTTGCGGCGGGCGGCAGCGTTTGGAATTAGATAAAGCGCTCCAGGCAGGCTTTGAGACCGCGAGTCGAAAGATAAAACAGCGTGGCGTCTGCCATCGAAACGCCCGAGGTCGCCGCAACGAGCTTGTGGGCAACACGGCGAACGGCGCCCTTAGCAGGCATATCCGCCCACTCCGTTCCCAAAAACGTCGTGAGGTCCATGTTGACGCGAGCCGCCACGCGATGTAAGTCATCGGCATCCAAGCGCGCCAGGTCGAACACAATGAGGTCCAAAAACCAAGTTATCAGCTCGCCGGGACACAGGTCCAAAAGACCGTAGGCCGCCCAGCCCTCCAAGACCTCCTCGAGCATCCTCATGTGGGCGTCAAGCTTTTTGGCGCGAGCCTCGGCATTGTTGAACTCGTGCGTCGCCGATTCGCTCTCCATCACGTAGTGGTAGAACTTATCCGGCATGACGACGGTCTTGCGGGCAAGCGCATAAGCCGCAAATTGAAAGACGACGTCCTCGCCCAAAGCCAAACCGGGGGCGAAGCGAATGCCTTCGCGACTGAGCAGCTCGCACGAAAAAGCCGCACGGCAGGCATAGGGCTGCGCATTCGAATGGAACAGTAGTTGGGGATCACGGGCGCCGAAGGTACCAGCTTTGGGGCTCATGAGTTGCTGGACGCGCTTGGGGGCAGCATCGGCAGGTTCACAGACGCCGCCAAAAACGGCGGCCTCGGCATCTGCAGACTCCATGGAATGCAGCACGTGCTCAACCGTCCGGGCATCGATGTAATCGTCAGCGTCCACAAAAAAGACGGTCTCGCCCTCGGCGACATCGATACCGGCATTTCGAGCACACGAGACACCCGCATTTTCCTGGTCAATCACCAGTACGCGATTGTCGGCCTGCGCGATCTGGCGCAACGCGTTCAACGAATCATCAGTCGAACCGTCGTTGACGCAGACAACCTGAATCGAGCGCTCGGACTGGGCCAGCAGCGAATCGAGGCATCGCTGAATGGAGCGCGCAGAGTTGTAAACGGGGACGACAATGGTAGCTTTAGGACACGAGGCCTCTCCCATGTCGACCTACCCCCTCAGCGATTCGATGAGGAAAGCGGCGACTACGCCTGGGCCTCCAACCGAGGCGTAATACTTAGCACGCCCCAAGGCACCATCCGTCGCAAAACTCGGATGCTCGTCAACCCAGCCCTCAGGATCTTTGAGGATGGCAGCGAGATTCGCGCGCTTCCACGGCTTGAGGTCGTCAAGCGAAAACTCCCCCGCGTCCAAGGCCGCTTGGAACTCCTTGGCCATCTGCACCAGGAACTCCTTATAGAACTTAGGCGCCAGGCGCACGTAGTTCCACATGTACGAATCGTACTTAATGAGCTGATTGAACTTGAGCATGCGCGCGACATCGCCGTTTGCGTGGTCGCGGGCATAATCCTCTCGAATCCAACGCTCAATCTCGGCATACTCGGTATTGACGCAAAAGACCTTAGCCGAAGAATTGACCGAGGAATTCTCGTTGCCCTGGCGATACGACAACACGGCATCATGCAGGTAAACAGCCTTATCGGCGCACGCGATCACCTTAAAGGCGAATGACGTGTCCTGAAAGGATGCCCCCGGAGTCGGCAGGAACTTAATGCCGTTGCGCTCAAGAAAATCGCGACGGTACACTGCCGACCAAATCGACGGCTTTTGCTTAAAGAACTGCGTCGTGTCGCTCGGGTGCACCGGCTTGCCGCAGTCCTTGGCCTTAAACATCTCGTGCAGCGAACGGCGCTCCTCCGGCTTCGACCAATATAGGTCAAAATTCGCCTTCGCAAAGTCGGCATTATTGCTATCGGCGGCCGAGACAAGCTTTTCGAGTGCGTCGGGCGCCATAAAGTCATCGGACTCCAAGATGCCAACGTACTTGCCACGCGCCATCTCCAGACCGTGGTTCATCGAGTCGCCGTAGCCGCTGTTGGCCTTGTCGATCATCTTGACGCGCCTATCGCGCTCCATATACTCGCGGATAATCGCCGGCGAGTTGTCGGTCGACCCGTCGTTAATGCAGATGATCTCAATATCCTTGAGCGTCTGCGCCAGGGCGGAATCGAGGCACTCGCGCAGGTAGCGCTGAACATTGTAAATGGGAATAAGCAGCGACAGAACAGGGCTGCCAGAGGCGTTAGTAGACAAATGTGCTCCTTAGGAAATACCTGTCGTTTCATGGTATCAAAGGGTCAGCGCGCCAGCGGGCGTTTATATAATCTATGGAGCCTCTTGCGGGAAAGCAGCCCCACATCATGCGGCGGGCCCATGGCAGGTTCCTGCGTTTTATTCAAAGCTTGCCGTCAAGGTGCGCCGAGCCTTTACAATAGGACAGTCCCAAGGACGTATTCGATAGCTTCCGTGCAGCGCTCGCCCGCCGCACGTGAAAGGATATATTGCCCCATGCCTTCAACCCTTCCCGCCCCCATCGATAAGCTCGCCATCGTCGTCGTTACGTACAAACGCCAGGAACTCCTGGCCAATTTGTTCGACTCCATGACCGAGCTCACGGCCGCGCCCTGGCGCATCGTGATTGTCGATAACGAGAATTCACGCGAGACCGAGGCCATGTGCACCGCATTCAACGAGCGCCTGGCCAACCTGTGGGGCATCGACACCGAGCAACCTGACGCGCAGGGCGGCACCGACCGCGTTATCTACGCGCCGCAGCTTGAAAACGGTGGCGGCGCGGGCGGCTTCTCCGCCGGCACCAAGTGCGCCTACGACCTGGGCGCCCAGTGGTTCTGGGTGATGGACGACGACGTGCTCGTCATCCCCGAAGGCATCGAGCGTCTTGCCAAGTGGACCGACCGCTACGATGTCATCCAGGGTTCGCGCCTGGACTTTGACGGCGGCGCCTTCTTTTGGCAATACCAACTCATCCTTTCACTCGGCATTCCCAACCCTGTCGCCAAGTGGGACCTGGGACCCGAGGGCTACCGCGCCATGAACCAGCTATGCTTTGAGGGCGGCATGTTCTCGCGCCGCGTGGTCGACAAGATCGGCCTGCCCGATGCGCGATTCTTCATCTACGGCGACGATGCCTGCTATGGTTACGTGGCCAGCCAGCACTTCCCCGCCGCCGTTGTGGCCGACCTGGTGCTCAAGCGCGCCCGCGCCGTCTCTAACTGGGATATCGCCGGCAAGCGCCAGCTCAACTCCACGAGCGACACCAACCGTTACTACATCATGCGCAACCGCGGTTATCTGGCACGCTACATGCAGATCTACGGCGACTACCACCCTATGCTGTTCCGTCTGGGCAACGCCGCGACCTTCTGCAAGGAATTCATTCGCCTGGCCGCGGTCGACAAGTGCTTTAAGACCGGCATTCCGGCGCTGCGCCGAGGTATGAAGGACGCCCGCAAGATCATCAAGGATCCCAACTGGAAGCCCATGCCGCCCCTGAAGGACGCGGAGTAACGGAAGCCGGAAACACCTCGGCGCTTAAAGCAGCTGGCACACCGTAGCCACATGCTGCCCATCAAACCCAAACCCCCAGCGCATGCGACCCACGCCGGGGCGCGGTACACGGATTTCGTCGATGCCGTCGCGCTCTATGTCGAGTAGCGACTGCACGGCCAGCAATTCCAGTCCCAGCGCATCCACATCGGGGTCATACATCAAGTTAATCGTTATCAGCGGGCGCTCGTCCAGCATGCCAATCGTATCTGCTACGTCGAACACAGCACCCGTAGGGAAAACCTGGATGTCCCAGCGACCTGCGCCACACTTTCGCCTCGAGGCAGGATTGGCATAGCCCGGTAAGCCAAAGCAGAGCCCCTGCAAGAGCAGATGATATGGCAGCGACTTATCTGGGTCGGTCTCACCGATTCCCGCATCCCCCAGGATGCGGCTTAGCGCCCGCCTCACGGTATCCTCGTTCCCACGGCACAGCCCGTCGCGAAACGCATCGACGTCTCGAATGTCTTCGGCAGCGCACTCAAACCACTCAACAATCACTAGACGCAAGGCCTGTCGAAGCTCGTTATTGGGCAATCGCAAAGCACGGAGGCGATTGCCGTGCTCTGGCTCCTCAGTCATATCCGTCGTGAGAAAACCGGACAGATACAGCGCTGTCCACATGCCATCGTCAGGCGAGACATCTGGCTCTGCAGTGCCCAAACAAAGCGAGACCTCAGCGCACCCATGGGCCTCGAGCAAATCAAACAAGACCGAAAGGCGGTCGAGATTCCACCCGGCAACTACCCTACTCAGGCAATCGGCATATCCATACAGATCGGCACGCACAGGCGCCGTGCAGCCTCGGCCAAGAAAACCGATCACACGCTCTGGACTCGAGCAATAGGCCCTGCCAAACCGATACCCCTCGAGCCATTCACGCGCATCATCCAGGTATTCCTCGCGCCCAGCATGATTCAAAAGAGCCTCGACCTCGGCATCCGAAAAACCGAAACATCGGTCACACCACGCCGACAGCGGCGTCGTCAGACAATACGAGCAGCCGCGCGAAGAAAGCGCCGCTTCGGCAGGACCGGGACACTCCCCCATCAGACACGTCAGCCGCAACGAATCGCGCGCAGTGGCAATGGCGTCAAACAGCACACGGTCAAGTAGTTCTGCCGGATCGGCGTCGGAAGCGTCCCTCGCGCTCGCACGGCGAGACCACGCCGCATCGTACCCATCAACGAGCAATACAACCTGCTCATCGCAGGCAATCTCCAGCAGCTCTATGAGCACACCGAGCACCGAGTCAACCTCGTCCGCGCTCGCCACGCCACGCGCGACACGTTCGATGTGACGCACCTTATCTCGAGCTAAATCCGGAGCCTCCAAGAGCGCCAACAAGCGAGCGCACTCGCCCGAAAGGGCATCGCGCACGACGCCGGCAACAGCGGGGCCACGCCTCCCAGCGCCAGAAAAGTCCAGCGATATCACCGGATAGCAAGCATACTCATCCCGATAGCGCCCGCCGTTCGCATCCCAAATCTGAGCATCGGCAAACGAGATCCGACCGGCGCGACCGACCGCCGGACGCTCCAGAAAAGCCCTGAGCATCGACAAGTTCATGCTCTTGCCAAAACCCTCGGGTCGACAGCACACCACAACGGACGCGTCGCAGTCCAACACATCGGCAATAAACATGGTCTTGTCGACCAGCATGCAACGACCAAGGGCCTCCGCATAGTCGTGCATGCCAATGGGCAAAACCGCATCGTCGGCACAGCCGATCAAGCGCACGCCAAAGCCAGCAGCACAATCAACATTTGCCTGTTCAGACACCAAAACGTTCCCCCTAAATCGCTGCACGATGCCAATTGTAATGACCGCCTCGCGCGTACCGACGACGCCGCGCGAACATATCGGGCAACGGTAGCAACAAGAGGTGTGAGGGGGCATAACTAATCGTTGCACAACAAAACGGGACCCGATGCATTCGCACCGGACCCCGTCCCAACTCTTTAGTTATCTGGCAACCGAGAGGCTACTCCTCCGAGCCATCCTCCCCAGAAGCCTTCTTCTGCTGATCGAGTTTATGCTTACCGCTCACAATAGACGTGGCGCCCAGCGTGGCCAAGCTTGCACTGGCAAGGCTCGCCATCACAATCAAATCGCCCGTCTTGGGCATATTGCCGCCAGATGACTTGGTAGTTGTGGTCGTCGTGGTTGTAGTGGTCACCGTCTTGGAGTCATTTTGCTCTTGGCTCTGGTTGTCGGTGTTGCCCTTACCGCCGTCCTCGCCCTGCTGCTTTCCGTCCTCGGTCTTGTCCTTGTTCTCGTCCTTCTCCTCAGATTCAGACTTCTTACCCTCGTCCTTCTTCTGAGTGGACTTGTCGTCCTTCTCCTCAGAGCTAGAACCCTTATCAGATTCGGTCTTCTCGGAAGCCTTGTCCTTGGAGTCGCCCTTTGCG
The DNA here is from genome assembly GCA_958420355.1 of uncultured Collinsella sp. Classification (GTDB taxonomy): domain Bacteria; phylum Actinomycetota; class Coriobacteriia; order Coriobacteriales; family Coriobacteriaceae; genus Collinsella. The sequence goes on from CATZJG010000009.1 coordinate 22,608, forward strand.
GCCTCGGTCTTTTCCGTGGAAACCTGATCAGAGTTGTCCTTGTTCTGAGTCGAGCCATTATTGACGCCAGCCATCAGCGAAGAGCCCAGCGTAGAACCAAGCTGCACGGAGAAAGAAGGCTTCTTGTCCGGCGAAGCAACGGGAGCGTCCGGCGCCTTATTCGAGTCGTCCTTGGAATCATCGGAATCAGGCGTTACATCAGAGCCGGAGCCATTGTTAGAGCCGGTGCTAACGGACGAATCGCTCGAGCCGGTAGATGAGTTAGAGGTGTCAGCGTCGGTCGAACCAGAAGCGTCGCTGTCCGTATTGCCGGCAGAGCTTGAAGACGAATCGCCCGTAGCAGAGCCGTTCAAATCGGAGCCGTTCGAGGTAGAGCCGTCGTTGGTAGCGCCACCAGCAGAGCCATTACCGTCAGCATCGGTCGAGGGCGCATCCATCCTGTCATCGTTGGCATCGTCACTCGAGTCGTCATTCGAGTCAGGCGTCGGCGAGGGCTCGGGCTGCACGGGCGCCGCAGCGGCAGCGGCCTCGTCCTCGGCAATATAAACCAAGCAGTCCTTCAGCTCATTCTTATAACGATTCTTCCAGCCCTCATGATACTGGGGCTGACTCGAAAACTTAGTGGCGACATTGTTGACCACGCTATTGGAGAGCGCCGTCACAAACTCGCGGTCGGACATATCGTTGGAAAGATTCGCCCAGCGGAAAAAGTCCCTGCAGCCACCAGTGCCGCACATGTTGGTAATGCTCCACACCATGCCTTTGACGCAATCGGCGCGGCCCGAAATATCAATACCCAGGCCGCTCTTGAGCCATGCCTCGGTCACCGCATAGTACGAGTTGTACGCATACGCATCCTGCAGAGCCGAAAACTCAGCAGGATCGGTGTTATAAGCACTCTGGAAGGCCTCCTGTGCAATACGGCCCAGCTCGGTAAGCTGGCCGTTCTCGTACATGGCATTGCTCGCGTTGGAAATCTCACTGCCGCGATCAATCGCATCCTTGAGCATGCCGTACTTGGCAGAATCGTAGTTGTAAACCTGCTTTATAAACGGAATGAGCGACCAACGGCGGTCGAACTGGTAATAGCCCAGCGCGTTGTAGCCGTCACCATACGAAAAGCCCTGGTTATAGTTGCCATGGCTCTCATATTTGGTGAAGTACTTCATCTCGGGAGTCACGTTGACAAACGAAACGCCCTGGACCGACCTCAGCACGCCCGAGAAGGACTGTTGGGTGTAAAGGCCCTTATCGATATCGGTAGCATCCGAGGCAACGCCCGGCGTGGGCTCCTCGGCAGCGGCGGGTGCCGGCGCGGAAACGGCGCCAAACGAAAGCGCCAGCGTCAGGCCCGCGACAATAGCAGAATGCTTGGGCTGCATAAGATCCTCCCTGCATTGGTGTAGTTAAAGTTCAGTTTGCAAAGAAAAAAATCAGTATTGCAGCTCGCCCGTTGTTACACAACAACCCCTCGGTAAACGGCAACAACCCTCCGCGAAATCTTAAGGAATTAGACAAACTGGTCGTCGGGCGCCAACAGAAGCTCGCCGTAACGTTTCGTCAGCCCGTCTCTCAACTGACAGAAAGCGGGAATATAGACGTTCAAGATGCGCTGAATCAAATCTTGAGCGAGCTTGTTGTCGTAGATATGGACGTTCGTATTGCGGTCTCTGAGCATATCCAGCCAGGCTGCCTCATCAATAAAGTCGTAGAATCGGTAGGACTCCTTCAAGATGGCACGAGGAGACCCCGACGCGGCAAGCGTGGCGCCCTCATACTCGAGCAGACGCTTAAGGAGCTTCCAGCTCAGTTCAAATTGAAGATTGAACTTATTAATCAATCCACTCTGAACAAAATCATTGTTGAGATCCTGATTGGGCGCATCCTCAAGATTCGCCAAGGCGCTAACAAAGTTCTCATATTTTTTCATACAGAATCACACCATCCTTGGCAATCTCATCGAGCAATTGCTGCGATAGGGACTCGTCGAGATTGACGACATCTACATCTAAAAGAGTATCAAGATGTTCCTCGATCAAATATGAGAAACGGCCGAAATCCCGGCAACCTGCTACGGCGATGTCAATATCGCTCTTGGGCAAGTTGTCGCCTCGAGCACGAGAACCAAACAACACGACCTTCTCGGCGTCACATTCCCGAGCAAAAACTTCGATTTGCTTGTACACCTTGTCGAGAGATGCCATTTGCACCCCTACAGCTTAATGTCAAAGTTGATTTCGGGGACGGCGGCCAGGTCGGCCAACGTCACGCCGTCGACGTACTTTTCGATCACGTCATCCAGACCGCGCCAGAACTTGACGGTCGAGCACAAATCGCTACGGGTGCAGCTGTTGTCGATGCCATCGCACGCCACCGGAGCCGTGCTGCCCTCGACGGCACGCAGGATGTCGCCGGCACGCACCTCGGCCGGGTCCTTGGCCATCATGTAGCCGCCGCCCTTGCCGCGCACGCTCTTAAGCAGGCCCGCCTTCATAAGCGGACGAACCAGCTGCTCCAGATACTTTTGCGAGATATGCTCGCGGTCGGCAACCTCGCGCAAGGCAATCTTGCCCTCGGCGTCGCCCAGCGCCGCGATATAGATCATTAACCGGAGGGCATAGCGGCCCTTGGAAGAAATGAGCATACCTACCCTCCCATCGCATCTGGGACAACATAACCAGGTTTGTTTGTCCCAAATTTAAAGTAAGTGGAACAAACACAACAGGTTATTTTGTCCCAGAATTTGAAAAGTCGAGTGGATTAGTCGGGTTTTCCCTTGACTAACGCCGAACCCATAGTAACTTTATTCCGAGAAGATTCCTAGGGTTTAGTACACCTATGAGTACACCATATACAGAGAGGGACAGCATGAGCGCAAATCCGCTGCTTTCCATCGAAGGTCTGACCGCCTCCGTGGACGAGAAGACCATCCTCCACAACGTCAACCTCAACGTCGCCGCCGGCGAGACCCACGTTCTGATGGGACCCAACGGCGCCGGCAAGTCCACCCTCGGCCACCTGATCATGGGCGACCCCGTTTACACGGTCAACGACGGCCGCATCGTCTTTGACGGCCAGGACATCACTGAGCTCACCACCGACAAGCGCTCGCGCGCCGGCCTGTTCCTGAGCTTCCAGGCCCCGGTCGAGATTCCGGGCGTGCCGCTGTCGAGCTTTTTGCGCGCCAGCATCGCCGGCCGCCCCGGCCTGGAGATGAAGGGCAAGGAGTTCCGCCGTCGCGTCAAGGAGCTCGCGGCAGAGCTCAACATGGATACCGCCTACCTCAACCGCGAGCTGGGCGTAGGTTTCTCGGGCGGCGAGAAAAAGAAGGTCGAGATGCTCCAGCTCCTGCTGCTGCAGCCCAAGCTCGCCATCCTGGACGAAACCGACTCCGGTCTGGACGTCGACGCCCTGTCCACCGTCAGCCACGGCATGGACGCCTACCGCAAGAGCTGCGACGGCTCCATGCTCATCATCACGCACAACACGCGCATCTTGGAGCACCTGGATGTCGACCGCGTCCACGTTATGGTCAAGGGCCACATCGTGCGCGAGGACGACGCCTCGCTCATCCCCTGGATCGACAAGAACGGTTTTGAGACCTTCGAGCGCGAGGCCGCCGAGCAGCGCGCCAAGGCCGAGGCCGCCGCTGCCGAGCAGCAGGCGTAAAAGGGGCGACGCAATGACCAAGAACCGCACCGAGGTCGCGGACATCGACCGCAGCCTCTACGACTTCACCTATGGCGAGGAGGGATTCGAGCGTCTCGACGCCGGCATCACGCCCGACATCGTACGCGAGATCAGCGCCAAGAAGGACGAGCCACAGTGGATGCTAGACTTGCGCCTCAAGTCCCTCGAGATCTTCAACCGCTTCCCGGATCCGACGTGGGGCCCCTCCATCGAGGGCCTAGACATGGACAACATCGTCACCTACGTCAAGCCCAACACCGACCAAAAGCACGACTGGGAGTCGGTGCCCGATGACATCAAGAACACTTTTGAGCGCCTGGGCATCCCCGAGGCCGAGCGCAGCTATCTGGCGGGCGTCGGCGCGCAGTACGACTCCGAGCTCGTCTACCACAACATGCAGGACACCGCGTCCAAGATGGGCATCGTCTACTCCGGCATCGAGGAGGCCCTGCACGACCCGCAGTGGGAGCCGCTCATCCACGAGAAGTTCATGACGCTCATCCCGCCCACCGACCACAAGTTTGCGGCCCTGCATGGTGCCGTGTGGTCGGGCGGTTCGTTTGTCTACGTGCCCAAGGGCACCAAGCTCGACTTCCCGCTGCAGAGCTACTTCCGCCTCAACGCCAAGGGCGCCGGCCAGTTTGAGCACACGCTCATCATTGTCGAGGACGACGCCGACCTGCACTTCATTGAGGGCTGCTCCGCGCCCAAGTACAACGTGGCCAACCTCCACGCCGGCGCCGTCGAGCTCTTTGTGGGCAAGCGTGCGCACCTGCGCTACTCTACCATCGAGAATTGGTCCAAGAACATGTACAACCTCAACACCAAGCGTGCGCGCGTGGACGAGGACGGCGACATCGAGTGGATCAGCGGCTCCTTCGGTAGCCACGTGGGCTACCTCTACCCCATGAGCGTGCTCAGCGGACGCCGCGCCCGCTCGAGCTTTACCGGCATTACCTTTGCCGGCGCCGGCCAGAACCTGGATACCGGCTGCAAGGTCGTGCTCAACGCGCCCGATACTTCGGCAACCGTCGAGACCAAGGGCATCTCCAAGAGCGGCGGCATCCAGACCTTCCGCAGCTCCATCGTGGCCACGCCCAAGGCCGAGGGTTCCAAGGCAACCGTGAGCTGCCAGTCGCTCATGCTCGACGACCAGAGCCGCTCCGACACCATCCCCGCCATGGACATCCGCGCCAAGAATGTCGACATCGGCCACGAGGCCACCATCGGCCGTATCGGCGACGATAAGGTGTTCTACCTGATGAGCCGCGGTATCTCGGAGGAAGAAGCCCGTACCATGATCGTCAACGGCTTTGCCAACCCGGTCTCCAAGGAGCTACCGCTGGAGTACGCCGTCGAGATGAACAACCTGATCAAGCTCGAGATGGAAGGAGCGATCGGATAATGAAACAGACCACGAACACCGCTGCTACCACCCTTGAGCAGGTCAATGCGATGCCGGCTGCCACATGGGGCTGGCTGAAGATGAACCAGACCAAGCTCGAGCTCTCTGACGAGCTTGCCGCCGCTCCCGCCGAGACCGTTAAGGTTGAGGGCTTGGACGAGCAATTTGCTGGCGTGGCAGACGCGTTCGACGCCGCCATGGACGCCATGGCCGAGCGCTTCCCCGAGCGCCGCGCCTCCGCGCCCGGCGATGCCGCCGACCGCGCCCGCATCACGCCCGAGACCGAGCTCGACGTGCCCGCCACCTCCGTCTACCAGGCCGGTGCCATTAAGCTGGAGGAGGAGCTCTCCCCCGCTGAGGCCTTCGAGACTGGCATGGGCGAGGCTGCCTACACCTACCTGGCCGACCACGCCACCAAGCGCGTCGTCATCGATGTGCCCGCATACAAGCACGCCACGGTTACCGTGCGTGTGAGCGGTGTCGATGCCGCCGCGGCCATCGCCGCCATCGACGTCGTCGTCCGTCCCCAGTCGACGCTCGACCTGCAGATCGCCCTGGACTCCCCCGTTGCCGGCGAGGGCGTCGTGGGATCCGTGCTGCGCGTGTGCGCCCACGAGTACGCCACCGTCAACGTGACCTGCACGCAGACGCTCGACGATAGCTGGATCGCGCTCGACGACACCGGCCTGTTCCTGGACGAGGGCGCGCGCGTCAACGTGCAGCACACCGTCCTGGGTGCCGGCGCCAGCGCCACCGGCCTTGCCGGCGACCTGCTGGGCGATACCGCCAAGGTCACCATCGATACTGACTACCTGGGCGCCCGAGAGCAGGTGCGCGACTTTAACTACGAGCTGCGCCACCGCGGTCGCAAGACCGAGTGCGAGATCGACGCCAACGGCGTGCTGACCGGCACGTCCAAGAAGGTCTACCGCGGCACCATCGACCTCGTGCACGGTTGCAAGGGTGCAACCGGCACCGAGCGCGAGACGGTGCTTTTGGCCAACAAGGGCGTCGACAACAAGACCGTTCCCGTCATTCTCTGCGACGAGGACGACGTCGCCGGCAACCACGGAGCCACCATCGGCCACGTCCGCGACGAGCAACTGTTCTACCTCGCCTGCCGCGGCCTTGACCAAAACGCCGCCGAGGACCTGTTCGTCCGCGCCAAGCTGGAGGACGCCGCACTTTCCGCCACCGACGAGCGCACCCGCGCCGCCGTCGTCCGCCTGGGCAACAACCTGATCGACAACTTTGAAGAGGAGCTCGCATGATCGACACCGAGCACGTTAAATGCGACACCTGTACCGCACCGGAGCCTATGGAGCTCGACGCCAGCGACGAGGCCTCGCGCGGCTGGCCTACCGTCGACATCGAGACTAATCCCTACAAGGCGCAGTTCCCGCTGTTCCAGCAGCACCCCGAGATCGCCTTCCTCGATAGTGCCGCTACCGCGCAGCGTCCTGCCTGTGTGCTCGACGCCGAGCGCGACTTCTACCAGCGCATGAACGCCAACCCTCTGCGCGGCCTGTACTCGCTGTCCGTCGAGGCCACTGAGGCTATCGCGAAGGTGCGCCAGCAGATCGCCGACCTCATCGGCGCTGCCCAGGCCAACGAGGTCGTCTTCACCCGCAACACGAGCGAGTCGCTCAACCTGGTCGCCAAGAGCTTTGCACCCACAGTCCTCGAGCCGGGCGACGAGGTCGTCATCACCATCATGGAGCACCACTCCAACCTGATTCCGTGGCAGCAGGTCTGCCGCGAGACCGGCGCCAAGCTCGTCTACCTCTACCCCACCAAGACCGGTCAGCTCACCACCGAGGAGGTTCTTGCCAAGGTTGGTCCCAAGACCAAGATTCTGGCCGTGGGTCAGGTCTCCAACGTGTTGGGAGTCGAGAACCCAGTCAAGAACCTCGGCAAGCTCGTGCACAAGTATGGCGGCTACCTGGTCGTCGACGGTGCGCAGTCGCTGCCGCACATGCCGGTCGATGTGGCCGACCTGGGCGCCGACTTCTTTGCCTTTAGCGCACACAAGGCTATGGGCCCCATGGGCATCGGCGTGCTGTGGGGCAAGATGGACCTGCTCAACGCCATGCCGCCCATGCTCACCGGCGGCGAGATGATCGACTCTGTTACCGAGCAGGACGCCGTCTGGGCGCCCGTTCCCGAGAAATTCGAGGCCGGCACACAGGACGCCGCCGGCATCTTCGCCACGGGTGCGGCACTCGACTACCTGGTCAACACGGTGGGTTACGAGAACATCCAGGCACGCGAGCAGGCACTCGTCCACTACCTGATGGGCGAGCTCATGCAGCTCGACTTTGTCCAGATCATCGGCTCCATCTATTGGGACAACCACCACGGCGTTGTGAGCTTTAACGTCCGCGGCATCCACCCGCACGACGTCGCGAGCATCATGGACATGGACGGCGTCTGCATCCGCGCCGGTCACCACTGTGCACAGCCGCTGCTCACCTGGCTGGGCGTCGAGAACCTTGCCTGCTGCCGCGCCAGCGTGGCCTTCTACAACGACAAGGCCGACATTGACAAGTTCATCGCCGGCCTGCATCACGTTTGGAGCACGTTCAATGGGTAATCTGTACACCTCCACCACATTTATGGAGCACAACTCGCACCCCGACTACAAGTACGAGATGGATGCTCCCACGCACGAGCACGACGGCATCAACCCCAGCTGCGGAGACGAGCTCACTCTGCAGCTGCGTGTCGAGAACAACGTGATCGAGGAGGCCTCCTTTACCGGCCACGGCTGCGCCATCAGCCAGGCCAGTGCCGACATCATGGCCGATCTCATCACCGGAGAGACCGTCGAGGAAGCTCGCCGCCTGGCAGAGCTCTTCCTCGCCATGATCCGCGGCGAGAAGCTCTCCGAGGAGGACCTGGAAGACCTGGACGAAGCCGCCCAGCTCCAGGACATCTCGCACATGCCCGCCCGCGTCAAATGCGCCGAGCTCGCCTGGCGCACCCTCGACGGCATGCTCGAGGGGCGAAATAATCAGTAGTACTTGTCCCAAATCTTAAGATTTTTGTTGGCCGAATCGCTTGACAAGAGTGGTTCGGCCATTTTCTATTCCGAGAGCTCAGTCTGTGCCTTCACCCGCGCATAAGCGCGCACGATACGAGAGACGGTACTTTTGCCAATCCCGGTATACCGCTCAATCTGGCGCACCGTAAAACCGGCATCGTGCAATCCAAAAATAACGGTATCGCGCTGCGCAGGCGGTGCGTCTTTAACCCCATGGAGCGGAGCCCCGAGGCTCTTCGCCAACTTGTCGGCAAAGGCGTGGCGTTCCCACTCTGTCTCTTTCATATCGCGCAGCGCCGGTTCGCCGCCGTCGGGCGTCGAAAGCGAATAGGCAATAAAGCCCTCGGCAGAACCAAAAAGCTCAAGCACGCAAGAAGGATCAGAAAATCCCCTCGCGACATCGGCCGCGTCACCGTCGTAAGCGCACAAATGCTCCGGAAAGCTGCTCCAGGGATAACGCTCAATGAGACTGATGCCCGCCTCCTGCGGATCGGCGTGAACGGAGCGAATAGCCTCCATCACCTGCCAGTCGGTATCGAGCGAGCGCCGGTCAAAACGGTTCTGGAACAGATGCCCTGTGCGCCCCGTGCGTTTATTGAACCGCCGCGCGTACGTCAAAAGCAGCCGGTGCATCGCCGCGCTCATCGCGTCCTCGTAATCTGCAAGCACCAGACGCACGTGATTGCCCATAAGGCACCAGGCGATAACCGTCACGCCCGCCTTGCGGCAGCACTCACGCATCAGCTCCAAGAACTCCCACCGGTCTTCATCGCCCTCAAAGATGAGCTGCTTGCCCGTACCGCGGGCACAGACATGGTAAAAGCCGGTAACCGTTCTCCAAACGCACTGCATGGCGCTCCCTTCGCCGGGATCTGCTTGCCATCCAATACAGCACGATTGAAGCGTGCCATCAAAACATTCACGCAAAACAATTCGCTCGCGCGGCCAAAGGCAGTAAACAGGCGGCGAACGGCACCGTTGCAACAGGTCAACCCCTGCAACGCTTACAAAAGCTGACCAAAAGCTTGCCCAAGACGGACCCCTCTACGGAAGTGCACGACCACAGAATATAGAGTTAAACCGTTTCAATTGAAAGTTCCGCGCATCTCGCTACGAAAACTGAGCCGTTCGCCGAATATTCCGTGCATTTCGCGGTATTATAGGGGTTGCATGTCATGTCCCTTTCGAAGGGTCGCCCGGCAATCGCCAGCCACGACCCCCAGACGGGACGCCAACACGATAGAGAGGAGAGGCATGCAGTACTCACAGGAAGTGGAGAACATGTGCCCCGTTGCCAAGGGTGCATACCACGGCCCCGCACCCATCCCCGAGGAGGGCAAGTGGGTCCAGGCTAAGGAGATTTCCGACATCTCTGGTCTTACGCACGGTGTGGGTTGGTGCGCACCTCAGCAGGGCGCCTGCAAGCTCACGCTGAATGTCAAGGACGGCATCATCGAGGAGGCCCTCGTTGAGACCATCGGCTGCTCGGGCATGACCCACTCTGCCGCCATGGCTTCCGAGATCCTTCCCGGCAAGACCATCCTCGAGGCCCTCAACACCGACCTCGTCTGCGACGCCATCAACGTTGCTATGCGCGAGATTTTCCTGCAGATCGTTTACGGCCGCAGCCAGACCGCGTTCTCCGAGGGCGGCCTGCCCGTGGGCGCCTCCCTCGACGACCTCGGCAAGGGCCTTCGCTCTCAGGTCGGCACCATGTTCGGCACCAAGGCCAAGGGCGCTCGTTACCTCGAGCTCGCTCAGGGCTACGTCACCCGCATGGCTCTCAACGACAAGAACGAGATCATCGCATTCGAGTTCCTGAACCTCGGCAAGTTCACCGACGCCGTCAAGGCCGGCAAGACCCCCGAGGAGGCCATCGCTGGCGCTATGGGCCACTATGGTCAGTGGGAGAACGCTGCCAAGTACATCGACCCGCGCACCGACGAGGAGACTCACTCCGTCGCCAGCGTGTTCCCGGTTCACGAGTAGAAAGGGAGGGAAATAACTATGACTGTTACGTTCGAAGGTTACGAGCGCCGCGCTGACAAGATCAACAAGTGCCTCGCCGACAACGGCATCGCCTCCCTCGAGGAAGCTCTGCAGATCTGCACCGACAAGGGCTTCAACCCGCGTGAGATCGTCAACAACACCCAGTCCATCGCCTTCCAGAACGCCGAGTGGGCCTACACCCTCGGCTGCGCTCTCGCTGTCAAGCGTGGCGCCAAGACCGCTTCTGAGGCTGCCGCCATCATCGGCGAGGGCATCCAGGCCTTCACCGTTCCCGGCTCCGTCGCCGAGGACCGCAAGGTCGGTCTGGGCCACGGCAACCTGGGCGCTATGCTGCTCTCCGACGACACCGAGTGCTTCGCCTTCCTGGCTGGCCACGAGTCCTTCGCTGCCGCTGAGGGCGCTATCGGCCTGGCTCTGAACGCCAACAAGGCTCGCAAGAAGCCGCTGCGCGTTATCCTCAACGGTCTGGGCAAGGACGCCGCTCAGATCATCGCCCGCATCAACGGCTTCACCTACGTGAAGACCCAGTTCGACTACTTCACGGGCGAGCTCAAGGTCGTCGAGACCATCCCCTACTCCGATGGTCCCCGCGCCGCCGTCAACTGCTACGGCGCCGACGACGTCCGCGAGGGCGTTGCCATCATGTGGCACGAGAACGTCGACATCTCGATCACCGGCAACTCCACCAACCCGACGCGCTTCCAGCACCCCGTCGCTGGCACCTACAAGAAGGAGCGCCTCGAGGCTGGCAAGAAGTACTTCTCCGTCGCTTCTGGTGGCGGCACTGGCCGTACCCTGCACCCGGACAACATGGGCGCCGGCCCTGCCTCTTACGGCATGACCGACACCATGGGCCGTATGCACTCCGACGCCCAGTTCGCCGGTTCTTCCTCCGTGCCTGCGCACGTCGACATGATGGGTCTCATCGGCATGGGTAACAACCCCATGGTCGGTGCCACCGTCGCCTGCGCTGTCGCCGTCGAGGAGGCCCTCAAGGCCTAATCGCGCTTGCGCGATGCTCATATAGTTGAGCTTTGGAGCCGCTATCCACCCGGGTAGCGGCTCTTTTTGTTTGCGCTGTCGCAGGGTAGCTAATGCCGATATATCAGTTGGGGCGAAATACAAGATGTGATGAGATGGAGCGTCAGAGCGCCCATGACGCCCACCTGCCATATTTGCCCTTTACCGATTTGCCGGGTCTTTGCGGCCCCATTGCCGATCACCCGTGCGACAATGCGCCGGACGAGAAAGGAATCCAATGGAATCGACTGATGTACTGGTAATTGGATCTGGCATTGCGGGCCTTTGCGCCGCCATCGAAGCGGCATGTACAGGTGCAACCGTCACTGTGGCAAGCGCCGGCAAGACCATGAGTGGATCGAGCTTTTTCCCGGGTACCTGGGGCCTCGGCCTCATCGGTCCCGTCGACGAAGACGACGAGCAGGACCTCATCGACACCATCCTGGCCGTCGGCGGCGGCGTTGCCGACCCCGAACTCGTCCAAACGTTCGTCCACGGCATTCCCCAAGCGATTGACTGGCTCGAGCAAGACCTGGGCGTTGAGCTCCAGCGTCCGCAAAGCGCCAAGAGTGCTCAACAAAAGCAATTTATCCCCTGCTTTGACCACAAGACGCGCATGTGGCGCGGCCTCACCCGCAAGCCCCTTGAGGACGCTCTGACGACCTGGATCGAGTCGCTCGGCATTCGCCTGCTCCCCCGCCATGAGCTTATCGACCTTGTTGAGGACACGAACGGCAGAATAACCGGAACCGTACTCTACGACCTTACCGAAAATCGAATCGTGCCCTTTGCTGCCAAGGCCACGATCATCGCAGCCGGTGGCACAGGCGGCCTGTTCGAGCGCAGCCTTACGTCGGCTGATGTGCTCAGCTCCTCGCAGGCCATCGCACTGGCGCACGGCGCAACACTTACTAATATAGAGTTCATGCAGATGATGCCCGGCTTCATCGAGCCCAGGCGTAACTTGGTCTTCAACGAGAAAACCTGGCGCTACGTGCATGTAGACCAGCCGGTAGATATTGCCGACGACAAGCTGAACGACCTGCTCGAGCAGCGCTCTGGATATGGTCCCTTCACGTCACGGTTGGCCTCCCGCGCTATCGATCTCGTCATCGATCAGGCAGGTGTCGAAGGCCTGGCACTCCACTACGACTTCCCCCGCGAGGATGTCCCAGAGTTTGTGCAGACCTTTGCCACCTGGCTGCAAGACGAGCACGGCATCGCCCCGACTGACGAGATGCGCGTTGCGATGTATGCCCACGCCGCTAACGGCGGCATCAAGATCGATAAGACCGCGCACACGGGCGTTGAGGGCCTCTACGCTTGCGGCGAGGCGACAGGCGGCATGCACGGCGCCGACCGCATTGGTGGCTTGTCAAGCGCCAACGGCATCGTGTTCGGGCGCATCGCAGGCACATCGGCAGCCCTTGCAGCGCAGAAAGAGCCTGAGACAGTCCTGAAGGCGGATATCGCCCTCCCCCAGCATGGCATAGCTACAGCAGATGCCGAACGCCTGACACACAGCCTTAAGCACACGATGAGCACCTATTGCATGATCAACCGCACAGAGACGGGCCTATCCGAGGCACTACACGAGCTTGAGGGCTTGAAGACAGAGGCAACGACCTTGAGCACACAGAAAGCCCAGGACAGCGAAGTCGCAGCCCTCGCCCGCCTGCAATCGCAGATTCAACTAGCACAGGAAATGATCAAAGCCATGCGTAAGCGAACCGAAAGTCTCGGATCGCACTATCGAGCAGACTAAATCGATTCTCACTTTGAGTTTGAGCACAACTTCTCAACATGCATCGAGCCCCGTGAGCATAATTCTCATAAGGAGAGCACGTTTATGGGGCTTTAGCCGTGTTTCCCTAAGGGAATCACGATGCAGTTTCCCCAACTTCGCGCCCCGACGGGTTCGACCCCATGTGAGGTTAACAAAAAAGCGACCAGCCTAAGCCAGTCGCTTTAACATGCTTTGGGTGGGCCGTCAGGGGGTCGAACCCTGGACCTTGGGATTAAGAGTCCCCTGCTCTACCAACTGAGCTAACGACCCAAAGCTAAAGTCCGTTGTGACGGACTTTAGAGGAGATATCGTGTGGTGGGCCGTCAGGGGGTCGAACCCTGGACCTTGGGATTAAGAGTCCCCTGCTCTACCAACTGAGCTAACGACCCGATATCAACACGAAGCAAGAACTGGGGTGGGTAAAGGGACTCGAACCCTCGACCTACGGGACCACAACCCGTCGCTCTAGCCAACTGAGCTACACCCACCGTGTCCTGTGCGCTTCGCGCTCGACTATTATTGCAAGGAACGCCACGCGATGCAAGCCCCAATTTTCAAGAATTTTGAAAAGAGTTTTTCGAGACCATTTCGAGCAAATCCCACCGGTTTCATAGGAGTAAACTTGCCCCACTGCAAATCCTCGAAAGGACCGTCATGAAAGAACTCTCCAACCGCACGGCAAGATTTACCGATTCGGTCATCCGCCGCATGACACGCATCTCCAATAAGTACGGCGCTGTCAATCTCTCGCAGGGCTTCCCTGACTTCGATCCCCCGGCGCAGCTGCTCGATAGCCTCAGCACCATAGCCAGCGACCCCAAGCCGCTCTATCACCAGTACTCCATCACCTGGGGCTCCCAGGCCATGCGCGAGGCGCTCGCCGCCAAACAGGAGCACTTTATGGGCATGCCGGTGAACCCCAACGAGAATATCGTAGTCACCTGCGGCTCCACCGAGGCCATGATGGCCGCCATGATGACGGTCACGAACCCCGGCGATAAGGTCGTCATCTTCTCGCCGTTCTACGAGAACTACGGCGCCGACACGATCCTTTCGGGTGCCGAGCCCATCTACGTGCCGCTCAACCCGCCCACATTCGACTTTGACCGCGAGACACTCGAGGCGGCCTTCCGCGACAACGACCCCAAGGCCATCGTCCTGTGCAACCCTTCCAACCCCTGCGGCAAGGTCTTTACGCGCGAGGAGCTCACCTTTATCGCCGACCTCTGCAAAAAGTACGACGCCTACTGCATTACCGACGAGGTATACGAGCACATCGTCTACGCGCCCCACGAGCACGTCTATATGGCCACGCTGCCCGGCATGTTCGAGCGAACCATCAGCTGCAGTTCGCTGTCTAAGACGTACTCCATCACCGGCTGGCGTCTTGGCTACACCATTGCCCCGGCCCAGATCACCGAGCGCATCAAGAAGGTCCACGACTTCCTCACCGTGGGTGCCGCCGCTCCCCTGCAGGAAGCTGTCGTCACCGCCCTCAACTTCGACGACAGCTATTACCAGGAGGTCCTCGACCTCTACACCGCCAAGCGCGACCTGTTCTGCCAGGGGCTCGATAGCATCGGTCTTGAGCACAACGTGCCGCAGGGCGCTTACTACGTCATGATGGACATCTCTGAGTTTGGCTATGACAGCGACCTCGAATTCTGCGAGGATCTCGCGTCTAAGGTGGGCGTGGGCGCCGTGCCCGGCTCGAGCTTCTTCCGCGAGCCCGTCAACCATCTGATTCGTTTCCACTTTGCCAAGCGAGACGAGACGCTTAACGCGGCGCTGGAGAACCTCAAGTCGCTACGTGATAAAATCAAGCCGCGCGGGTAAGGACGGCCCAGCAACTAAAGCAACCAAAGAAGCCTCGCACCGCCCGCCGCGTTGCGAGGCTTCTTTTTATAACGCTTTCTTAAATAGTTTAGAGCCCTATACTTTAGTCACGGAGCAACTCGTCCCAGAGAGAGGAATACTATGGCAGAACAGCAGCTTATCGGAGCGCTCGAGGCCGGCGGCACCAAGATGGTCTGCGCCACGGGCTATGCAGACGGTACGGTCCTGGAGCGTGAGCAGATCGCGACCACGACCCCGCAGGAGACCGTTGAGGCCGTCAATGCATGGTTTGCCGACAAGGGCATCGCCGCGCTGGGCATCGGCGCCTTTGGCCCCACCGCAGTCAACCCCGCGTCGCCCCAATACGGCAAGATCCTGGAGACGCCCAAAACGGCATGGCGCTACTTTGATCTGCTGGGCACCATCCAAAACGAGCTCAATATTCCCTGTGGCTACGACACCGACGTCAACGTTGCCTGCTTGGGCGAGGTCACCTTTGGTTGCGCCCAGGGCCTCACCGACGTGGTCTACCTGACCATCGGCACCGGCGTGGGCGCCGGCGTGCTCTCGGGCGGTAAGCTCGTGCACGGCATGATGCATCCCGAGGCCGGCCACATCCTGGTCACGCGCGACCCGCGCGACACCATCGGCGAGCATAGCGCCTGCCCCTTCCATGACAACTGCCTCGAGGGCCTCATCGCCGGCCCTGGCGTTAAAAAGCGCTGGGATGGCAAGAGCGCCGGAGACATGGCCGATGACCCGGAGGCCATGGACCTGCTCGCAGGCTATCTGGCACAGGCGCTCATGACCTACACGCTGTGCTACGCACCGCAAAAGATCATCATCGGCGGCGGCGTGGCCGACCACACCCCCATCGTGCCGCTCGCACGCAAAAAGTGCGCCGAGATGCTCAACGGCTATATCGTCACGCCCGAGGTCAACGACATCGATTCCTATATTGTCAACAACAGCCTCGAGGGCAAGCAAGGCATCATGGGCTGCCTGGCCCTGGGCGCACAGGCGCTTCAGTAGCAGACGCACCCACAGGGCGTGGCGCGCTCGGGAAATCCAACCTACGGAACGACGCCACCACGCCTCATATAACCCCTCAAATAAAAAAGGCCGCCTAGGACCAAACAATACGTCCTAGGCGGCTTTTTTGGCGCACATCAGCCACCGTAAGAGATATCGGAGCACAACGCCCGTTGCCGCTCCACAGCAGTCGATCATCACATCGGTGATCATGCCAGCGCGTCCCGGCACAAAGAGCTGAATCGTCTCGTCGATCGAAGGAATCAGCAGCAGGAACACCGCCGTGGGCAGCAGCACGTCAAAGGTGCGCCGGCCCTCAAAATCAAAGGCATGCGTTGCCAGGATGCCGAGCACCATATACTCGGTAAAATGCGCGCACTTGCGAACAACAAAGTTGGTCACCCATTCATATGGAAGTCCCACGCCGTGCAGGAAACCGCGGATAGCTTCCATGACCGTTAGGCTCAGCGAGCCCGACCCCGAGCCGGGAACCAGCGAATTGCCCCAGATCAAGAGCGCCATCAGGCAGGTTACAACCGCCCATTTTCGATTGATCTTAACCATGCAGAAGTTATGCCTCCGCGCGGAGCGGCGCGAAGCTGGCGGTACCGCCCTCGATAACGCTCAGATAGGCACGGCCCGTACGCTTGGCGGTTGAGGACTGCAGGCGCTCGATCTCTTCCTCGAGGATCTGATTGACGCGCTCGTGACGACGGTTTTCCATAATGCCGGCGGCAATAGCCTCGGCCCGCTCGATGCTCTCGCGCGAGATACGGGCAGTATCCTCGGGGAACACAGCACTGTGACGGCCGACATAGGCGGGGGCAGCAGGCTGAGGGGCAGCGACGGGAGCGGGGGCCGTAACAGGAGCAGGCTCGTCAATCTCATCCAGGATCGCGGTGGCGGCGGCCCACATGTCCTCGTGGCCCGAGTAATCGGCCATGGGGACATCAACCTCGAGCGAGGCATCTGAAAGGTCGCCGGTGTCGATGCAATCTTGGGCATCAATCGATGCGGTGATGGCTGCAGGCTCATCGAGGTCATCGAGATCGATGTCCGCGGCACCGGAGATGATAGGCATGCTGGCGAGGTTTGCATTGTACGGCGCAGCCTCAGCCGCCTGCTGCTGGGCAGGAGCGCCCCACAACGAGCTTTCGGCGGCACGGCGGGCGGCAACGGCCTCCTCGTCCGCGGCCATGGCTTCATCAACGTACGAATTGTCGGCAGAAGCATTCGCGTCGCCCGAGGTAGCGTTGTACGCGTTATTGGCTGCCGCGTTGGCAACGAGTGCCACGAAAGCCGCCGTGCTGCCCGCAGGGGCGGCCTGGGAGCCCGACACGGCGCGTGCCGCGGCGGCGATGTCGTCGCGATTGAAGGAGCCGGTCTGCCCGCCGTTGGTGAGCTCGTCGATGGCGACTTGATAGACGTCGCGCGAGTGTGCAGGGTCGCAGCTCACCGGCGAATCGTCGTCGAGCATACTGTCGATCATGGACCAAGCCTCGTCCTCGTCCATAGCATCTGCGGCTCGAGCGATGGTAGGGACACCATCATCGGCATGACGGCGCTGGAACGCACCGGTCAGGCCGGAAAGGAATGCCGAGGTAGACTGCTCCGCCTGAGCCTGAGAAGCAGAAGCCGCAGCGTAAGGAGTCGCATCCTGCTGCTGAGCTGGAATCGAGGCGGTCTTGAACTCGCTTTGATGCTGATTGAGATTGGCGGCACCGCCCATGGCATCGGGCTGGAACAGACGCTCTTCACGCTGCGCACGATACTCGGAGATACCCAGCGAGGCGGCATAGATACCCACGCCCGCCACCGCGCCCACGGCGAAGGGAACCGCACCCGCCACGACCGTCTCGTTCACAGACGAAAACGGCATCGTCGCGGCATACATAACCACGGGAGCGGCAAGGCCGATCCCGCACGAAAGTCCGGCAAGGACTGCTCGTTGTGTTGCATCAGAAGAAGCCATGAGCTCTCCCCATCTTCCAGCACCCAAATCGCATCATTCAGTTGGCTGCGCGAGAGAAGATGAAGCGGGGCTATGCCCCAAAGCAACGGTATATGGTTCGTTTCATCTGCGTTTTCCGTCGCGAAGCTTAAAAGCTATTATGCGAAACCGCCCTGTCGATTGCAAGCGACGATGTCGGATTGAAACGGGAAACCTGCTGCTTGCCAGTCTTATGGTCAAAAATAAGCGCGGAGCGGCGATATGGAAAAGGGCCGAGGCTCAAAGCCCCGACCCTTTATCGCATTGATGACTATCGCTGCGCGTGGATGACAACCTAGAACGTCTGCTCGTAGTCGCTGTGCTTTTTGGCCGAACGCACCAGGAACTCCTGGTTGGTGTTGGTGCCCTTAAGACCCTTGATAAACGACGCGGCTGCGCGCTCGGTGTTGTTCATGCCGGCAAGAATGCGACGCAGACCAAAGACAAACGGACGCATCTGCTCGTCGACCAACAGGTCTTCGTTGCGCGTACCGGAGGCAACGGGGTCGATAGCCGGGAAGATGCGGCGGTCGGCCAGGTCGCGGTCGAGCTTAAGCTCCATGTTGCCGGTACCCTTGAACTCCTCGAAGATGACCTCGTCCATCTTGGAACCGGTGTCGATGAGGGCAGAGGCCAGGATGGTGAGCGAGCCACCGTTCTCGATATTACGGGCTGCGCCCAGGAAGCGCTTGGGAGGATACAGGGCCGCCGAATCGACGCCGCCCGAAAGGATGCGGCCCGAGGCGGGCGCCGCCAAGTTGTAGGCGCGGGCAAGACGCGTAATGGAGTCGAGCACCACCACGACATCGCCGCCCAGCTCCACGATGCGCTTGGCGCGCTCTATGACGAGCTCTGCCACGCGAGTGTGGTTGTCGGCGGGCATATCGAAGGTCGACGCCACAACCTCACCCTTGATGGAACGCTGCATATCGGTGACCTCTTCGGGGCGCTCGTCGACGAGCAGGCAGATGAGGTGCACCTCGGGGTTGTTAATCGAGATAGACTGGCAGATCTTCTTGAGGATCGTGGTCTTGCCGGCCTTGGGCGGGGACACGATCAGGCCACGCTGACCCTTGCCGATCGGCGACACGATGTCGATGGCGCGACCGGTAATGGAGTCTTTGCCGTGCTCCATGCGCAGCGGCTCGTTGGGATAGACCGGGGTGAGGTCGCCGAACTTGGGACGGTTGCGAATCTGCTCGGGGTCCAGACCGTTGACGGTCGTGATTTTGGCGAGGCCGGCGCGCTTGTCGCCGCCGCGCGAAGGACGCAGCGAGCCCTCGATGACGTCGCCCGTGCGCAGGCGCGCGGAGCGGATGAGGTAGGCGGGCACGAAGGCGTCGTCGTTGGACTTCATGTAGCCATGGGCGTGGATGATGCCGGAGCTGTCCGGGCGAATCTGCAGAATGCCCTTGATGTCGCGGAAGCCCTCGGCCTTCGCGGCGGTGACGTAGATCTCCTCGACGAGCTCGGCTTTCTTCTTGCCGGTCGTCTCGATCTCGAACTCCTTGGCCTTCTCGCGCAGCTCGGCGACCTTCATGGCCGCGAGTTCCTCACGCGAAAGCGTGGGCTCGGTGGGGGCGGCGTTGCGCTCCTTGTTGCGCTGTTTGCGATCGCGCTGGCGGTTGCGGCGGTCGTTGTTGCGCTCGTCCTTGCGCTCGTTGCGCTCGTCGTTACGCTTGTGCTGGCGACGGTTGGGGCGAGCGTTGTCTTCGGCCTCGGCGGGCGCGGCGCCATCGGTTGCGGCGGCGTCGGCGTTAGCCACAGTATCATCGCTGGCCTCGGCCTTGGAATCGCCCTGCAGCTCGGCCTCGGCCTGCTGCTCGGACGCCTTGGCCTTAGCGGACTTCTTACGACCGCGCTTGGGCTTCTCAGACGCAGGCTGTTCGACGTCCTGGGGCTCGGCGGCGTCAGTCGATGCATCGGCGGTCGTCTCGGCGGAATCCTCGGACGCAACCTTCTTGGCAGCCTTAGCCTTGGACGTGCGCTTAGCAGCAGTGCGACGGCTGCGACCGGGACGGAGGTCGGCGGGCTCGACATCGGCGGGAGCGGCCTCGGAAGTCGTAGCATCCTGGACGGGCGCGTCGGCGGCGGTTGCAGACTCGGCGGTCGCCGCAGCATCCCGAGCGGCGGCGGCTGCGGCTGCGGCCTTCTCGGCCTCGACGAAGGCCTTGGGCTTGCGACCGCGACGGTGCGGGCGCAAAGCCGGATCGACAACGGGAACTTCGCTGGCCTCGACAGGCGCAGCGGGCTCAACAGGCGATGTGCCCTCCCCTGCCGCGGAACGGACCGAAGCCTCAGTGAGCTCGGGGGTTACCTGATCGGCAACCTGCTCGGCCTTAGCAGCCGTGCGACGGCGTGTGCGCGGTACCGACTTCTCGGTCGGCTGGTCGGCGACAGGGGTCTCGGTGGCGGCAGGCGTCTCGGGCACAGACGGAGCTGCAAGCTCGGTCAGAGCCGCGGCCTCGCGCTCGGCAGCACGACGGCGGGCGCGCACCACCTGAGCCTCGCTAATCTGCGCCAACGCACGTGCCTGCGCGACCTCATCGGAAATCGGCGCCGAGGAGTCAGCTGCAACGGTGCGCTTGACGCGCGTCATGCGCGTGGTACGGCGCTTGGGCTTGGTGACCTCCTCGCCGTCAGCAGCAGGCTTGGCCGTGCGGCGCGTACGCTTGGGCTTTGCCGGAGCAGCCTCCTCACCAGTTGCAGGCACGGCCTTCTCAGCCGTTGCAGGCGTAGGCGTCGAAGCAGCCTTAGGCGTCTCAGGAGCCGAGGCATGCGCGGGCGCCGCGACCTGGTCCGACGCAACCGGTGCAGCGGGAGCGGCTTGCGTCGTCGTTATTTCGTTTTCTTGCTGTTGATCAGACACAGTGTTTGCTCAACTTTCTTTTCAAGCCCTGTGATCACATGCTCCCTGCATAAACCTTCAGGGCGGCTAAACAGTCTAGTTCCGTTCAAAACGACGGACATCATTGATCTGTATCGAGATGATTGCGTCATATACGCAGCGTTAGTGTAACACAACCGCCGCCACCTGCAACTTAGTCATTGGGAACGCTCTTAAACGACTAGTCAAAAGGGGCACTCTTTGGTTTAACACCCACAAATCTGACTGCCTCCGCCAAAACTATGGCGGTTTACTACGATGAATCGCTCAACCGCGACCACTCCGAAACTTGTTGAACTAAAACCGCAGGTAGATGCCCTGCACTTTTTTGCGAAAAGCTGGCGTGGTTGGAATTTCTCATATTCATCGTAGTAAACCGGCATAGTTTCGTATTTCCAGCAGTTCCAAATTCGTCAATACGTCGGCGTTTGCAAAAAGCCCGACCTCCGCATGGAGATCGGGCTTATAGGGCTCAGCAAAGCCGAACCTACACGGTTAAATGACCCGCAGCTTACATCTGCTCGGGAGCGGAGACACCAACAAGGGTGAGCACCAGGGCGAGCGTCACGCGGACGGCATCGCAAGCGGCCAGACGGGCACGCGAAAGCTCGGGGTCGACGGGACGGCCCTCGCTCGGCAGCACCTGACAGGCAGCGTAGAAGCTGTGGAAGTCGCCGGCGAGTTCCTCAGCAAAGTGCGTCAGACGGAACGGGGCGCGGTCGCGAGCGCAGCTGGCGATGAGGTCGGTGAGCTCGTTGAGCTTGCGCGAAAGGGCGAGCTCGGTCGGGTCGGTCAGCAGCGAGTAATCGACGTTCTCACCGATGGCCTTGGCGGCGACGGCCTTCATGCCCATCTCGCCAGCCTGCTCGGGCGTAACGTCAGCGGCACGGCGCAGGATGGAGCACACGCGGGCGTGAGCGTACTGCACGTAGTACACCGGGTTGGAGTTGTCGCGCTTCTTGACGGCCTCAATATCGAAGTCGACCATCTGGTTGGAGCTCTTGGAGATGAGGGTGTAACGGGCAGCGTCGGAGCCGACCTCGTCGACGAGCTCCTGCAGGGTCACCATGGTGCCCTTACGCTTGGACATACGGACGGGCTTGCCGTTGCGCAGCAGGTTGACGAGCTGGCCCAGCAGAACCTCGAACTTGCCGGGGTAACCCAAGGCATCGCAGACGCAGCGGACACGCTCGATGTAGCCGTGGTGGTCGGCGCCCCAGATGTCGATGACGTGGTCGACGCGCTGGAACTTATCCCAGTGATAGGCAACGTCGGAGGCGAAGTAGGTGTACTCGCCGTCGGACTTGATCAGGACGCGGTCCTTGTCATCGCCCAGGTCGGTGGAGCGGAACCACAGGGCGCCGTCCTTGGTGTAGAGATAGCCCATCTTGTCGAGCTTCTCAAAAGCGCGGTCGACGGCAGAGGTGCCGGCGGTCTCGCCCTCGGTGTCCTTCACGTACAGCGAACGCTCGGAGTACCAACGATCGAAGTCGCAATTGACGGCGTGGCAGAGGTCGCGCATGTTGTCGACCATCTTCACATAGCCGCGCTCGCGGAAGCTCTCCATGCGCTCCTGAGGATCGGCGTTGACCCACTTGTCGCCGTCAGTGCGCCAGAACTCGGCGGCCTCGTCGATGATGTAGTCGCCGCCATAGGAGTCCTTGCCAAGGGTCTCGGCAAAGTTATCCTGGTACGGATGAGTCTCGGGATGCTCGTCGTTCTCGTCGGCAACAAAGGCGTCGCGGTCGGCAATCAGCAGTTTGTGAGCCTCGTCGATATCCACGCCCTGCTTGGCGATGATGTCGGCAAGCTGCATATAGCGCGTGCTGATGGAGTTGCCGAAGGTGTTCATCTGAGAGCCGTGGTCGTTGATGTAGAACTCACGCTGGATGTCGTAACCGGCGTGGTCCATAACACGGCAGAGCGAATCGCCCAGCGCGGCCCAGCGGCCGTGGCCGATGTGCATGGGGCCGACGGGGTTGGCGGAAACGAACTCGACCTGGGTCTTCAGGCCACCACCGACGTTGGACTTAGCGAAGTCCATGCCCTTCTCGCGAGCCTCGCCAAAGATGGCATTCTTGACGGCAACGGAGAGGTAGAAGTTGATGAAGCCGGGGCCTGCGATCTCGACCTTCTCGATCGCGGGGTCCTCGGGCATATGGGCAACGATGGCCTCGGCGATCTTGCGCGGGGCGCAATGGGCCAGCTTGGCGGACTTCAGGGCCATGGTAGAGGTCCACTCGCCATGAGAAGTGTCAGCCGGTCGCTCGATAGCGCAATCGTCAAGTTCAAATGCGGAAAGGTCGCCGGCCTCCTGGGCCGCAGCAAGCGCAGCGCGTACCAGCTCTTCAATCTTCTCGGGCATAGATCCTCCTTGTGTTAAAGCCCCCGAGCTCTTGGTCACTCGTAGGGCAAAAGCCAGAGTTTGTAGCACTCTATCACAAGCGACGGGCACTGTCGCAGGGTAAAGCCAATCGATATTGCATATGCACAAAATTGACTACAGCTTGTATGGAGTCACTCAAAGATGCCAGTCTGCCTGCAGATTATGCAGGCGTTGAAAATGCATAAAGGTGTGAATGAGCTGCGCCTGTTATCGAATACTCTTACCTATCGGAGTTGTGTGCTTTTCCTGCATAAAGTAAGGGTTTGCGCACGTCAGCGTGTTATTCTAGACATACGTAAATTCGTATAAGTTGGAGGTAGCATGTTCTCAATCGGTCAACACGTCATTCATCCGGGTCAGGGAGTCTGCACCGTCGTCGGTTTTAGGGACGACACACCGCAGCCCATGCTACTGCTCGAGACCAAGCAGGGACATGCGCAGACGATCCTCATGTACCCCGTGGCGCAGGCCGACCGTTTGCACGCCGCCATCTCGCAGCAAGATGCCGAGCACCTGCTGAGCCACTATGACGAGCTGGAGTGCGACACCTTTACCGAGCGCAACAGCTCGCTTGAGGAGACGCACTTTAAGCAGCAGCTCAAGCTGGGTGCGCCCGAGACGGTCCGCGTGGCAAAGACCATGATGCACCGCATTCGCCAGGCCGAGGAAGCTGATAAAAAACCCAGCTCCTACTACATGCGCGTACTCAAGGAGGCCAAACGCCGCTCCATCGAGGAGTTCGCCGTGGCCCTTGGTGTCACCGAGGAGGCCGCCGAAGCCCGCCTAGCCCAAGCCGCCCTCAACTAACCCATCCGCGCCAAAAACCACCACAAAGGGAACAGGCACCTTTGTGGTGGTTTTCTTGTTCTAGTAGTATTCATTCTTAT
Source organism: uncultured Collinsella sp. (assembly GCA_958420355.1). Lineage (GTDB taxonomy): Bacteria > Actinomycetota > Coriobacteriia > Coriobacteriales > Coriobacteriaceae > Collinsella. Next base: position 46,580 of record CATZJG010000009.1, read on the forward strand.
CGATACCCACGAGCACAAGGAGTCTCTTATGGCAGAGCCGCTTACCGCCGGAATCACCCGCGACCGCGCGTTCGAACTGCTCAATGAGCACAACAAGGACCCGTTCCATATCACCCATGGCGAGACGGTCGAGGGCACTATGCGCTACTTTGCGCGCGAGTTCGACCCCGAGAACGAGGAGTTTTGGGGCATCGTCGGTCTGCTGCACGACCTGGATTGGGAGGAGCATGAGGACGACCCCATGAACCACACCATCTATGCTGCCAAGATTCTTAAGGATGAAGGTGCGTCTCCCGAGCTCATTCGCGCCATCCAGACGCACACGTCGGACTTCAATACCTCGCTGCCCAAGCCCGAGCTGCAGATGGAAAAGATCCTGTTTGCCTGCGATGAGCTCACCGGCCTGATCGGCGCTGCAGTCATCATGCGCCCGAGCAAGAGCGTTATGGACTTTACGACCAAGTCGCTCAAGAAGAAGTTCAAGGACAAGCGCTTTGCCGCCGGCTGCTCGCGCGACGTGATTTCGCAGGGCGCCGAGATGCTGGGCTGGGAGCTTCCTGAGCTCTTCGACCGCACCATCGCAGCCATGCAGTCCTTCGCCCCCGACCACGATACCTTCCAGGCCTAACCGCCCGCGCCACTTAAAACCACCACAAAGGGGAAAGGCACCTTTGTGGTGGTTTTTGTTTGCGCGGACGCTAGGGGCGGACCTGGCCGGTGCCTCGAAGCTTGTATTTGTAGGTGGTGAGGGCCTCGGCGGCAAAGGGGCCGCGGGCGTGGAGCTTTTGGGTCGAGATGCCGATCTCGGCGCCCAGGCCAAACTCGCCGCCGTCGGTAAAGCGCGTGCTGGCGTTGGCATATACGGCCGAGGCATCGACCGCATCCAAGAAGCGCTCGCAGGCGTCCACGTCCTCGGAAATGATGGCCTCGGAATGCATGGTACCGTAGCGGTTGATGTGCGCGATGGCCTCGTCCTCGTTTGCCACGACCTTCACGCTCATCTCGAGCGCCAGGTACTCGCGACCCCAGTCCTCCTCAGTCGCGGCGACGTAGTCATCGCCCTCTACAAAGCCGGCGTCGGCGCACGCGGCGCACGTGGCCTCGTCGCCGTGAATGAGCACGCCGTGGTCGTGCAGCACGGCAACGACCGCAGGCAAAAACGCATCGGCCACAGCACGGTCGACCAGCAGCGACTCGGCGGCATTGCACACGCCTACGCGCTGGGTCTTGGCATTAACGATAATGTTGAGCGCCTTATCAAAGTCGGCGGATTCATGCACGTAGATGTGGCAGTTGCCCGTGCCCGTCTCGATCACCGGCACAAGCGACTCGCGCACGCAGCGCTGGATCAGGCCTGCACCGCCGCGCGGAATGAGTACGTCGACAATGCCGCGGAGCTTCATGAGCTCGCCAGTGGCCTCGCGGTCGGTGGACTCAATCATCGACACGGCCTCGCGCGGGAAGCCCTTGGCCTCGAGCGCATCGGCCAGCAGCTCGGCAATCATGGCACACGAGTGATAGGCCAGCGAGCCGCCGCGCAGAATGCAGGCGTTGCCGGTGCGGATGCAGATGCCCGCGGCATCGGCCGTCACGTTGGGGCGCGCCTCATACACTATGGCGACCAGACCCAGTGGCACACTCACGCGGGTCAGGTCCACGCCGCTTGCGAGTATACGGTGGTCGAGCACGCGGCCCACGGGATCGGGCAGCTCGGCGAGCTTTTCCAGGCCGGCGGCCATGCCCTCGACGCGCTCGGGCGTCAGCAGCAGACGATCGAGCAGTCCGGCCGAGGTACCCGCATCGCGCGCAGCGGACATATCGAGCTCGTTGGCGGCGACGATGGAGTCGACACCGTTGCGCAGTGCTGCGGCCATGGCGCGCACGGCCTCCTGGCGCTGCTCATCGCTCGCCGTGGCAAGCGAGGCCGACGCTGCCTTGGCGGCAACGGCAAGATCGTGGACATACGTGGCTATATCGACCGACATGGGCGGCCCTTTCTCCTAGAAGTTTGCAACCATGGTAGCCGATTTGCGCATGGCCTCGCCCGCGGCGGTAGAATTGGTCAACCCGAAACACCGCAACGAACGGAAGTCTCACATGGCCCTCATCACTTCGTACCACGTCCCCGGCCTTTACGTCGAGGACCACAGCATCGACGTCCCCCTTGACTGGCGCGGCCTGGAGCCGATGCTCCTGGCCGTCGGCAGCACCATGCGCCGCGGCGCTATGCCGGCACCCATCGCCGGCGCGCCCGAGAGCATCAAGCTCTTCTACCGCGTGGTTTGCGCGCCCGACCGCATCAACGACGATCTGCCACTGCTCCTGTTTTTGCAGGGCGGCCCCGGCGGCGAGAGCCCGCGTCCGCTGACGCCCACAAGCGACGGCTGGATCGAGGAGGCCGTCAAGCACTTCCGCGTGGTCCTTCCCGACCAGCGCGGCACCGGACGCAGCAGCTGCGTGGACGGGCGCACGATTGCCGCCTTGGGCGATCGCGCCGAGGCAGCAGGCGCCAATGCGGCCCGCTCGCAGGCGGACTACCTCAAGCGCCACCTCGCCAGCTCCATCGTGCGCGATTTTGAGTACCTGCGCCTAGTGGGCTTTGGAGGCAAGCCGTGGGTCACGCTCGGCCAAAGCTACGGCGGTTTTTTGACGCTGAGCTACCTGTCGCTCTTCCCCGAGGGCGTGGCGGCGAGCTTTACCTGCGGCGGAATCCCCCACGTGCCGGCGAGCGCAAGCGAGGTCTACGCGCACACCTTCCCGCGCATGGCCGCCAAGACGCAGCAGTATTATGACCGCTACCCCGCTGACGTCGAGCGCGTGGCAGCCCTGGCCGATGCGCTCGAAGCCCAGAAGCCCGTGCTGCCCGACGGCTCGCCGATGACAGTCGAGCGCCTACAGCTCATGGGCAGCGACTTTGGCATGAAGCCGAGCTTTGAACGCATGCATTGGATTATCGATCACGCTTTTGTTGATGGCGACGGCACGCTGACCTGCGACGCCTCGGTATCTGACAGCTTTTTGATGCGCGCCTTCGAGCGCACCAACACGCGCACGAATCCGCTGTACTGGACGCTGCAGGAGTTCATATACGCCGACGGTGACACTATGCCCATTGGCTGGGCCGCGGCTGAAGAGAAGGCTCACCGCACCGAGTTCGACACCCTCGCGCGCCCGCTCATGTTTACCGGCGAGGCCATGTTCCCGTGGATGTTCGAGCAGATGCCCGAGCTCAAGCCCTTCAAGCCCGCCATGGACCTGCTGATGGAAGACACCAGATGGGACAAGATCTACGACCCGCAGCGCCTGGCCTACAACGAAGTGCCGCTCCAGGCCGCGGTGTATTTCGACGACATGTACGTGGATTCGGGCCTGCAGCTCGATACGCTCAGCCGCGTGGGCAACTCGCATGCCTGGGTGACCAACGAGTTCGAGCACGACGGTCTGCACGGCAGTGTGGTGTTCAAGCACCTCTTCGACGAAGCACTCAACCGCGGAGACCTGCGCCGGATCTTCTAACAAAGGAGTGTCCCCACCTGCCGGCACAAAAGGAACGTCCCCAAGTGCCGAACAAGTGCCGGCAACGACAATGCCGCAGGTAGAGGACGGAAAGCGAAAACGCCCCTAAGCGAGCAAGGTGACGTGAAAGAGGAGGGCATTGACCTTTTGGTCATGCCCGACGATTGAACGTCAGATTGCCGCTTAGGGGCGTTTGCAGCGTCAATTGGTTATGCAAATACGATCAAATTATCCCTGTGTATCGCCGGCTTCTCGGCCAGGTCTGCCAGCAGGCGGTTGCTGGCAATCTGGTCTTGGCGGCGACCGGCAGCAAGTTCCAGCACGTCCGAATCGGCCTCGGCGATACCGCGGGCGACGACCATACCGCTCGGATCGCACACATCGAGCACATCGCCCTCGGCAAACTGGCCATCGACCTCGCGAATACCCACCGCAAGCAAGGAAGAGCCACGGCTGACCAGCGCCTTCGCGGCGCCGTCATCAACCGTCACCGACCCATGTGCCTTGTCACCCAGCGCGATCCACAGCTTGCGGGGTGCGATGTCCAGACGCTCCGCCGGCGGATCGAACAGCGTGCCCACGCTCTCGCCGCGGGCGAGGCGCACGAGCGCATCGGGCTCCTCGCCCGAGCAAATCACGCTCTGAATGCCCGCCGTCATCAGGATGCGGCTCGCGCGAATCTTGGTAATCATGCCGCCCGTGCCCACCGATGTGGAAGAATCGCCCGCCGAGGCAATAATCTTGGCATCGATCTTATGCACGACAGGAACAAACTCGGCCGTGGGGTCCTCATGCGGATTGGCAGTATAGAGACCATCGATGTCCGAGAGCGTCACGCACAGATCGGCAGATACCAGGCAGCTCACGAGCGCCGCCAGTGTGTCGTTGTCGCCAAACTTGATCTCGTCGACGGTAACGGTGTCGTTCTCGTTGACGACCGGCACCACGCCCAGCTCCACCAGACGCAGCAGGGCGTCGCGCGCGTGCAGGTAGGACGTGCGACGCGCCGTGTCGTGACGCGTGAGCAGCACGAGCGAGGTGAGCAGGTCGCGCGCATGGAACTCCTCGTCGTAGGCCGACGAGATGATGCACTGACCAGCCGAGGCGCAGGCCTGCAGGCTCGGAAGGTCGCCGACCGGCTTGCGGTCGAAGCCCAACACGGGATAGCCACAGGCAATAGCGCCCGAGCTCACCACGACCAGACGCCAGCCGAGCTTGCGCAGCGCTGCGGCTTGATCGGCAAGTCCGCCGATAAAGGCGCGGTTGACCTTGCCATCGGCGCCCACCACCGTGGACGAACCGATCTTTACCACCATCGTTTTATAAGAAGTCGTCATACGTCAAACCAATCAACTGTTCAGCGAACGGCCGAGCTGGCGGCCAAGGGAGCGTGACTCGCCCCTACCGCCCAAGGAATCATTTTGCCCAGGGGAAAGCCGAGGCCGCGGCCATATTCTTGCGCACGAGCTCGTCGCGCACCTGGGCCAGGCCCTGTTCCATACCCACCACGTAGGTCTGCGGATACAGGAAGCGCTTGAAAGCCGCATCCAGATGATCGAGCGCCCAAACACAGCGCTCGCGCGCGTCCTGGATGCTCTCACGCGGAGCCACCGCACTGCCGTCGCGCACGATCGGCACCAACAGCTCACGATACTCAAGTTCGGACACGTCGGTCACCAGGGCGGCATCATTCACGGCCACGAGGGTATTGCCGCGCGCGGCGCCCTCCCCCGCCAGATGGTCCTCGTCGTAGATCATGTCGCAGACCGGGCCGCCAAAGCCGTCGTAATAACGGCGCACGCGCTGTACGCCCGGGATCGTGCGCTTATAGGGCTGCTCGGAGAGCTTGACCACCGGCGTCCACGGGTCGGCCTCGCTCGCACGGCGGGCGGAAAGCTTGTACACGCCGCCCAGCGCCGGCTGGTCGTAGCAGGTCGCGAGCTTGGTACCCACGCCAAAGCTATCGATGGGCGCGCCCTGGTCGAGCAGCGACTGAATCGTGTACTCGTCCAGGTCGTTGGACACCGAGATACCCACATAGGGCAGGCCCTCGGCATCAAAACGGCCGCGAACATACTTGGAGAGCTTGGCAAGGTCGCCGGAGTCGATGCGAATAGCCGACAGGCGCTCGCCCACCGCCTCCATCTCCTTGGCAACCGTAATGGCATGCTCGCAGCCCTCGCGCACGTCATAGGTGTCGATGAGCAGCGTGCAGTTCTTGGGGCTCGACTTGGCAAAGGCGCGGAAGGCCTCGAGCTCGGAATCGAAGCTCATCACCCAGCTGTGCGCATGCGTGCCAAAGACGGGAATACCGTAGCGGCGGCCGGCGAGCACATTGGACGTAGAGGAGCAGCCGGCAACGTAGCTCGCGCGCGCAACAGCTAGGCCGCCATCGGGGCCCTGGGCACGGCGCAGGCCAAACTCCGCCACGGGGCGACCGTCGGCGGCGAGCACCACGCGCGCCGTCTTGGTGGCGACAAGCGTCTGGAACCCGACGATGTTGAGCAGCGCCGTCTCGAGCAGCTGGCACTCCAGCGCGGGGCCGGTGACGCGCACCATGGGCTCGCGCGGAAAGACGAGCTCGCCCTCGGGCACGGCGTCGATGTTTACATGCGCACGAAAATCGCGCAGATAGTCGAGGAATGCGGACTTAAACATCGCGCCGCCGGCCGGGGCCTCAAGCGATGCGAGGTAGTCGATATCCTCGGGCGTAAAGCGCAGGTTCTCGACCAGCTCGGGCAGCTCGGCGGTGCCGCACATGACGGCATAGGCGCTGCCAAAGGGATGGTCGCGGTAAAACGCGGTAAAACAACCCTGCTCATTGGCCTTGCCGCTCTCCCACAGGCCCTGGGCCATAGTGAGCTCGTACAGATCGGTGAGCATTGCAATGTCGGTGGGATGCGAGATGTCGGTCAAAGCCATGGGGCGACCTTTCGGATGTGTGGTACAGAATTTGAGGGTTAGACGAGAGCAGAGGATGCGGACATAACGCCCGATGCAAATAGGTTAGAGCAGGCCCATGCTGGTCAGGATCGTGTAGCCCATAAAGATGACAAACGCGATGAGGGCAAGGACAATGATGATTTTTTGAGCCGGCGCCATGCCAGGGATCTCGTTCTCGCCCGTAGGTTCCTTGGAGGTAACCATGCGCTGGGCAAAGGTCATCTCGTCACGGCTCGGCTTGGGCTCGACGGACTTGGGACGAGCGGCCTTTTTAGGCTGAGGTTTGGGCGCGGCGGGTACAGGCTTCGCAGCAGCGGGCTTGGGTGCGGGTGCGGGCTTGCGCTCGGATGCGGCGTTCGAGGCGACCTCCTCGGCCTTCGCACGCTCGGCGCGCAGGGCAGCCAGCTCCTCACGCTCGCGACGGGCCTCTTCCCGAGCCTCGCGGCGGGCCTTCTCAGCGCGGAGCTCTTCCAACTCGGCGCGCTCCTCGTCGGACAATGGTTGGGACTCAAGCTCGGCCATGGTATAGCCCTTTCTTTTAAAAAAAGCCGCCGACACAATGTCAGCGGCTTATCAAATCCAAGGGTGGAGACGAAGGGAGTCGAACCCTCGGCCTCTGCCATGCGACGGCAGCGCTCTCCCAACTGAGCTACGTCCCCAGGACAAGTCGATATTTTACCTACGGCTCGCCAACTGTCAACGCCCAATAACCAGTCTTTTTGGGGCGCGGCTATTTTGGCAACTTTTCGAACAGGCGATCCTCTCGATGATTTTTTATCCCCGTCCCAGAAAAATCATCGACGAACGCACTACTTTGCGCTGGTAAGAACACCGGTGGTGTCGAAGGCCGGGGTGAAGCTCTCGTCTACCGCGCCGCCCTCTTGCCAGAACATCGTCGTAAAACCCAGGTCGTCGGCATGGTCGAGCACCCGCTCGTACTCCTCGCGCGTCACGGCACGCGCCAGGTCGCCGCCCTGCTCGCGCATAAGTGCATTGGGCGTGTACTGGTTCATGACCGAGATCGGCACATCGCCCACCGTCTGCCACACCAGGTCCAGCACGCGACACGAATCGTCTGCATGTCCCGGCAGTACCAGATGGCGCACAATCATGCCGCGCTTCATGAGCCCGCCCTCATCCACCAGCTCTCCCCCGCGGCGCTCGATCTCGCGCGCCATCTGAGCCAGGCCTGACACGGCCACACGTGGGTAGTCCTTTATATGAGAGAGCGACTGCGCAAGCCCGGCATTGGCATATTTAAAGTCGGTAAGCCACACATCGACCAGGTCGCCCAGCGCCGCCACGGCACTCGCGCGCTCGTAACCACTCGTGTTGTAGACGATCGGGATAACCAGTCCGCGCGCCCGTGCCGCGGCAATCACGGCAGGCAACAGGTGCGCATAGTGCGTCGCCGTCACCAAATTGATGTTGTTGGCACCCTGGTCCTGCAGTTCCAGCATAATCTCGACCAGGCGCTCAGGCGAAATCTCAAGGCCAAAATTGCCGGTCGAGATCTCGTGGTTCTGGCAGTAGATACATTTAAGCGAGCAACCGCTAAAGAAGATCGCGCCCGAACCGGCCTCGCCCGAGATAGGCGGCTCCTCCCACATATGAAGCGCGGCGCGGGCCACCTTGAGCGTGTCGTTAGCACCGCAGACGCCGTGCGCGCCCTCATCGCGCGCCGCACCGCAACGGCGCGGACACAAATGGCAGGCGGGCGAAAAAAGTTCGGTCAACGACGTCGGCATAAAAACATGCTCCAAAACAACGATTCAGCAGCTCAAACGTAAAGGGCCAGACCGGGTAGACGGCTCCGTCCCTAAGGCGCCGTAATCGTCCGACACGATTTTTGTAATGTCAAGACTGGAATCGATAAAGTGCCGCTTTATGATGTAGTTATTCCGCCCCCCGCGGAGCAACTGGGTGAACCGTCGCGTTTATTTAGGGAGCCCACACAGTCGTGCCTAGTACAGGTATCCTTCGTTGTTAAGGACGCTGGAACAGTCGATGAGGGCACCCACCTGTTTTAGGTGGGTTCATTTTCGTAACGTGGGGGGTGGTTTTCTTTTGCCGAAAATCACCATACAGTCCATATGGATCCCCGCCGGCATCCCGACAAGCCATCGACAACATTCCAATATCTGGTAAGCGCGTGATTATCGCTGCGTGCAATTCCATGCACCCCCCTTGGTCGAGTATCATGGTTCGGCTATGCCCTTTGCGCATGGCGTTCTTCTGACCTTTTCCTTCGACGCTTGGCGGTTTTTAGATTCATGGCTTCATCCCCGAGCTACATACCGTACCTATGCGTGGCAGCGGCGGCCTTTATCACGACCTTCCTCACGGTACCCCTGGTCAAGCGCCTGGCAATCAAGCTCGACGCCGTCGACTATCCTTCTAAGCGCCGCATCAACACCAAGCCCATCCCGCGTTTGGGCGGAACGGCGGTGTTTTTGGGCCTGGTCGTCGCCTGCACTGTGCAAATCCTAGGCACCTGGTACCTGGGTTGGCCGCCCGTTTTGGTGCCCCACCCCCGTCTGCACATCAGCTACCCCATACTTGCGCTTTCTTTTACCGTTATCTTTGCGACCGGCGCTATCGACGACGTCTTCCAGCTCACGCCCAAGCAAAAGCTGGCCGGACAGGTCCTCGCCGCGCTTATCGCCTGCATGGGCGGCCTGCGGATCGGCGTCATCGTCAACCCGTTTGCCCCCGGCGAGATCATGCTCGGATGGCTCGCCTACCCCATCACCGTAATCTATCTGGTGGCATTCACCAACATCATTAACCTCATCGACGGCCTCGACGGCTTGGCCACGGGCATCTGCGGCATCGCGTCGTTCACCATGTTTTCGATGGCCGTTCTCTCGGGCCGCATCGACGCCGCCGCGCTCTCCATTGCGCTCTTTGGCGCCTGTCTGGCCTTTTTGCGCTACAACTTCAACCCCGCAAGCATCTTCTTGGGCGACTCGGGGTCGCTGCTTCTGGGCTTTGCGCTGGGCTCCATCTCGCTGCTCAACGTGAGCCGCACCGCCGCACTCACCTCGCTTATCATCCCGCTCATCGTTGCCGGCGTGCCCATCATCGACACGTTTAGCGCCATTGTGCGCCGCAAGCGCGCCCACATTAGCATCGGGCAGGCCGACAAGGGCCACATCCACCACCGCCTGATCCAAGAAGGCTACAACCAAAAACAGGCCGTGCTGCTCATCTATGCCTGGTGCATCATGCTTTCGGCCGGCGCCGCCGCGATTAACCAGGTCGAGGTGCCCATGCGCGTGCTCATCTTTACCGTGCTCGCCATTGGCTCGGCGGCCTTTGCCAAGCATCTACATCTGTTTGAGCCCGTGCTGCGCCACCATTACAACAAGCGCACGCACGAGGACGAGCTCGTCACCCCCGACGACCCCGCTTTTAAGCAGGAGGAGCAAGCAGCCGAGGAACGTAAAGAAGAGCGCCACCACAAGCTCTAGGATAAGCTGCCGAGGATGTGCCCAGACACCGTTGGCCAAGCGCAGCCGCGCCGCACCCATCGCACAAGCCACCCCTCTCCCGCCCCTCGCCTACTTACGCCCCGCCCCTCCAATAAACGCGTTATCATCTTGACCCATGAACATACGTTAGGAGCAATCATGCCAAACGAGAACAGCTACGAAGTCGCGCTGCAAAAGAGCAACGCCATTCGCGAGGGCCTGGCCAAGACGCCCGAGAAGTTCACCATGCTTACCGGCGACCGCCCCACCGGCCGTCTGCACCTGGGTCACTACTTTGGCACCCTCAAGGGCCGCGTGGAGCTGCAGAACATGGGCGCCAGGACCAACGTACTCATCGCCGACTACCAGGTCATCACCGACCGCGACACCACCGAGCACATCCAGGACAACGTGTACAACATGGTCATGGACTACCTTGCCTGCGGTATCGACCCCGACAAGACCATGATCTACGCGCACTCCGCCGTGCCCGCCGCCAACCAGCTCATGCTGCCGTTCCTGTCGCTGGTGTCCGAGGCCGAGCTGGCGCGCAACCCCACGGTCAAGGCCGAGATGGAGGCCTCGGGCCACGAGCTCACCGGCCTTCTGCTCACCTACCCGGTGCACCAGGCCTGCGACATCCTGTTCTGCAAGGGCAATGTGGTGCCCGTCGGCCGCGACCAGCTGCCGCACATCGAGCTCACCCGTACCATCGCCCGCCGCTTTAACAACCGCTACGGCAAGGTATTTCCCGAGGTCGAGGCGCTGCTGTCCGAGACCCCGCTGCTGCCCGGCCTTGACGGTCGCAAGATGAGCAAGAGCTACGGCAACGCCATCAATATTTCGATGACCGCCGAGGAAACGGCCAAGCGCATCAAGAAGAGCCAGACCGACTCCGAGCGCATGATCACGTTCGACCCCGAGAACCGCCCCGGTGTGTCCGGCCTGCTTTCGACGGCTGCCATCTGCACCGGTCGCTCCGAGGTCGAGATTGCCGAGGAGATTGGCATGGGCGGCTCCGGCCAGCTCAAGAAGTACGTGACCGAGGCCGTCAACGAGTACTTCGCACCTATCCGCGAGCGTCGCCAGCGCTACGAGAACGATCTGGACTATGTGAAGGACGTCCTGCATGAGGGCAACCGTCGCGCCAACGAGATCGCCGAGCAGACCCTGGCCGAGGTTCAGGACGCCATGGGTATGGTGTACTAGGCCGATCTGCTGGCTTGAGCTTTCGATTGCTTTAGGGCGGGCGCTACGGCGTCCGCCTTTTTTGGAGCCGGACCGCTTCGGCTCCGTCCATCGCACCCCCTCGACAAACAGGAACAGGCCCGCCGGCAGCTAGTTGCCAGCGGGCCTGTTCCCGAAGTACACCGTTGAATCGCACAGAGGGGAGGAATGCGAATCAAACTCAACAGGGCAGGCTTTTTCATCGCCTATTGCCTGCTCCGTTGCTGAAACCAATATAGTTCACCGTGGTTTACTTTCTGACGGCAAAGTACGCCACCACACCTTCTCCATAAGTTAGCTCTGGTAAACCTACAGCGTAAAACCACCACAAAGGGGACAGGCACCTTTGTGGTGGTTTTGGCCACGGCAGAGCTGTTAGAGTCCGGCAGGCCAGCGACAGGCGGCCAAGTCGACGTGCATGGGATCGGTAAACGTCACGCCCTCCCCCATTAAGAGCTCACGCTGGGCATCGGGGCCGCCAAAGGCAAAGCCCTCACAGATACGGCCGTCGGCAAACACCACGCGATGACAGGGAATTTGGCCGGGGCGCGGGTTGCTGTGCAGCGCATAGCCCACATAGCGCGCGCTCCGCGGACGACCGGCAAGCAGCGCCACCTGACCGTAGGTGGCAACCATCCCCTCGGGAATCTGCTCGACCACCTCATACACCCGCTCAAAAAAGCCCTCAGACGCCATCGCATGCTCCTTTCAACCGAAACAAGCATAAACCACCAAAAAGGTGCCTGTCCCCTTTGTGGTGGTTTTGACCGGAAAGCTAGTTGGCGGGGCGGAAGAAAGCTACGGCTACGGCGCCGGGGCCCACGTGGGTGCCGATGGTGGCGCCAATGGTGTGGATGGGCAGCTCGTTCTCGGTGTGTCCAGCCCACAGTGCCGCGCTGTCCTCGATATACTTCTTGAGCACGGCGTCCGAAAGGCCCGTATAGCCCAGCGCCAGCGGCATGGAAAAGTCGACGCCGCCCGCTTTTTCGACCTTCTGGTTGAGCAGGTTACGGCCGTTCTTGGAACCGCGCGCCTTGCCCAGCTGCACGATCAGGCCGTCCTCGGCGCCCACCACGGGCTTAACGTTGAGCAGCGTGCCCACAGCGCCCGCAGCAGCAGACAGGCGACCGCCACGCACCAAGTACTCCAGCGTCTCGAGCAGGCCGATGACGACCACACGGTCGCGCACGGCCTCGACGGCCGCCGCGATCTGGGCCGCGCTACGGCCCTCGTCCACCAAGCGCAGCGCATACTCGACCAGCACGCGCTCGCCCAGGGTGACGTTGTTGCTATCTACCACGAACACGTCGCCGCCCGGCGCCTCGGCAAGTGCGGTACGGGCACTCTGATTGGTGCCCGAAAGCTTGGCGCCAACGGTAATAATCACTGCCTCGTCGCCGGCCTCACGCGCCTCGGCAATCGCCTGCGAAAACGCGTACGGGTTGACCTGGCCGGTCTTGGGCAGCTCATCGCGCTCCACGAGCATCTCGTAAAAGCGCTGGTGATCGATGTCGACGCCATCCATGTACACATCGGTGCCAAAGGTGACGGACAGCGGCAGAACACGCAGAGCGGGGTGCTCAGCCGGCGACATATCGCTCGCGGAATCGGTAATAATACGAATGGACATAGCGAATCCTTTCTTGCGCGGACCTCGCGCGGGGAATTTTGACAGCAATGCCCCGGCACGGTATACGCGCTCAAACGGGACTATGCAGTTGTTAATTGGAAGCAAATGCCTTGGCGGCCTTAGATCTCGCGCAGGGTGTTGAGAATCGTGCGCAGCGACGCATACATCTGCTCGCGCTGCTCCACACCCATAGCCTTACCGGTGGTATCGAGCACCTCGCGAATGATGCGGTCCGCCTCGCTCATGCTCTCGCCGCCCAGAGCGGTCAGGCGCACCGGAGCACGATACTTAACGGCGGCATCGCCCGAATCATCGACCTCGACGTAGCCACCCTCCTCCAGATGCGCGAGCGTACGCGAGACGGCGGCGCGGGTCACGCCTGCCATGCGAGCCAGGTCGGCGCCAGTCAGGCCGTCCTTGCTGCGCTCAAGATAGTACAGGCACATAACGTCGGAGCCCTTGAGACCCAGCCTTGCGCCCTCAGACGTCTTAATGCGCTGGATCTCCTTGTAGAGTCCGCTGATCAGTCCGACAAAGTCCTCGAAACGTGTCTCGTCGCTCTGCTGCATGGGAGACGACCGCCTTTCGCTTGCATAATGCTAACGGGTAAACATCTTAGTCGCATAAGGCGAAACCCGTACCCAAATACCCCATTTGTTAACCCATCAACATAAAAACCACCACAAAGGGGACAGGCACCTTTGTGGTGGTTTGGGGCATCAATAGGTTCTAGGCGCCGCTACAGCTCCACGCAAGGATTGTCGCGGGTCACAAGCGTCTTAATGACAACCGTCGCTCCCAGATAGCGCTCAAGCAGCTCGGCTAAGCGATCGATCGCAGCCTGGCAATCCCCCATCCGCTCGGGCTCCACGCACTCAATCGCTAGGAACGCATCGGCCGAATCATCGGACAGCGCCGTGCGAACGCCGTCGCGCCAGTTCCAGCAGCGGCACACAGCGCCCGCATCATCGATGTAGGCGAGCTCGCCGGGCAGCGTCGGATCATCCGTCTCCTCGCCAAGCGGCAAGAACGCATCGCCACCGTCGGTCACCTTCAGGCGAAGGTCCCCCTCGATCGCATGCAGATCCTCGCCTCCCACGGGCAGCGCGTAGGTCAGCGACACCGTGTTGTAAATATCCACCGCGGGCGTAATGTGGCCCACCGGCTTGCCTTTGAGCACGCGTTTGAGCAAGTTCTCGATCGAGCAGCGCGCGCCTTTCTTGGTCTTGAACAGACGATAGGCCTCGCGCCATGCCCTGACCGGTGCGTTCTCGCTGATAGTGTCGCTGGTCAGATGACGCTCCGCATCGATATTGGCGCGGTCGAGCAACGCCGCAATCGCATCCACGTCCTCTTGAGGAATCTGAACCGTGGGCTTCATGCCCTCCACGACCACAACACCGACCGCTGCCTGCGGAAACAGCTCCCAGAATGAATCCTCGGCAATAAAGCTCTTCATACGCTCTCCCTTCATTGTGCGCGCCCGAGTGAGGGCGCCTAAACAAAAAGCGCCCTTACAACGGCCACCTTCAAAGTCCTACGGTGCCGTCACAAGAACGCTTGCGCTGTCCCCATCCGGAGAAGGGGACGATATGTCAGGCGTATTGTAACCCGAGTCATCCACACGAGCAAAACCACCACAAAGGTGCCTGTCCCCTTTGTGGTGGATATGGACTCACGGCGAAGCTAGTGGCGGAGTCCCAGCAGGCCGCGGCCGTGATGACGGGCCTCGGCGGACACCTGGGCGTGCGGGCCGGCGGCTTTGACGGACTCGGGCAGGTGCGAGTACTTCTTCTCGAAGTTCTCCTCGAACATCACGGCCAAGTTGTGCGCGGCCTCGTCGTAGCGAGCGGTGCTCTGCCAATACTGGCGCGGCACCAGGATGCCGTCGGGTACGCCGTGGCACGTGGTGGGAATGTCGACGTTAAAGATGTCGTCGTGCACGAACTCGCTGTCCTCGATGGTACCGTCGAGGGCGCGGGCCACCAGGGCGCGCGTGTAGGCAAGCTCGATGCGATGACCCACGCCGTAGCCGCCGCCAATCCAGCCGGTGTTGACCAGGTACACGCGCGTGCGGCCGTCGGCAATGCGCTCGCCAAGCATCTTGGCGTAAACCATGGGGTCGAGCGGCATAAACGGCTCGCCGAACAGCGAAGAGAACGTGGCCGTGGGCTCGGTGACGCCGACCTCGGTGCCGGGAATCTTAGCCGTAAAGCCCGTCACAAAGTGGTACATGGCGGCATCGGCCGTCAGACGCGAGATGGGCGGCAGCACGCCAAAAGCGTCGCAAGTCAGGAACAGCACGACACTCGGAGTGGTGCCCATGCCCTTAGTCCACGCGTTAGGAATGTGCTCCACGGGATAGGCCACGCGCGTGTTGTGCGTGATCGAGATGTCATCGTAGTTGGGCTTGCGGTTCTCGTCGAGCACCACGTTTTCGCAGATCGCGCCAAAGCGGACAGCGTTGAAGATCTCGGGCTCGTGGAAGGCGTCCAGGCCCTCGCATTTGGCGTAGCAGCCACCCTCGATGTTGAAGATGCCCATGTCGGACCAACCGTGCTCGTCGTCGCCAATCAGCAGGCGCGTGGGATTGGCCGAAAGCGTGGTCTTGCCGGTGCCGGACAGACCAAAGAACACGGCGGTCTCGTGCGTGACGGGATCCATGCTGGCCGAGCAGTGCATGGGCAGCACGTCGTCCTCGACGGGCAGCAGATAGTTCATGACGCTAAAGATCGACTTTTTAATCTCGCCGGAGTAGCCGGTGCCGGCGACCAGAATCACGCGTTCCTGGAAGTTGATGACCACGGCAGCGCTGGAGTTGAGGCCCTTGATGGCGGGATCGCACTGGTAGCCAGGTGCGGCGAGCACGCAAAAGTCCGGCTCGCCGGTGCGCGCGATTTCGCGGGCAAGCGGGCGGGCGAGCATCTGCTTAATAAAGAGCGCCTGGCTGGCACGCTCGCAGGCAACGAGCAATCGACGCGTGTGGTTGCGGTCGGCGCCTGCCATGCCGCGGGTGACGAACACGTCGCGCTCGTTGAGATAGTCGACGATGCCGGCCTTGATGGCCTCATAGCTCTCGACGGACAGCGGGCGATTGACGGCGCCCCAGGCAATCTTGTCGTGAACATCGGGGGTGTCAACGATAAAGCGATCGTTGGGAGAACGACCAGTGCGCTCCCCCGTCTCAATCACCAGCGCGCCGTTGGATGCCATGCGGCCTTCTTCGCGGCGGATAGCGTGCTCGACGAGCTCCGCGGCGGGTAGATCGACCAGCAGACGGGGCTGATTCTCGGCGGGATCTTCAACGAGCGTAATACCAAAGTTGGACAAAACTTCTGCAGGGGTAACACCAGGCATGGGGCCTCCTTTAAAAACGCGACACATGGACGCGGCGCGCACTTTACTCACGTAAAGCCCGTTGTACCCGATATGCAAAAACGTTTTTGCGGCAAGGGTGGCAAGCCCGCCCAACGGTCAAAAATCGCAGGCAAGCGGCCTAGTCATTGGGGACGTTTTTAAACGGCTAGTCATTGGGGACACTCTTGAACAGGCAATATTCAAGGAGTGTCCTCGGATGCCGGCACTTAGGGACGTTCCCAAAGTGCCGGCACATAAGGAACGTCCCTAAGTGCCGACTACAGCGGCAGGCCTTGGCCGAGCATGGCTATGGCGCTCATCAGGACCAGCATGCCGGCAGCGTAGGGCAGCACCGCGCCCAGGAGTTCGGCATCCTTACCGCGCACGTGCACGGCGGCAAGACCAATGGCGAGGGTCTGCGGCGAGATCATCTTACCAGCGGCGACGCCCAGGGCGTTCAATGCGACCATCCAGTAGTCGCTCACACCCAGCGCAGTGGCGGCCTGGCTCTGAATGGGACCAAACAGCATGCCCGAGGACGTGCCCGAGCCGGTCACGAACGCACCGACTGCGCCGATCCACGGAGCCAGAATCGGGTAGAGACCGCCGGCGACCGCAATGCAAAACGCACTGATCGACGAAATCATGCCGGCATAGCCCATCACCTTGGCGCAGCCCAGTACCGAAAGCATCGTGATCACCGTCGGCGTCATCTGCTTCACAGTCGCGGCCAGCACCTCGCCCATCATGCGCGGCGAAGCGCCCTGAATGGCACCGCCGACAAACGCCGCCAGGAAAATCCAGACGCCTGGCGTGTTGATCCACGAAAACGTAAGCATACCGGGATTCTCACCGCAATACACCTGCACATGGCTCGCAAACGGCGCGAGCGCAGCATGTACAGCGGGCACCAGATTAGACGTGCCCAGCAGCAACACAAAGATCAGGATGAAGCACGACCAGGCCGAAAGCGCCGACTTAACGGTGAGCTGTTCGCCGGCCTCGATATTCATATGGAAGCGTGCGTCCAGATGCCCCGACTTCTCGGCACGCATGGCAAGCGCAGCTGTCAGCGCGAGCGAAACGATGGATCCTACGACCACGGCCAGCTCGGGGCCCACAAACATGGCAACGACCAGAGCCGCGCCGACAAACGACACGCCGGAGAGCAACGCCACGCCGGCAACACCGTGCAGACGCTCGCCCACACTCGCGGCATTGCCCTGGTCATCGGCAACACGGCCCGCAACCAGCACAATAAATAGCGGCATCACCACAAAGAACGGTGCGAGCTGCACCAGCTGAACGGTCGCTAGGTGAAGGGAATCCAAACCCACCAGGTCGGCAACGGACACCGTGGGGATGCCGATGGAGCCGTAGGGCGTGGGCACGCCGTTGGCCAGCAGGCAGATGAGCACGGCAGGCACGGCCTCAAAGCCCAGGCCCGCGAGCATGCCGGCGGGAATGGCGACAGCGGTACCGAAGCCGGCCATGCCCTCCATAAAGCCACCGAAGCACCAAGCCACGAGCAGCGCCAGCAGACGGCGGTCGCTGCTGATGGAGGTGATCATGCTGCCGATCACGTCCATGGCGCCCGTACGAACGCACAGGTTATACGTGAACACCGCGGCGATGATCACTAGGACGATGGGCCACAGAGCCATCAAAAAACCTTCGAGCGAGGCGGTCGCGATCTGCGCTGCCGGCAGGTGCCACCATGCGAAGGCAAGCAAGCACGAAAGGACAAACGATCCGATAGCGGCCTTCCAAGCTGGCCATTTAAAGCACAGCAGCATCACGACCAGCCAAATAATCGGCACAAGAGCCAGTAAGAATGCGGCGACGTCCATAGGTAGAAGCTCCTTGGTACCGCGTGGGCGGCATCGGGGGTGTCACAAAACTTCAACAGGATACCGCACGTTTACCGACAAATTACAGCCGCCCGCCGAAATTATTGAACAATCCGTTCAAAAACACGAACGAACACCGTCGCGTCTATACTAAAGCGCAGCAATAGAAAGGACTCCGCTTTGAGCATCACGCCCCTCGATAGCATTCGCCGCGCCATCGCCCGCCGCAACGGCGTCTCCAACCCCGCTGCATCGAGAGACGGCGCCGCGAAGGCCCAGGGCGGCCGCATCGAGAACGGCCTCTTCCCTGCCTCGCACACTGCCGAGGAACTCGCACGCATCCAAGAGCTGAGTCAGCGCAACGCCGGCGGGCCCGATAGCAGCCAAGCCACACGTCGCCGGCGCGAACGCGATCGCAAGCCCGGCCCCGTCCGCCGCATGGTCAACGCTTGGTGGAACCGTCTGCTCGGCGCCGTCTACGGCGGCGGCTTCTCCATGCAGGAAGCGGAATACGAGGAGCACGCCACCAGTCGCGACTATCTTTGGAACACCCTGGGCACCGCCGTATGGGGCATGGCGTTTCCGCTGCTCACCATTGTGTCGACGCAGCTCGTGGGCGCCGAGGAGGCCGGCAAGTTCTCCATCGCCTTTGTTACCGGCACGCTCATCATGATCGCGTGCAACTACGGCGTGCGCAACTTTCAGGTCTCGGACATCGACGAAAAAACCTCCTTCGCCTCCTACCAGCTCAACCGTTGGCTTTGCGGAGCGCTCGCACTAGGCTGCGGCCTCACGTACAGCAGCGCACGCGGCTACGATGCGCAGATGGCCACGATCGGCCTGGGCGTCTACCTCTATAAGGTGATCGACGGCATCGCCGACGTGTACGAGGGCCGCCTGCAGCAGGCCGACAAGCTCTATTTGGCCGGCATGAGCCAAACGCTGCGTTCCGCCGGCGTCATCGCGGTCTTTAGCGTGGCACTGTTCCTCACGCGCAGCATGCCCATCGCGGCCATGGCCATGGGCATCGCCGCGATTGCCTCGCTCGTGCTGGTCACCGCCCCGCTCGCCCTGCTCGAGACCGAAAAATCACGCCGCATGAGCCTGCGCGAGGCTGGCCACCTGTTTATCCAGTGCGCCCCGCTCTTTGGCGCACTGTTCCTGTTTAACCTTATCGAGAGCATGCCCAAGTTCGTGATGGAAGGCGCGCTGGCCTACAAGTATCAGCTGTACTTTAATGCCCTGTTCTTTCCGGCGCAGGGAATTTTGTTGAGCATTGGATTTATCTATAAACCGCAGCTCCTGCGTCTGTCGAGCATTTGGGCGAATCCGCGCAAGCGTCGCCGCTTTGACCTGATTATTGTTGCCGTTATGGCGCTGATCGTGGTCATCACCGGCGTGTGCGCCGCATTTATGGCAGGTCCCGGTATTCCCCTCATGAGCTTTATGTACGGTCTCAGCTTTGAACGCTACCGTACGCTGGCGCTGCTGATGGTCGTCGCCGGCGGCGTCACCGCGGCCATCGACTTTATCTACGCCATCATCACGGTGCTGCGCCACGCTGGAGATGTCACCAAGATCTACCTGATCTGCTTTGCCGTGAGCGTGGTGCTCCCGGTGATTCTGATCAATCTGCTCGGCCTGATGGGCGCCGTCGTGAGCTACCTAGCCATCATGGCCCTACTGCTGGTACTGTTGATTATCGAGTACGCCCACATCCGCCAACGCATAGAGAGGGACCGGAATCCGTACGGCGCCTAATTGCGGCGATGGGAGAAGCTAATTTGCGGTGGAATCACCCCGGCTGGAGTCTCGTTGCGGACACGCAAAACTAAGTGAGTAGACTTTTACCGAATCCCGGACCACACCGACAAAGCACAAGTCCGTGACCAGCGGTTTTATTGAGGCAAATATGTTGGGTGCTCGGCATTTCCAAAAAAGTCTACTCACTTAGCCAGCGGGCAGCCAAATGATTATTTAATCCCCGTCCCTGAAAAATCAATTTGCGGGCAGAAGGGCAAAAGTAGTCAAAAAAGGCCCCGTCCAAAATTAGCTACCCCTTGCACCGATTATTCGCCCGGGTTGATATTCGCGTAGAACTCCGCCCCATCATCGAGCCGCAGGATGCCCACGCGACCGAACTCGGAGCCGGTGGCGGCGGCGCAATCGATATCGATGCGATCGGGCACGCCGGCAGTGTCCTCGCCGCCCAAGCGCACGATCTGCCCTCGTCCCGATTCCTCATCGAGCCCCGCAAGACCACCGACCTCGCAATAACGCCCGAGCGACACCGTTGGCGTGTGGCCACTCACCACGACCGAACCCTTGCCCTCGGCAGAAAGCAGCCCCGTCGGGGCATCCCAATAGCCATGGCGAATCCAGAGCAAGTCATCGGACGACTGTACGGCGAGCATTTGCTGCAGCAGCTCGCGATCGGCATCGACCGCTCCCCTGCCGTCGCCGCAATCGACACCATGCTCAAGCAAAAACGCACGCGCCGCCTCGGTCTGAATGCCGGCGTGCACCAGCAGGTACGGCCGCTCGGCAGTCTCGACCACCGCGTAGAGCGGCAGCGCGGCCATCCATCGCACGAGCTCCTCGTATGCCTCAAATTCCATGTCGTTGAGCTGCTCGCGCGTCGTCCAGCCACCGTTGATATCCCAGGTCTCGGCATCGAGCGGATCCTGGCCAATGATGGCATCGAGCATGATCTGCTCGTGATTGCCCTTGAGCACGCGGGCGTTGGGCAGCGAGCGCACGAGCTTAATAACACCGACCGGATCGGGCCCGCGATCGATCATGTCGCCCAGCACGTACAGTGTGTCGTCGGACGTCAACGAGATCTTAGACAGGGCCTCGTCAAGCGCACGCACGTGCCCGTGAGCGTCAGATGTCACATAGATCGCCATGGTACGCCTCTCCTTGCATTGCGGCCGAAGCCCGGTGCCGCAACTAAAACTTCAAGTTGAACTTAAACGTTACCCATTGTACTCCGTTGCAATAAAGCTGGAAAGGGTTTCCGAGCAGAGGCAAAGACGGCAGCCGTCTATGACGATATCGCGCACGCCCACAATCCAACCCCATAAACCCACCATCTTTGGGTACAAATAACCGCAGGCAACTGACCGTGCCACGCCAACCACCCAGGAGCGGACACCATCTATGAACCAGATCCTTCTCTTTATCGGCCTCGTCATCATTTTGTGCCTGACCATCAAACCCGTCGGCAAAAAACTCCCCTTCCCCACCCTGCTCATCTTTATCGCGCTCGGCATGCTGTTGGGCGTCAACGGCCCGGCGCATATCGACTTTAGCGACTACGCGCTCACCGAAACCGTCTGCAGCACGGCGCTGCTGTTCATCATGTTCTACGGCGGCTTTAACACCAACATCGACCGCGCCAAGCCCGTCGCCGTGCCCGCGGTGCTGCTGAGCACGCTCGGCGTCGTCATCACCGCAGGCATCACCGGCGTGTTCGCCCACTTCGTGCTGGGCTTCGACTGGATCGGCGGCCTGCTGCTGGGATCAGTCGTGGCATCCACCGACGCGGCCAGCGTCTTTAGCGTTCTGCGCGAGCACAGCCTGTCGCTGAAGGGCGGCACCGACTCGCTGGTCGAGGTCGAATCGGGCTCCAACGACCCCGTCGCCTACATGCTCACCGCCGTGCTCGCCACACTCGCGGCCGGCGGCGACATCAACATTCCCGCACTGCTGGCCAAGCAGATTATCCTGGGCGCGGGCCTGGGCCTTGCCATCGGCTGGGCGGCGGGCCGTCTGATTGAACGCGCACACGCAACGGCCGAGGGCGCGCAGACCATCTTCTTGTTCGCCGTGGCGATCGTCGCCTACGCGCTACCAAGCTATCTGGGCGGCAACGGCTTTTTGGCCGTATACCTGGCCGGCATTGTGCTGGGTGCGAGCGACATCACCGGCAAGGTCGAGATGGCGCACTTCTTTGACACCCTCACCGAGATGGCCGAGATGACGATCTTCTTCTTGCTCGGCCTGCTCGTCACGCCCGCACGCCTGCCGCAGATGCTGCTGCCGGGCCTGGCGCTCATGGCGTTTATGCTCTACGTGAGCCGTCCCATCGCCGTCGGCGTGCTCCTGGCGCCCTTTAAGACGAACCCCCGCCAGGTCGCGCTCGTAAGCTGGGCGGGCCTGCGCGGAGCAGCTTCGGTCGTGTTTAGCCTCTTTGCCGTGGTGGCCGGCGTTCCCGGCGGACACGACCTATTTGACCTGGTGTTTGTGATTGCCGCGTCGAGCATTGTGGTGCAGGGCTCGCTGCTGCCAGCGGTGGCGAAGAAGCTCGATATGATCGATGCGACCGGCGACGTGCGCCGCACCTTTAACGACTATCGCGACGAAGACGGCATGTCATTTGTAAAGCTCAAGGTGGGTGCTGGCCATCCGTTTGCCGAGCGCTCGCTCGCCGATATTGGCAGCGCGACGGACATGCTCGTGGTCCTGGTGCTGCGCGACGGGGCGCACCCGGTGCTGCCCAACGGCGATACCGTGATCCAGGAAGGCGATCTGCTGGTGATGGCCGCCCCAACGTTCGAAGAGCGTGCCGAGGTTACGCTGCGCGAGGTCACCGTAACCCCCCACGGTCGCCTGGCCGGCCAGCGTCTTCGCGATGTGCCGCAGGGCAAGCACCCCTTTATCGTGGTGATGCTCAAGCGCGACGGCCAAACGATCATCCCCGACGGCAACACCCTAATATACGCCGGCGACGAAGCCGTCATCGCCACGCTCGCGTCGTAGCGGGCAGGAGGTAGCTAATTTGCGACGAAGAGATCAAGCGCCTAGAAAGCCTCATGCCTTCGCTCGCAGATTTGGATTTGCCTGAGGAGTAAAGCACCCCTCCCCCATGTAACCATCCTGTAAATCATAGCGGCGCACTCGGGTTTTGCTGTGATGCGGTCGCGCCTAGCGCTCCACTGTGCTAAAGTATCCCGAACGTTCAAACGACTACGAGGGAGACTAGAAGATGGCACGTGTGCACAACTTCTCAGCTGGCCCGGCCGCGCTGCCTACAAGCGTGCTCGCCGAGATCGCCGACGAGATGATGGACTACCGCGGTTGCGGCATGTCCGTGCTCGAGATGAGCCATCGATCTAGCATGTACCAGCAGATTATCGACGACGCCGAGGCAACCCTGCGCCGTCTGCTGAGCATCCCGGACAACTACCGTGTCCTGTTTTTACAGGGCGGTGCCACGCTGCAGTTTGCGGGCATCCCCATGAACCTCATGCACCGCGGCCGCGCCGGCTACATCGTGACCGGCAACTTTGCCAACAAGGCATACAAAGAAGCCGCCAAGTACGGTGAGGCCGTGCTGCTCGCGAGCTCCGAGGACACCGACTTCGACCGCATCCCCGACATGGCCGACATCAATGCGCGCATTGCCGCCGAGGCCGCAGGCGACGGGCTCGACTACGTCTACATCTGCCAGAACAACACCATCTTTGGCACCATGTACCACGAGCTGCCCAGTTGTGGCGATGTGCCGCTGGTCGCCGATGTCTCGAGCTGCTTCCTGTCGCAGCCGCTCGACGTTGAGCGCTACGGGCTCATTTACGCCGGAGCGCAGAAAAACGCCGGCGCCGCGGGCGTGACCGTGGCCATCGTGCGCGACGACCTCATCGCAGATGGCCCCGCCTTTGCGCAGACGCCGCAGTACCTGGACCTTAAGACCCAGGCCGCCAAGGGTTCCATGCTCAACACGCCCAACACCTTTGGCATCTACGTGTGCGGCAAGGTGTTCCGTTGGGTTGAGCAGACCGGCGGACTTGCCGCCATGGCCGAGCGCAACTGGGCCAAGGCCAACCTGCTCTACGACCTGCTCGAGCACAGCGTGCTGTTCCATGGCACCATACAGGCCGACAGCCGCTCCATCGCCAACGTCACCTTCCGCACCGGCGACGCCGAACTCGACGCGGCCTTTGTCGCAAGCGCGGCAGAGCACCAGATTCAAAACGTCAAGGGCCATCGCCTGGTGGGCGGCATGCGCGCTAGCGTCTACAACGCCGTAACCATGGAAGATGTGCAGGCACTGGCCTCGTACATGAAGGACTTCGAAGCGCAGCTTAGTTTGAGCCCGCGATCTAACTAGCCCGCAACGCGCGGGCCGATCAGCCATCTCAGACCACCCTGTATAGATCAAAACCTGCTAAGGAGTTTTCCATGCGCAAGATTAAAACCATCGATGACATTACCAAGGACGGCAAGGTCGAGTTTGGTGAGGGCTACGAGTTTGTGAGCACCGCCGAAGAGGCCGACGCCATTCTGATGCGCTCGACCGACCTGCACGGCCACGAGCTGCCCGAGGGCATCCGCGCCATCGCCCGCTGCGGCGCCGGCGTCAACAACATCCCCGTCGAGGAGTACGCCAAGAAGGGCGTCGTCGTCTTTAACTCCCCCGGCGCCAACAGCAACGCCGTTAAGGAGCTCGTCCTAGGCATGCTGGTGCTCTCGAGCCGCGGCGTGGTGCAATCAATGAACTGGGTGCGTGACAACGCCGACGACCCCGAGATTCAGGTCGATGCCGAAAAGGCCAAGAAGGCCTTTGTGGGCCGCGAGCTCAAGGGCAAGCGCATCGGTGTCATCGGCCTGGGCAACGTGGGCTCCAAGGTCGCCAACGCCTGCGTCGATCTGGGCATGGACGTTTACGGCTACGACCCGTTCATTTCCGTCGAGCACGCGTGGGTGCTGAGCCGCGAGGTGCAGCGCGTGGGCACGCTCGAGGATCTCTGCCGCGGCTGCGACTACCTCACCGTGCACGTGCCCAGCAAGGCCGACACCATCGGCATGATCAGCACCGAACAGATTAACCTGCTGGCACCGGACGCCGTGCTCATCAACTACGCGCGCGAAACCATCATTGACGAGGACGCCGTCGACGCCGCCCTGCGCGAGGGCAAGCTCAGCTGGTTTAGCTGCGACTTCGCCACGCCCAAGACGGTCAAGATGCCCAATACGTTTATCACCACGCACTCGGGCGCCGGCACCGGCGAGGCCGAGGCCAACTGCGCCGACATGGCCATCAGCGAGCTCAAGGATTACCTGGAGAACGGCAACATCGCACACAGCGTCAACTACCCCGCCTGCAGCATGGGCAAGGCGCGCGCTGCAAGCCGCATTGCCTGCCTGCATGCCAACGTGCCCAACATGATCGGCCAGATCACGGCCATCCTGGCCAAGGACAACGCCAACGTGCAGCGTATGACCAACGAGTCCGCCGGCGAGAACGCCTACACCATGTTCGACACCGACGAACACCTAGACAGCAGCACCATCGAGGCGCTCAAGCAGATTCCGTCGATGTATCGCGTGCGCGTGATCAAGTAGCGCCGACTGACCTGACGGGCAGTTCCCCATGTGGCCTGCCCGTCGCTGACATTGAATGCCCGCGGGGGCGCCTTTCGCACGAGAGGCGCCCCCATTTTTGTGAGCGCTCCATTAAATGCACTGAGCCGCTTCTTGGCATACAATCTGTATGTTGACCTAACTATCTGTGAGGTGCCTATGGTTGATACAGATTTTGCTTGGCGGCTTACGCAAGGGCTCGTGCGGATCGACAGTTCAGACCCGGGTGCGTATGAGGACGAGATTGAGCGCTATATCAAAGCGTTGGTTGAGGAACGGTTGGCGCAGCTGAGCTATCCGGTACTCGATGCCGTGCAGATTGCAGAGCACGAAGTACTCCCCGGACGCCGCAATCTAATGGTCACCGTGCCGGGCCAAAGCAACGAGCCACGGCTCGTCTACATCTGCCATTTGGATACCGTCACCTTGGGCGATGGCTGGGACGCGGACATTCCGCCGCTCGGAGCGATCGTGCGCAACGATAAACTCTACGGCCGTGGTGCCTGCGATATGAAGGGTGGCCTGGCCTGCGCCATTGCCGCACTGGTCCATACACTCGAGCGCGTGGCGGCAGAAGGCGAGCTGCCCCACCGCGGCTTTTCACTCATCTGCTCGGTCGACGAGGAAGACTTTATGCGTGGTTCAGAGGCAGCTATCGATGCCGGCTGGGTCGGCTCGCGTGAATGGGTGCTGGACACCGAGCCCACCGACGGACAGATCCAGGTGGCGCACAAGGGGCGTACGTGGTTCGAAATTGAAATGACTGGCGTGACGGCGCATGCGAGCCAGCCCTGGAAGGGCGCGGATGCCGTCGCCGCCATAGCCGAGGTCGTGTGTTCGCTCCGTCGCGCGTTTATGGCGCTGCCCGCGCACGATGAGCTGGGGCCTTCGACCATCACGTTTGGCCAAATCGAGGGCGGATATCGCCCCTATGTCGTGCCCGACCGCGCCAAAGTCTGGGTCGACATGCGTCTGACCCCGCCGACCGATACGGCCGCCGCGACGCGCATGGTAGAGCAGGCCATCGCCGTCGCCGAAGCCGCCGTTCCCGGTTGCCATGGCAGCTACACCGTGACGGGCGACCGCCCCGCCATCGAGCGCGACCCGAATTCTCCCCTTCTAGCAGCGCTCATGCGTGCCGCCGATGACGTGACGGACGTGGACACGACCGTCGGCTTCTTTACCGGCTACACCGACACCGCCGTCATTGCCGGCAAGACAGGTAACCGCAATTGCATGAGCTACGGTCCCGGGTCGCTCGCGCTCGCGCACAAGCCCAACGAATATGTGCCCCACGCCGATATCGTTCGTTGTCAGCAGGTGCTAATCGCGCTCGCCGATAACGTGCTCTGGGACGCGAGCGGCCAAGTTGGGGCATAATAAGCCGCGAACAAACCGACTCGTGCGTTAGGACCGCCCATGAAAGCACTTCCGTTTCCCTGCATCCGCCCGGCTCAGGACCGCGTGCTCGAGGCGCTGCCTGCAATGGGCAGCATCCTGAGCGGCAACGATGCTCTGCGCGGAGCCATTGCCGATGGTCTGATGCTCAAGGACCCGGGTGCGGCGTATTACGTGTACGAATGCTCGGGCGAGCCGGGACGTGTGACGGGTGTCGTGGCGATCTGCCCGGTTGGTGCGCTGGCGGGCGGCGACGCGGTTGCCGCCGATACGACCGCCGCTGCGCGCGCAATCGCCGACCTCAAGGTACAGCCCCGTCCCGTAACGCTTGTCTACGAAGCCTCTCCCGTCATGGATATCATCCTCGGCGCCGCAAAAGAGGGCGCTTCACTCTATGCCGTCACCGACCCCGCCGGCATTACGCACCGCGTGTGGGAGGTCAAGCGCGAGGACGCCGTCGGGGCCATCCGCGCCATGCTCGACCAGGCGCCGGAGCCGGCACTGGCCGACGACCCTGCCTACGCTGTCGCACTAGTCGAGGCATCACAGCTCCTGGCCGACGATGCACGTGCCGCCGGCACCTACACGGGCAAAGAGCCGTTCAACTTTGCCGTAGCTGCGCTCTTCCCCGCCGCGCAGGTCAGCGGCGGCGCGGCGCAGGTTCCGACGGGTCTGCTCACGCACCAGGTCGCGCGGTTCTAGCAAGACCAGACCGTCCAGCACAAAAATCGGCAGCCCAACAAACAGGGGGCGGAGATGCAGCAGGTACATGCATCTCCGCCCCTTTTGCGTCGAGAAGTTATGCCGACGACCCGTGCCGCCGCGCTCGCGTTATCCGCGCTGCGGACCCGCAGTAGCCACGAGCGGTTCAAGCCCCAGCTCGCGCGCGTAGTCTTCCTGCGTAAAGACTTCGACCAGTTCAAACGTATCGGCCGCATCGTCAAACGCAAAATGCAGCACTGAGCAGTTGCCCGGCACGCGTTCGCGCTCGTCGGCCGCCGCGCCCCGCACGTGGTCCAAAAACTCCTTGATAGCCGAACCGTGGCTCACCGCGAGCACGCACTCGTGGTCCGGACGTCGCATAAGATCGGTTATCGTCGCCGCCATGCGCTCGCGCACCTGCATCTGGCCCTCGCCGCCAAACTGACGATAGAAATCTCGCCACGGGCGCTCGGGCATAAGCATCACGCGCTCGGCCTCAAAGTCGCCAAAGAACCACTCACGCAGACCGTCCAGGCGCTCGTACGCCAAGCCCGGCCACAGGTTGGCGATAGTCTGCTCGGTGCGATGAAGTGTGGAGGTGTAGGCATGATCGGGTTCAATGCCGCGCGCACGCAAGAACATGCCGGCACGCGCCGCCTGGTCGCATCCCAGCTGCGTGAGCGGCGAGTCACTCCAACCCTGAATAATGCGCTTAAGGTTGAATATTGTCTGCCCATGACGAACCAGATACAGGTCTTTATTCATAGGGGTCCTTTCGTTCGTTACCAATCAAGGAGCGAAAACGCACCGTCGCAATAGCCAAAATGAAGCACGGCACCGTTGTCGGGTAGCTCTCCCCTGCCAGTCACATACTCAAGAAACTCCTGGCAGGAAGAGCCGTGGGAGACTGCCAGCACACAGTCGTGCTGCGGCCTGGCCATGATGTGGGACAGCGCCGCGACCATGCGCGACTGGAGCTCGCCTTCAGACTCGCCACCAAAGGCCACCGGATAATCACCCCAGGGCTGCGGCGGCATCTCGCGATTTGATGTACCCTCCAGCGAGCCCAAATGCCACTCGCGCAGGTCATCGACCAGCTCTATCGAGCGGCCCTCACCAGCAATTAGCTCAGCCGTACGCCGCGCCCGGCCCAACGGGGAGGAATACACACGGTCAAAGGCCACGCCGCGCGCCGCAAACGCCGCACGCGCCATCAGCGCCTGCTCGCGCCCGCGCGCCGTAAGCGGCGAATCGTGCCCGCCCTGCAAAATGTTCTGCACATTGAGCTCAGTCTGCCCATGCCGCACCAAATACAAATCTGCCACACACCCTCCCCTCGTACCACCACAAAGGGGACAGGCACCTTTGTGGTGGTTTACCGCCGGATCACACCGCGGTGACGCTCAACTACAGCAGCACGTCGGCAAGCGGACGCTTGGGTACGTGGTGCACCCGCGCCTCGTCGCGCCAATAATTGATGGAGCCGTCGGGGTTGGAATCGATCGCATCGATCACCTGCGTCTCGGCCGGAACGCCAAGCGCCATGATCAGCTTGAGCTCATACTTGTCGTTATCGAGCCCCATGGCATCGATCGCGTGGGGCGTAAAGGCCTTGAACATGCAGGCTGCCACCTCGGGCGTGGCGCTGCGGGCGGCGAGCATCATCGTCTGCGCGGCAATGCCCGTGTCGACCTCGGTAATGGGAGCGGCGGGCTTGCCCGGAACGGCGCGCTCGGCAAGAATCGCGATGTAGCCGGTCGGGCGCTCACCCTCGGCAGGACCCGGCCAGTCCTTAAGCGCGCCGGCCCATGCAAGCTCGTCAAACACGCGAGCGCAGTCCTCTGCACCGCTTACCACATGAAAACGCAGACGCTGAGCATTGGCGCCGCAGGGAGCCAGGTGCGCCAGTTCCGCCAGCTCGAGCAAAAACTCGCGCGGCACGCGCATGGACTCGTCAAAACGGCGGCACGTACGGGCACGACGGACCAGCGCATCAAACGCTTCCAAGCCGAGCTTTTCGCAACCCTGCTTTGCCATCGACTCCGCGCTCGACGGCGCCGCGGGAACTGTTTCGTTCATAGGGACCCCCAATTTCGGGCAATTGTTCTTAGGAGAATCTAACCTAAAACCTAGGCAATTACATACAGCGGCGTAATGTTCTACAATTGTTGATTAATCCTCACTGGAGCGGGAACAAAAGTAACAATTCGGGAATGTGGGGCGGCAATTCGTCCTTCCCGCCCCATGCATCGGCGCCCTTGGGCGATACTTGTTGCAGCACTTTTGGCGTACGCCGCACGGAGAGCAATGAACGCGACGTGCACCGCACGGAAAGGAGACATTATGGGCATCTTTAAGAATGATGACCAAAAATCGAGCCAGTTTGGATTTGACGAGAAAAGCATGGCAGGCAAGGCCGTCAAGGCCGTGCGCTGGATTTACGCCATCACGGGCGTCTTGGCGCTCGTCGCCGGCATCGCACTGCTGTTTGCGCCTGCCAAGTCCCTCGTCTTCCTAACGACCGTCTTGGGCTTCTACTTTGTGATCACGGCCGCGATCAGGCTGTTTACCGCTGTTTTCGAGCCACTGCTGCCCACCGGCTGGCGCGTGACGAGCATCATCTCCAACCTACTCATTATCTTGGGCGGCGTCATAATCCTGCGCAACCAGGCCTTCTCGACCGCGACGCTCACCACGATGGTGGTTATCGTGGCCGGCTTTGGCTGGATCGTCGAAGGTGTCATGTCCATTCTGGAGTCCGAGCTTTCGTCCAACCGTGCCCTCGCCATCCTGAGCGGCGCGCTCTCCATCATCGCCGGCATGTTCGTGTTTATCTATCCGCTGTGGTCGGCCAAGATGCTCGTCATCTTTAGCGGCGCCGCACTGCTGGTGTTTGGCGTAACGCTGATTGTTCGCGCTATTCAATTTGGCAAACTGGTGCACTAGATGCCGCGAACGCTCTTTATTGATGCAGACGCCTGCCCGGTCACGCGCGAGTCGATTGACTGCGCGCGGCGGGCGGGCGTTGCCGTCGTTATCGCCGGCAACAGCACACAGAACCTGGAACGCCACATTCGCCGCAACGATCCGCGCGACGTCGAGCATGCGCGACGCGGATTTTGGGTCACGACGCTCGATGTGAGCGTGGGCGCCGACAGCGCCGACTTTGCCATTGTCGAACGCCTGCAGGCGGGCGACGTAGTCGTGACGCAGGACATTGGCTTGGCGAGCATGGTGCTCGGGCGCGATGCCGCCGCCATCGGCGTGCGCGGGCGCGTCTACGATAAGGCGACCATCGACATGCAACTGTTTATTCGCCACGAGGAAAAGAAGGTGCGCCGCGCCGGCGGACGCACTCGCGGACCGGCGGCATTTACCAGCGAAGACCGCGCTCGTTTTAAGCGAAACCTCACCGAGCTGCTGCGCTAACCAAGGTAGATTTTTGGGACGTGCCTAAAAATCTACCTTTTTGTTTTGGCAGCGGGGAATGCCCTGGTCACAGGGGTAGATCGTAAGACATGTCCCAATAATCTACTTAAAGGCCAACGGCGGATAGGATGAGGCCCCAGCCGGCACCGATGACGTACATCATGATCAGGAACAGGACGTTTTCGCGGGCGCTGCGGTTGGTGCGGAACAGCACCAGGTAGCCCACACCAGCAGAGATGAGCGTGCCGGCGAGCATCGGGGCCAGCTGCAGCGCGCCTTCCAGGTACAGTTGTGTGATGACGACGCTGGCCGAGCAGTTGGGAATCAGGCCGACAAGCGCCGAACCCAGGACGGCGAGCGTCTCGTTGCCATGCAGGAACTGCTCGATCGCGGACTCGCCGAAGGTCTCGAGCACGGCGACCAGAATCAGCGTCACCAGAAAAATGAATACCGATACCTGCACGGTGTGCGAGATGGCGCTGCGAATAATCGACAGGAGGGGCGCGCCCTCGTGAGAGCGGGAGTGACCGTGGCCATCATGGTGTTCATGCTCGTCCTCATGACCGTGATCGTGGCCATATCCGTGTTCGTGCTCGTCCTCGTCTTCATCGCAACCGCAATGGTCGCGCTCGCACAGCTCATGGATGTGATCGGCGCTCACGCCCGCCTCGGCCACCTCGTCGATGATGTCACCGCCAGTGTGGTCGTCGTGCGCGCAGTTCACGTGGGCCGGGTTGGCCGCGGTTCCCAGCACGGTACGGCGAATCGCCGCATGCGCGCGAGCGTTACGACGCAGGCCGCGAATGGCGGCGTCCACGATAAAGCCCGTGACCAGCGCGATCAGTGCCTTCGAAGCCAAAAGCATCGCCATGGTCTGCACGGGCACCTGCTCGGCGAGCAACAGCGGCAGCATCTCATCGGAGGTCGAAAGGAACACCGCCACCAACGTGCCCAAGGTCACGACACGACCGGCGTACAGCGTTGCCGCCATGGCCGAAAAGCCGCACTGCGGCACCATACCCAGCAACGAGCCAACCACGGGACCTGCGGCGCCGGCGCGCTTGATGGCCCCGTTAACGCGGTCGCCCGCGACGTGCTCCAAGGTCTCGAGGGCCAGATACGTCACCAACAAAAACGGCACAAGCGAGAGCGTGTCCTTGCCGGCGTCGAGCAGAATATCAATCAGCAAATCCATGACGGATGGAACCTTTCGTGTCTTTCGGCAGCATTGTAAAAGTCCTAGCGGTCAACTAGGGTATTGTAGTTGTCCTAGGCGCGATGCCAATAGTTGCCCATGGTAAACTATCATCTCGCCACATCTCAATGAACCCGAGCCGCACGACGCGGCCCATCCAAGGAGAAGTTATATGAACGTTTCACAAGCACTCGAATACGAGCGCCAGCCGTTTATTCCCATGTTTATCTATGGCGATCACGGCGCCATGGAGTCCGAGCGCCAGAAGGGCGAAGAGGCCCTCAAGGTGCTCGAGACCGAGTACTTTACCGCCGAGGGCGACCCCAGCTTCGACTTTGCCACCGTGCGCGACCTGGCTGACCGCAACCGCGACCTGTGCGACCAGATTGGCGAGGCACGCCTGCGCAACGTGACGCCCGCGACGCTTTCGCGCGGCCTGTCCGATGCCGACACCTGCGCCGCCATCGGCAAGATGCAAAAGCGCACCGCCGCGTCCGTTATGCGCGAGATCCGCGGCGACCGCGACGCGCTCGGCGTCGCCTACGCTCGCAAGCCCATCCAAGGCACGGTGCTGGGCATCGACATCGAGACCACCGGTCGCGCGCCCGAGCGCGGCTACATCATCAACGTGGGCTGGGAAATCATGGACCTCACCAGCGACGCCGTGCCGCATGACGCCGAGGCGCATTACTGCGGCCTGCCCGACATCTACCGCGGCGAGGATGTGCCGTTGTCGAATATCCACCACATCACCTGGGACGACATCGACGGCAAAACACCCTTCCGCGAGAACAAGGAATTGCAGAAGCAGCTGCTCAAGCTTATGAAGAAGTACCCGTACATGGCGCATAACGCCGCGTTCGAGGACAGCTGGTTCAAAATTCATCTGGACGGTTACGCCGAGGCACGCCGCGCCGGCAAGATTATCGTCATCGACTCGCGCCAGATCTGCCGCAGCTTGGACGCCGACGTGCGCTCGCTCCCCCGCGAGTCCGCGCCCGCCGCGCTCGAGAACTGGGCGCGCCGCCGTGGCACCCTCGCCGCCGATGCCAACGAGCAGCATCTGGGTCTGGACGACACCGACCTCATGCTCCGCACCGTCCAAGCCGAGTTCAACCTCAAGAACCTATTCGCGAAATAACCGATCCATCTGCGGGAGCGCCTGCCAGGCACAGCGCAATCCGTCTGGGCACACCGACACGCAGTAAACTAGGGCGCAGCCTTATGGCTGCACCCTAGTTTTCATCAAAACGAGCAAATACGCGTGCTTCACATAGTCGGCAGGTTGGCCCACCTACATTTTTCGAGTTGTTCGGCCAGCTGAACCACTAGTCAAGGCCCCTTGAACCGCAATCGAAGCTAAAATCGCCTTAATTTCGCAACCAAGCCCCATAAATCTACCTGAATCAATTCGAATAGGACGTTGCGATCGCACCATTTGTATAGGATAAGGCCGAATAACTCAAATTATGTTGGTGAGGCATCTGAGCGGTCGGCAAAAACGCTTAGAAGCTACGAATCCGCAACTAAAGTTCATCAAAAAGGGGCAGCCGGCAGAAACCTCCCCAGCCAAAGCTGCTCCCTCAATACGACAGCTCAAAAACCCACCGTTCGCAGAAGATAAGCCGCGCCCCAATACCGTTGCCCGAAGTTTCGGGCGTATGCGGCGTCCGCTATGCCATCATGCGCGTATGGGAATCATTCTGTCACATACCACGGCACGCGCTGTATACCAAACAGCCAACTCGCTCGCAAGCTACGCGACCGGTCCCATACCTATGGAAAAGATCAGGGTGTCTGCGCCGACCACGTCCGACCTGGAAGCGGCACGAGCATGGCTCAACAGAAAGAATGTCGATTCTGAACGTATCCATGTGCTGACGTTTTCCAATAATGCCAAAAGGCACCGCAAGGGCTGCATCTGCCACTGCACGCGCTATACGTTTGATGCAGAAAGCTACCTAGAACTCGAGCCGAACGTCTACATCGTCGATATCAAGCTGTGCGCGTTAGAAGCAACAGCCGACCTCAACCTTTCGGAGCTCGTTGAGTATTACTTTGAAATCTGCGGCTCCTACGCGCTTGGAACGTCCGACGAAACTCAATATCGCGAGCGCCCAGCCCTAACCAGCGTTGAAGAGCTCAGAGCCTTCTTTTCAGAGGCACCGGGGTATCGTGGATCTAATAAAGCACTTAAGGCACTTTCTTATGTACACGAAGGCTGTCGCTCCCCACTCGAAACGGCGTTTGTCATGATGCTGACAATGCCCAAGTCAATGGGTGGCTTAGCCATACGCGCTATCAAAACGGATTATCCGATCCCAGTCCCCAAAAGATACGCCGCCCTAACGCGACGGACGGTTTTCTACCTCGACGCGCTGCTCGAAAATTCGATGACCGATATCGAATACAACGGCTTTTACCACGACGAACCCGAGCAGCAATCAATTGACGAGGAGCGCCGAAACACGCTGCGAAACATGGGATATGCCGTTATCACAGTTAATCGTCATTCGTTTTTCAAGCAGTCCGCTTTTAAACGGGTCATGGAAGCGATTCGCATTCGCGAGAAGATATGGCCCGGTCGACTCCCGGATAACTTCGCCATCCTGCAAGAAACTCTTCGTCAATTTGTCTTGCGGCGCTACTTCGAATACGGTCGCCGCGTCCTGGAGACACTCAAAGAAGAAGAGGCCGCCAAGCGCGAAATTGCAAGCCAATATCCGCAAGCTGATGACCCGAGCATCAACGATGTGCCCGAACCCGACGACATGCAACACGTCGGGGCCCTTGCTGAGGAAATCAATGGGGCTTGGGAATGCGACATGTTCGCAAAAATCGATGAAAACCGCACGGAAGACGACACGATTATTGATCTAATTGAGAATTCGCTCTTCTAAAGGCGATCTCTGCGGATGTCCACCTACATTTTTCGACTTATTCGGCCACCGATGTGCCAGATTGGCTGCAGCAATGCTCAATATAACTTTAGATAAAACTGATTCTGCAGAAACTCCCGTAGAGGAAGAACTGATTCTCGCGGTATTTGACACGATAAAGTACAAATATGAACAGTTCTAATGCTTCTCAAGGTGGCTTTCTTAGCATGCTAGCCGAACATCTCGAAATATGTTGGCGAGCATTGCGTCGATGTCTCCCAACCCACAGAAAATCGCAGAGGCGGCAAGCAGTCATCGAAATTAACGCAAATTGTATTGACATATGAACATACACTCATATAATCGAAAGCAAGTTATATGAGCGCATGTTCATATGAAAGGATATTGCAATGAGCATCCGCGTTGATGAAACGAAACCCGACACCGAGGCCACCGAGCCAGTGATCCCCACCACCTGCTCGCCCGAGGACCTTCCCGACGAGGAGCTTCTCTACGACCTCGCCGACCTGTTCAAGGTCTTCAGCGACACCACGCGTATCAAGATCCTTTACGCCCTCATGGGCCGCGAGCTCTGCGTGGCAGACATCGCCGAAGCGACCGAAACCTCGCAGTCCGCGGTGTCGCACCAGCTGCGCACACTCAAGCAGTCGCACCTGGTTAAATTCCGGCGCGACGGGCGCAATATCCTCTACTCGCTCGCCGACGACCACGTCTACACCATGCTCAACCAGGGCATGAGCCATATCTGCGAATAGCAACCAACCACGGTACCAGCGCGGCCTGCACCCAAGCCGCAAAAACGGGAAAGGAACCCACCATGAAAAAGCAGTACAAGCTCGATGAGATCGATTGCGCCAACTGTGCGCGCGAGCTTCAGGACGAGTTGGCCAAGCTCGAGGGCGTCAAATCCGTTTCGGTCAACTTTATGACCCAGAAGTTGACGCTCGAGGCCGATGACGCCGAGTTCGACGAGGTCCTCGACCGCGTTGTGGAGTTCACCGCCGACGCCGAGCCGGACTGCGAGATCATTCTCTAGCCAAGGTTTACGCCAACCTGCAAGGCCGCGCTTGCTGCGGCCTTTGCTCGCGAAATTATATGAGCGAATGTTCATACATTCAAATGGGAGGATACGAGTCATGGCCACCGCCGACCCCGAAATGAAAAAGAAGAAGCGCAAGAAAAAAGAATCACTCGAGCATAAGCGCAACCGCATCCTGGTAGCGCTGGGCATTTTTGCCGTGGTGTACGTCCTCGACGAGCTCGGTACCCTTACCGCCGCATTCGGCACCCCGGGCGACATCTACGCCAGCTTTGTGCTGTTCCTCGTGCCGTTTTTGATTGCCGGCTACGACGTACTGCAAAAGGCATTCAATAACATCCGCCGCGGCAAGGCCTTCGACGAGAGCTTCCTCATGGCCGTCGCGACCATCGGCGCGTTTGCCATGGTGCTCTTCCCCGATACCGACCCGCACATGGCCGAAGGCGCCGCCGTCATGCTGCTCTACCAGGTCGGCGAGCTGTTTCAGGCGTACGCCGTGGGCAAGAGCCGCAAGTCGATCAGTGCCATGATGGACATCGCGCCCGACTACGCTAACGTCGAGCAGCCCGACGGCACACTCGAGCAGGTCTTCCCCGATGACATCGCCGTCGGCACCGTGATCGTGGTCAAGCCCGGTGAGCGCGTGCCTATCGACGGCGTCATCGTCGAGGGCGAAACCCAGCTCGACACCGCCGCTCTCACGGGCGAGTCAATCCCCCGCCCCGCCAAGTCCGGCGACGACATCATCAGCGGCTGCATCAACATGACGGGCCTCATCCACGTGCGCACCACCAAGCCCTTTGGCGAGTCCACCGTCGCACGCGTCCTGGAGCTCGTGGAAAATGCCAGCGAAAAGAAGGCGCGCACCGAGAACTTTATCACGCGCTTCGCCCGCGTCTACACGCCCGCCGTCACCGGCGCTGCCGCGGTACTCGCGCTCGGCGGCGGCTTGGTCACCGGCGCCTGGTCCGACTGGATCCTGCGCGGCCTGACCTTCCTGGTCGTCAGCTGCCCGTGCGCGCTCGTGATTAGCGTCCCGCTCAGCTTCTTTGGCGGCATTGGCGGCGCATCCAAGCTGGGCGTCCTCATCAAGGGTTCTAACTACCTCGAGACGCTCGCCGATGTGGACACCGTCGTCTTTGACAAGACCGGCACGCTCACCAACGGCACGTTCTCGGTGGTCGCGGTGCACCCCGAGGCTGGCTATACCGAGCAGTCGTTGCTCGAGGTCGCAGCCCTTGCGGAGTCGTTCTCCGATCACCCCATCGCGCAGTCCGTGCGTGTCGCCTACCAGGGCGAGGTCGACCCCAAGCGCGTAAGCGACTCCACCAACGACGCGGGCCATGGCGTGACGGCAACCATCGACGGCAAGCACGTCGTCGTTGGCAACGCAAAGATGCTCGCCGCGGCCGGAGTCGAAGCGCCCGATTGCGAGGTCGTCGGAACAATTCTGCATGTGCTCGTTGACGGCGTGTACGCCGGCCACATCGTGATTGCAGACACCGTCAAGGCCGATGCTGAGCAAACGATTCGCGACCTACACGCCGCCGGCGTCAAGCGCACCGTCATGCTCACGGGCGACCGCGAGGAGGTTGCGGCGTCTGTGACCAAGCAACTCAGTCTCGACGAGTTCCACGCGCAGCTGCTGCCGGGCGATAAGGTCGAGCGTGTTGAGGCGTTGCTCGCGGGCGAAAGCGGCAAGGGCAAGCTCGCTTTTGTCGGCGACGGTATCAACGACGCACCCGTGCTTACCCGCGCAGACGTTGGCATCGCCATGGGCGCTATGGGCTCGGACGCCGCAATTGAGGCGGCGGACGTCGTGCTCATGGATGACAAGCCGTCCAACATCTCCCGCGCGATCCGCGTGGCGCGCAAGACCATGACGATTGTTTGGCAGAACATCATCTTTGCGCTGGGCATTAAGCTGCTGATTCTGGTGCTCGCGGCGCTGGGCATCGCCAATATGTGGCTTGCCGTGTTCGGCGACGTAGGCGTGGCGATTATCGCCATCCTGAATGCCATGCGCGCGATGGGTGTCAAGAACCTGTAGCGTTCGTGGGCTGTCCGGCCGGGGTCGGGCTTGGTTTTGAAAACGTCCTCGCGCATGAGGCCCGTCTTTCCTGCTCCTGCGGAGCAACGGAAAGACGGGCCTCGCGCTGCGGAGTGTTTTCAAAACCAAGCCCGACCCCGGCCTACGGTGACGTTGCTGATGGTTCTTGGGCATCGCTTGCTGGCAGGGTTCCTTTGCTGAAATGGACTTGGCCGAAAGGGCCGCTGGTCCCAGTCGCTGGTTCGCGCTTTGCGTGAACTCCGCGCTACTGTGGGACAGTTAGGCTTCTGTTGTTGGACCCGCTGCATCTTCCCGACCCAACATCGCCCGTAGCTTCTCAAAGCTCTCCTCGCTCAGGCAGTGCTCCATGTGGCAGCCCTCTTGCGACGCGACCTCAGCCGAAACACCCGCATCCTCCAGCAGCCCCACGAAAAAGCAGTGACGCTCCCACATTTGGCGAGCGACCTCCAGACCACGCTCCGTCAGATGAACATCTCGTTTGCCCATTTCGACATAGCCGTTGCTTTCCAGCGTCGCCATGGCCTTGGAAACGCTCGCCTTGGTTACGCCGAGGTACTCCGCAACGTCGATCGAGCGCACGATGCCCTGACGTTCCGACAGAACGTAGATCGATTCGAGATAGTCTTCTCCGGATTCACGTAGGGCCATGGGCCGCCTTTCGCGATGATTGCTAGTTAGCCTTTGGATACTTTTCACAGCTTACTTTACCGCAAAAGTTGCCCATGTCTTACTACTTTGCCTAAAAGTTAGCCGTGTTTCACAAAACGTGCGGGACGAAAACAAAATGGGGACGCCCCGCAAGGAGTGTCCCCAGGTGCCGGCAGATAAGGAACGTCCCCAAGTGCCGAGCCGCAGCTATAACAGTCCAAAGTACTTCGCGGCGTTGTAGATGCCGTCGTCGTCCACGGCAGTCGTCACATAGGTCGCCGCGGCCTTCACGGTATCCTGCGCGTTGCCCATGGCCACACTTGTGCCCACGGCCGAGAACATCGACAGGTCGTTCTCGCCGTCGCCAAAGGCAATCGCTTCACTCGCGTCGATGCCCAGGCGCTCCAGCGTCGCCGCCACACCCAGGTCCTTGCCGCCGTTGGCCGGAATAATGTCGCAGAACAGGTCGCACCAGCGCGTGGTGAGCGAATGCGACACGGCATCGGTCACGATGTGCTCGTCAACTGGGTCAACAAAGGCACAGAACTGATAGACCGGCGCGTCAAAGGCATGCTCAAACGGCTCCTCGTGGTAGACGATTCCCGCGTTGCTGCCAGCCGTCACCACGCGCTCGGACAGGCGGTTCACAAACGAGTTCTCGCCCTGCATGCACAGTGAGTCGTAGCGCCCCTGCGCCACCTGGTCCACAATCACCGCAACGTCGTCCGGATCGATCGGGCAGCTGCGGTAAACCCCCTCGGAATCAAAACAGTGCTGGCCCGAAAGCGTAATGTACGCATCCCAACCCAAGTCGAACAGCCAATCCGGCATCTGGTAGGTCGGGCGACCCGTGGCGATTACGCACGCAATCCCCTGTTCGTGAAAGCTATCGAGCACCCGCTGCGCCGACGCCGGAATCCGATGGGTCTTAAAGCTCAGCAACGTGCCGTCGATATCGAAAAACGCAGCCTTAATCATCCTCGCCTACTCCTCGCCCTCGAGCCTCTCGCTCGCCTCGAGCCACGCCATCTCCAACTCGTCCATGGCGGCGTGGGCCTCGTCGATCTTTGCCTGCTGCTCGCCCAGCGCCGTGTAATTGGTGGGGTCGACCTGGGTCATCGCGGCCTCGGCCTCCTCCACGCGTGCGCGCTGCGTCTCCATTTTGCGCTCGAGCGAGCTCACCTCGCGGCGGAGCTTCTGGCGTTCGGCGTTGGAAAGGCCGTTGGGCTGACCGCTCGACTTGGGCTTTTCGGCCGCAGCCGCCGCGGCACCGGTGTCAAACGTGCCGGTCTTGGCACTCGGCGCACCCACGGGCTCGCCCTCGGCGGTGGCGTTGCACAGGCGCAGGTACTGGTCGACGCCGCCGGGCATATGCGTCAGGTGACCGTCGATCAGCGCCCACTGCTGGTCGGTCACGCGCTCCATCAAGAAGCGGTCGTGTGTCACCAGGATCAACGTGCCGGGCCAGCCGTCGAGCAGGTCCTCGACAATCGCGAGCATGTCGGTATCCAGGTCGTTGCCGGGCTCGTCCAGGATGAGCACGTTGGGCTCGTCCAGGATCGTCAGCAGCAGCGACAGGCGACGGCGCTGGCCGCCCGAAAGATCGCCGATGCGGCTCCAGAGCTGCTGCGTCGTAAATCCCAGGCGCTCGCAGAGCTTCTCGGGCGAAGTCTCCTTGCCGTCGATGACGTAGTACTTCTTATAGTTGCTGAGCACCTCGCGGATCGTGTCGCCCATGTAGGGCTCGAGCTCCTCGAGCTGCTGCGACAGCACGCCAAAGCGTACCGTCTGGCCAATCTTCACGCGGCCGCGCGTGGGCGCAATTTTGCCCTGGATCACATCAAGCAGCGTCGACTTGCCAGCGCCATTCTCGCCCAAAAGACCATAGCGGTCGCCCGCACCAATGAGCCAGGTCACGTCGGAGAGTACCTGCTTGGGCGCGCCATCGGCATCCGCATAGCCGGCGTCCACGTCGACCACATCGATAACCTGCTTGCCTAGGCGGCTCACGGCGAGGCGCTTGAGCTCCAGCTCGTCACGCACGGGCGGCACGTCGGCAATCAGCTCGCGAGCGGCATCAACGCGAAACTTGGGCTTAGTGGAACGCGCCTGGGCGCCGCGGCTCAGCCACGCGAGCTCCTTGCGCGCCATGTTGCGACGGCGCTCCTCGGTAACCGCGGCCATGCGGTCGCGCTCCACGCGCTGCAGGATATATGCGGAGTAGCCGCCCTCGAAGGGATCGACCTGGCCGTCGTGGACCTCCCACATACTGGTGCAGACCTCGTCCAAGAACCAGCGGTCGTGCGTGACCACGAGCATC
This sequence comes from uncultured Collinsella sp., assembly GCA_958420355.1. Classification (GTDB taxonomy): domain Bacteria; phylum Actinomycetota; class Coriobacteriia; order Coriobacteriales; family Coriobacteriaceae; genus Collinsella. Next base: position 87,646 of record CATZJG010000009.1, read on the forward strand.
GCGCCCTGGCCGCGCTGCCAGCGGGCCTTTAAGTGACGCGCGAGCCAGTTGATGGTGCGCATGTCCAGGTGATTGGTGGGCTCGTCGAGCATGAGCACGTCGTAGTCGCCGATCAGCAGGCGCGCGAGGTCCACGCGACGGCGCTGGCCGCCCGAAAGCTCGCCCACCGTGCCCTCCCAGGGCACATCGCTAATAAGGCCGGCCAGAATCTGGCGCGTGCGGGGGCTCGACGCCCACTCGTACTCGGGGACGTCACCCACAACGGCATGATGCACGGTGTCGGTATCGACCAGCTGGTCCTTTTGGCCGAGTAGACCGATCGTGGTGCCGCGACGGTGCGTCACGCGGCCGTCGTCGGGCTCCAACGTGCCGGCGAGCACGCTCAGCAGCGTCGACTTACCGTCGCCGTTTTTACCGACAATACCAATGCGGTCGCCCTCGCCCACGCCGAGCGTAACGCTATCGAAAATATGCTTGGTGGGAAACTCTAGGCTGACGGAATCGCACCCCAAAAGAATCGCCATATGCCCTGCTCCTTCGTAGAAATTCAACGTTGTCCATGATAGCAGCGAAAAGGCGGGGCGCACACGACACAAAAAGGCGGGCCATCTCCCGCAAGAGATGACCCGCCTCTCCAATCAGTCCCGTGGCAACCGTGGCCGCCGCGGGCCTCAAGCATGTCCCGGACTAGGAGAACATGCCGGTGAGGTAATCATTCAGCCGCTTATCCTTGGGCCGTTGGAAAATCTCGTCGGTCTCGTCGTACTCGACCATATCGCCCATGTAGAAGAACGCCGTGCGGTTGGACACACGCGACGCCTGCTCCATGTTGTGCGTCACGATGACGATGGCGCGGTCGGCCACAATCGACGACATGAGGTCCTCGATCGCCAGCGTCGAGATGGGGTCGAGCGCCGAGCAGGGTTCGTCAAACAGGATCACATCGGGGTTGAGCGCCAGCGTGCGCGCGATGCACAGGCGCTGCTGCTGACCGCCCGAAAGCGCATGGGCGCTCTTGTCGAGCTTGTCCTTGACCTCGTCCCACAGCGCCGCGCCGCGCAGGCTCTCCTCGACCATGCGGTCGAGCTCGTCGCGGTCGGTGATGCCGTGGCGCTTAGGCGCAAACGTGATGTTGTCGCGAATGGACTTGCGGAACGGGTTGGGCTGCTGGAACACCATGCCAATGGAACGGCGCAGCTCGTAGGTGTTTTCGGTCTTGGTGTTCACGTTGCGCCCGCGATAGTTGATCTCGCCCTCCACGCGGCAGCCGCGAATCTCGCGATTCATGAGGTTGAGGCTACGCAAGAAGGTCGACTTACCGCAGCCCGAAGGCCCAATGAGCGCCGTGATCTCGCCCTTGTGGAAGTCGAGCGACGTATTGTGCAGTGCATGGTGGTCGCCATAGTACACGTTGACGTCCTTGGTGGAGAGCACAACCTCGTCGCTCACGGCCTTGCCGCTCACGCGCACGCGCTTCTCGCTCTCCCCCACGCTCGACAGGAAGTCCCGGGTGTCGGACGATGCCGCTTCGGTTGCGGGCGTTACATTCATCTCGCTCATTCGGCCGTCATCTTCCTTGCCAGTTGCTTGCCCACAATGCGGGCGATTACGTTAAACAGCAGCACGCAAATCATCAGCAGTGCCGCGGTACCCCAAACGATCTGCTGGGCCTCGGGGCTGCCTTCGCCATAGATCTTGTAGATATGCACGGCGAGCGACTCGCCGGGACGGAACACGTTCCAAGCGCAGGTGGGGCTCGACAGGTTAAAGCTCAAGAAGTTCAGGCGAACCGGCGAGCTCATACCCGAGGTAAAAAGCAGTGCTGCGGCCTCGCCAAACACGCGACCGGCCGAAAGCACGATGCCCGTCACGATGGCAGGCATGGCCTCGGGGATCAGGATGTGCAGCGTGGCCTCCCAGCGAGTGAGGCCCATGGCCAGGCACGCATCGCGCTGGGCCTGCGGCACGTCCTCGAGCGCCTGCTGGATCACGCGCACCAGGATGGGGATGTTGAACATGGTGAGCGCGACGGCGCCGGAGATGATGGAGTACTTCCAGCCCAGCTGCACCGAGAACACCAGAAAACCGAACATGCCGACGACGATGGAAGGCAGCGAGGACAACGTCTCGATGGCGGTGGAGGCGATGTCGCGGATGGGTCCGTCCGGCGCGTACTCAACCAAAAAGACCGCTCCGCCCAGGCTGATGGGCACCGAGATGATCAGGGTGATCAGCAGCAGGTAGAACGAGTCGAACAGCTGGTAGAGCACGCCGCCCTGCGTTCCGTTGGCGCGCGACGGCTCCGTGAGAAAGCCCGGCTGGAACAGCGTCGAGATGCCCTCGAACAGGATATAGGCCACCATGGAGACGACGATGAGCATGACGATGGCGACGATCGCCGTCAACACGCCCGTGGCGAAGCGGTCCTGCTTTTGGACACGCCCGAGCCTCGCCTCGTCGATGTGGATACGCGTGCTAGCCACGAGCCTTCGCCCCCTTGCGGCCGATAAGGTGGATGATCAGGATGAAGATGAGGCTCATGCCCATCAGCAGCAGACCGAGCGCCCACAGAACATCGTCCTGGGCCGAGCCCTCGGCATAGACCGCCATAGACGTGGTGAGCGTGGTGGTGATGGTGGACGCCGGCGACAGCAGTGACGTCGGCATGGCCTCGATACCGCCGATAACCATGCGCACGGCAAGCGTTTCGCCAAAGGCGCGGGTCATACCAAGGATGACCGCGGTCATGAGCGACGGCATGGCGCTCTTGAGCACCACGTGCCAGATGGTCTGCCAGCGGGTATAGCCCAGCGCGAGCGAGCCCTGTCGGTAGCTGTCGGGCACGGCGCGCAGGCCATCGACCGAAAGCGTGGTCATGGTCGGCAGGATCATGACGGCCAGCACGATGGCGCCGGGCAAGATGCCCAGGCCCGTGCTCACGTGGAAAACGCTCTTCATAAGGCCGACGACAACGTGAAAGCCGATCAGGCCAAAGACGACCGAGGGAATGCCGGTCAAAAGCTCAATAAGCGGCTGAAAGACCTTGGAGCCAAACTTAGGCCGAATCTCGACCGCAAAGATGGCAGAGCCGATGGCGATGGGCAGCGCGATGAGCGTGGAGAGCACCATGACCGCAAACGAGGTGACAATCAGGGGCAGGGCGCCGGTGTAGGGCAGGCCGCTTTCGGCTGTGTTGGCCAGGTCCCACTTGGTGCCGGTGAAGAACTCGACGACCGAAACGCCGTCCTTGAGAAAAGCCGAGAGGCCCTTTTGGGCGACCATAAAGATGAGCGCGGCAACGACAAGCGTCACGAGCGCAACGCACGCGCCCGTGACGCCCAGGCCCACGTTCTCAAGGTCGCGCTTTGGCAGCTGTTTTGCCATTGCAAACCTTTCCGGGGCGATTACTTATTTAGCGGAGACCTTGCCGCTGGCGTCCTTGACGACCTTCATGGCAGAGACGGGGATAAAGCCCTGCTCCTCGACGAGCTTGCCCTGGACGTCATCGGAAAGCATGAACTCCAGGAAGGCCTTGGTGGCCTCGTCGGCATCCTTAGCGCAGTACATGTGCTCGGTAGCCCAGATCTTGAAGGAGTCGTCGGTGACATTCTTGCTCTTGGGCTCGACGCCCTCGACCTTGATGGCGTTGAACTTGGAGTCATCAAAGTGCGAGAAATCGAGGTAGGAGATGGCGTTGTCGGTGCTGCCCATCTGAGTCTGGACGTCGCCGGACTTGTCGAGCTCGGCGTCACCCTTAAAGTCGACAACCTCGTCGCCAAAGACGGCGGCCTCGAAGGTGGCGCGAGTGCCGGAGCCGGCCTTGCGGTTGAGAACGACGATGGTGGCGTCGTCGCCGCCGACCTCCTTCCAGTTGGTGATCTGGCCGGAGAAGATGCCCTTGAGCTGCTCGAGGGACAGGTCGTCGACCGTCACGTTCTTGGAGACGACGGGACCCATGCCCACGACAGCAACCTCATGGTCGACGAGGTTCTTGACCTGGTCGGCCTCGAGCTTGGTCTCGGCGAAGACGTCGGAATTACCGATGGTAACGGTGCCGGCGGCGACAGCGGTCAGGCCCTTGCCCGAACCGTTGCCCGAGCCGGAGACGGAGACGTCCGGGTTGGCATCCATGAACTTCTCGGCAGCGGCCTCGACGAGAGCCTGGAACGAGGAGGCGCCGTCGTAAGTCACCTCGCCGGAGACGGACTCGGCAGCAGCGGCGCTACCCTCGGCAGCGGTGTCGGCGGCGTTGGAGCCACCGCAGCCAACGAGGCCGAGACCGACGATGCTGGCAAGACCACCAGCGAGGCCGAGGAACTGACGACGAGAATAAGCCTGATCGAGCATGATCTTCCTTTCATACATGCGACTCGCGGGCACCCCGCCCGCTTTGCTGTTTGGAAAGATACGGCCCCGACCGGGCATCGCCCGCGCCAACTACGGTTTTTTACGGGCATCTGATAGACCCTTACCGCAAGCGCGACTCGGCTTTACAAACGAATAACAAACCCGGCATTTAGCGTGGCGCGCCTTTTACACCAGAGGAAAGTAGTCATTGGAGACAGTCTTGTTTGACTAGTCATTTAAGAACGTCCCCAACGACTACCCCAGCAACGCCGATGTTTTGGCAACGACAGCGAAAGCCCGCCAGAGAGAGCAAGGTGCCATGAAACAAGGTGGCATTGATCTTTTAATCATGCCACCGAAGTTGAAAGGCAGATTGCCGCTCTGGCGGTCTTGCAGCGTCGACTGGTTACGCGGTTTGGTAAAACCGCGTAACCCTAAAGCTCTAATTCATTCAAACGGAGGATCGCAACAATATAGATCTTGAGCGCCTGCTTGAGCTGTTCCTCGTTGGCGCACTCGTTGGGGCCGTGCATCTGGCCGCCCCATGCGGGCAGCTCCAGGCCGGTCTCCTCGGGGCCAAACGAGACGGCGCGGGCAAAGTTGCGCGCGTACGTGCCGCCGCCCATGGCAAAGGGCTCGGCATGCTTGCCGGTGAACTCGTTATAGGTATCGATAAGCGCCTTCACGGCCGGATCGTCGGCAGACACCGAGAACGGCACCTTCGCACGACCCACACGGCACGTCACGCCAAAACGGCCCACGAGCGGCTCGAGCTGCTCGCGGATGGTATCGGCACTCGTGCTGTCGGGGAAGCGCGCGTCGATGACCTGCTCGATATGGCCATCCGCCACACGGATGACGCCAGCGTTGCAGGTAAGCGGGCCAAACGCTGGGCTCGTCGCGTCGATACCCAGGCCGCGACCATAGGCATCCGCATGCACAAAGGCCAGGAACTTGACGAACTCGTGCTCGGCAGGCGTCAGCAGGCGCTCGTCGCGTGCACCAAACGCGTCCTCGGCCTCGCGCAGATACGACACGATCAGGCCGACGGCGTTGATGGTGCCCTCAGGCATCGAAGCGTGACCGCCAATACCGTGGGCGAAAATCTGCGCATGCCCGTTATCGAGTGTCGTGATCTCAAGGCGGTCGGCGTTCTCGACCGGCGCCGGCAGCTCATCGGCGGCAATCGCGAGCTCGCAGATAGACTGCGACGGAATGGCGTTGCTCGCCTCGGCACCGCTCCAGGACACAATGCGCCCGCCGTCGATCTTGGGGCTCACGAACGTCGCCCCAAACTGGCCCTTCTCAGCATTGCAGACCGGGAACTCGGCATCGGGCGTAAACAAAAAGTCGGGGTCTGCGTTGTTCTCCAGATAATGGTGAACGTCGGACATGCCCACTTCCTCATCGCAGCCCAGCAGCGCGCGGAAGGTGTAGCGCGGAACAATGCCGTGCTTGAGCAAGTAGGCGCCGGCGTAGAGTGACAATACCGCCGGGCCCTTGTCGTCAATCACGCCGCGACCGAGCAGCCAGCCCTCGCGGCGCTCCATGGTGAACGGGTCGGTGTTCCAGCCAGGGCCGGCGGGAACCACGTCCACGTGGCAGATAGTCGCGAGCTGTTTGTCGCCGCGGCCCGGGATATCGGCAATGCCCACATAGCCCTCGTCGTCGCCCGTCTGGTAGCCGAGCTTTTGCGCAATGCCGAGCGCGCAATCGAGCGCATCACGGACCGGTCGGCCAAACGGCGCACCGGGCTCTGCATTGGCAGCAACGGCCACGGACGGATAGCTCACCAGTTGTTCGATATCGGCGACGACATCTTCCCAGACCTCGTCGACATACTCGATAACGCTCTGCTCCACCTGATTCATGGACGACCTCCTCACCAATGAGTGACGGGTACGCCCGCCCCTCACATTACGTCTATTAGATAGCGAAAAGTTTAGCAAGCTCGGCCACCGAGTGCACCACTGCATCGGCACCCGCCGCCTCGTGCTCGCCCGGCGCTGCCGCGCCCGAATAGATACCAATGCACGGCACGCTCATCGCGTGCGCGCCCTCGACGTCGTTAAAGCGATCGCCGATCATCACGGCATCGCCCGCGGCCGCACCCAAGGCCGCCAACGCGTCGCGGACCGAATCGGCCTTGGTCTCGCGCCCCTGCGGCGGATTCATGCCAACCACCGCCTCAAACTGAGAAAGTCCCAGCTCTCCCACCATGTCAACGCACTTTGCCTCCATGCGCGACGTCGCCACGGCCAAGCGCTTGCCCTGGGCGACCAACCCATCCAGCAGCTCGGGGATCCCGTCAAACACGGGATACTCCTCCGGTCCCAGCTCGTCAAAAAAGGCGCGGTACTCGTCGGCCACCACAAGCGACTCCTCGCGGGAGAAGCCATAAAAGTCGTGAAAACTCTTCCACAGGGGCGGCCCGATCATGCGACGCAGGTCACCCATCTGCGCCTCCGAAAACCCGCGTGCAGCCAGCGTCTTGCGCGTCGAGGTCATCACCGCCCGACCCGTATCGGCCACCGTGCCATCAAAATCAAACAGCACGACCGGCCGCTTGCATATCTCCAGCGCCTCCATCGGCATCCCTCTTCCCCAGTTGACGATTTCCACACCGACACTTCAAACTGTTGACTATTCAACAATTGAACCTAGAAATGTGGAACGACTCCACTATACTTGTCGCACTTTGCTCTCAGAAGGCGGCGCCGTCGCGCCCCAACGAAAGGTGCAATTATGTCTTTTGCCATCATAACCGACTCCACGTCGGACATCTCCCCCGCCCGCGCCCAAGAGCTCGGCATTTACGTGATTCCGCTGCATGTGATTATCGAGGGCGAGGACCTGCTCGACCAGGTGCAGATTACCGCCCAAGAGTACGTCGCCCGCATGGCCGGCTCCGAGCAGCTGCCGCACACCTCGCAGCCGAGTGCCGGCGAGTTCAAGGAACTCTTTGACCGCGTGCGCGCCGACGGCCACGATAGCGCCATCTTTATCTCGCTGTGCAGCGAGTGGTCCGCCTGCTATGCCAACGCCAGCCTGACGGCCGAAACGCACGAGCTCGACGTGCGCTGCATCGACTCGCGCACCGGCTCGGGCGCCGAGGGCCTGCTGGTGGAGTACGCGCTGGCCATGCGCGAGGACGGCCGCAGCCTGGACGAGACCGAGGCGCAGATCCGCGCGACGCTGCCCGACGCCCACCTGCTGCTGATTCCCCGCACGCTCGAGAATCTCGTTAAGAACGGCCGCGCGCCCAAGCTCGCCGGCCAGCTCACGCAAATGCTCAACATTCGCCTGGCCGTTTCGCCGGAGTGGAAATCGGGCGAGATCAAGGCCATAAAAAAGGGCCGCGGTGCCAAGCGCATCGTTACCAACACCATGGCCGATTGCCTCGCATTTTTGGCCGAGTATCCGGGCTCCAGCGTGCGCGTGCTCACGACCGGCGCCGCCGAGGAGCAGGAGCTTGTCAACGAGGCACTCGCGGGTCAGGATTACGTAGACGCCGGCACCGGCCCCATCGGCTGCACCATCGCCACCCACGTAGGCGTCAACGCCATCGCCATCAGCTACTGCCCCTGCTACCAACCCGCCAATTAGGGCTACCCATACCACTTGCGGTGGAATAGGGACTGTTTTTGGCTTATCAGCCGCAAATCAATCCCTATTCCACCGCAACTTAGAAATCGGCAATCAGCCCTGCGGGCCCCGGAACAGCTCCTCATGCGAGCCCATTCTGACCAGTCGGATCACAGGATTAGTCTTATGCGGCAAGTAGAGAACGACCACATCGACCAAGCCATCGGATAGATGGAAATCGATATGGCCGTTATAGTTTCCGCCCGGGTTTGAAAGCTCATGGGCGCCATATTCCGCGGGAAGCGAGCCGTGAGCTGCAAGCTCTGCGACTGCCGCCTTAAACTCGGTTTTTAGCTGCGGATGGATGCGCATCGTCCGTTTGTAATCCGCCTTAAACTGAGCCTCGACTTTAATCTCAAACATCGCTAGTCCTCATCGAGGAACGATATAAGCTCATCAGCGTTATTGAATGACGGGCTGTCGTCTGGCAGAATCCCCAACTCATGAGCCTCGGCAATCACCATGGCGCGCCTCGTCGCCTCGTTGGGAACTTCGGATCGACCAACGATCTCAAAAGGAATCTTTCGCTGATTTACCAGCTGCCGAACAGCAAGGTTGAGATACGAATTGAGACTCAGGCCAACTGTATCCAAGAACTCAGTCGCTTGTTCCTTGAGCCCCTCTTCGATGCGAACCGTCGTAGGCTTAACCGTTGCAGTAGACATACGCGACCTCCTCGCTCTCGTCTTTTGCATCAGTATACCCAGTTTAGAAGGCAGATTGATGTTAAATAGCATCAGTCTGCCGTTCTCATTACTACAACGACAGGCACGCTCGCCCTACATCAGCCCGCTCAGGGCGATGTCGACGGCCTCGTTGAGGTCATCGGTAATGTGCACCAGCTCCGGATCGAGCGGGCTGATCATACCGGCGTCCATCACCGGGCCGTTGAGCCAGTCGAACAGGCCCTGCCAGTACTCGGTACCCACTAAAACGAGCGGCATGCGCTTGACCTTGTGCGTCTGCACCAGTGTGAGCACCTCGAACATCTCGTCGAGCGTACCAAAACCACCGGGGAAAACGATGGCGCCCGAGCTGTATTTGACGAACATGGTCTTGCGCACAAAGAAGTAACGGAAGTCCATGCCGAGGTTCACGTATTTGTTGAGCCCGTGCTCGTGCGGAAGCTCGATACCCAGACCAACCGACTTGCCGTTGGCGCTCGCCGCTCCCCTGTTGGCCGCCTCCATGACGCCAGGGCCACCGCCGGTGATAACCGCCACGCCGCGCTGGGCGATTTTGCGACCGACCGTACGCGCCGCCTTGTAGAGCGGATCGGTCTTGGGCGTGCGGGCACTGCCGAAGATGGTCACCGCAGGCCCGAGCTCGGCAAGCGCGCCAAAGCCATCAACGAACTCGGCCTGAATGCGCAGCACACGCCAGGGGTCGGCATGCAGCCAGTCGGTCGAATCCTCGGGCGCCAGCAGGTTGGCGTACGTATTGTCCTTAGGAATCATGGGGCCGCGCATGACCACGGGGCCGCGTCGGTACGTCTCGTCATAGGCCGGCTCGCCCTCGACGTTCTCATTCTTAATCATGGGGTACTCCTATCGAAAATAGAAACGGGCGGGGTCGACGCCATGCGTCAAACACCCGCCCGAACATCAACTATTCGGTATGGTACCCACGATGCATCAAGTGCTTGCAAGGCATCGGTCAGCGGTCGCAGCTCTTAGTAATCCACCGCCGCTGGGCTGTTCATCCAGTCGCTCACGAACGCACCGTAGCGGCCCTCGATAATGGCCTGGCGGGCACGCTGCATAAGGTTGAGCAGGTAGTAGATGTTGTGCATCGACAGCAGAATGCCGCCGAGCATCTCCTTCTGCGTGACCATGTGGCGAATGAGCGCGCGGCTGTAGCCGCCCGTGCACACCGGACAGGTGCAGGTGGGATCGATGGGGCCGTCGTCGTGCGCAAAACGCGCGTTGCGGAAGTTGAGGCGACCCTCGCTGGAGAACGCCGTGCCCATACGGCCGGTGCGCGTCGGCAGCACGCAGTCGAACATGTCGATGCCCACACCCACACCGCGCACAAGGGTGGTGGGGTTGCCGACGCCCATCAGGTAGCGCGGCTTGTGCTTGGGCATATACTCGCTCGCGAGCGGTGCCAGCGTCTCGAACATTGTCTCGTGGTCCTCGCCCACCGAGTAGCCGCCGATACCGTAACCCGGGAAGTCGCCGCACTCCTCCAGATGGCGCAGCGAACGCAGGCGCAGATCCAGGTGCATGCCGCCCTGGACGATGCCAAAGAGTGCCTGGTCATCGCGGGTGTGAGCCTTGTAGCAGCGCTCGGCCCACATGCTCGACAGCTCCACCGCGCGCTCAACGTAGGCGCGCGTGGCGGGATAGCCCGGGCACTGGTCCAGCTGCATGCAGATATCGGACCCGAGCTTCATGGCGATTTCCATGTTGTCCTCGGGCGTCCAAAACACGTGGCGGCCGTCGTAGTCGTTGACGATAAAGCGCACGCCCTCGTCGGTGAGCTTGACGGCATCGTTGTGGCTGAACACCTGGAAGCCACCCGAATCGGTAAGAATGGGGCCGTGCCAGTTCATAAACTTGTGCAGGCCGCCCAACTCGGCGATGGTGTCCTCGCCGGGACGCATGGACAGGTGATAGGTATTGGCAAGCACGATCTGGGCGCCGAGCTGCTTGACGGTCTCGGTAGGAATACCCTTGACGTTTGCCTTGGTGCCCACGGGCATAAAGATCGGCGTCTCGATGTCGCCGTGCGGAGTATGCAGCACGCCGGCACGCGCATGCGTCGTCGGATCCTCGGCAATCAGATCGAATTTAAAAAGGTTCTGGTCCATAAACTGGAACTCCTTGGTTGTGGTTCATACGCAAACCATTATACGGGCAACCCGCAAGGAGCACCGACTCGACAGAAACTGGTGCATTAAACGACTAGTCATTTAAGAACGTCCCCAACGACTACGGGATCATCTCCAACAGCCAAGGGAACGCCGATGCTTTGTCAACGACAGACACTATGACCCAATCCGAGGGCACTAAAAAGATAGGAGCCCCCGCTCGTGACCGCGGGTCGGGGCTGCGACAATGATGTTGAAGTGCCATAGGCGCAGCCGCGCCGCAACGAGGTTGGGAGGCTCCCATGCCAAAGTATTCTACCGCGTTCGGGATGGACGTCCACCTGAGGTCGACCACCGTCTGCGCCCTCGACGCGGACACCGGCGAGGCCGTGACGAGGAGGTTCCCCGGCAACCCCTGGGGCGAGATCGCCGGGTGGGTGGATGGGTTCCCCGGGCCGTCGCTCGCGGCCTACGAGAGCGGCTACCTCGGCTTCGCCCCGCAAAGGGAGCTCGCCGGGCTCGGCGTCGAGTGCGTCGTCGCGGTCTCGAAGATCCCCAGGTCGGCCGCCGACTCGGCCTCCAAGAACGACAGGAACGACGCCGCCAGGATGGCCAAGGCGATACTCGCCCACGACATCTCCCCCGCATGGGTCCCCTCCCCCGAGGTCGAAGGCATCAGGGACCTCGCCGGCGCCTACGGCGGGGCGACCGCGCGCCTGGCGACCGCCAAGCAGCGGCTGCTTGTTAGCGTCAATATAATTTTCACCATTTCCACCAACGCATTTTCGCCAATCGC
>CATZJG010000010.1:0-81187 GCA_958420355.1 uncultured Collinsella sp.
GCGAACCTCCAGTCCGGACCGCCCCGCGGTCCAACTTTCTGTCCGCACCCCCTTTGGAGGCTTTGGCAGCAAATACAGGAACTATTCCACCGCAACTTCTTGTTCGTCTTTTTGGGATGGAGCCGCTTCGGTTTGGTAAAATACCGCCGCACTTGGGAACGGATGGGCTCCGGTGGGCTCCGCGGTCCTCAAAACCGTTGCGAGGCGTGCAAAACGTCTTGGATGTGTTCGATTCACATACGTTCCCGCCATACGCTACCAGCGCTTTTGTGCTCGCGGTCTTGCTGCGTGCCGCAAAGGCGCTGTTTTGTTTTTGCACGAGCTTTTCGTAGCGCTGCTATTTCGGTGGCTGTATTTAGCTTCGTGCGCCGGGTTTCGAGCATGCCGATGGAGGTGTTTTGCCGTATGACTACCGTAAGACGTGCCGATCTTTCTTGTGTCGTCCAAGCGGGTGGGCTGTCCTCGCGCATGGGCTGTGATAAGGCTCGCATGGCGTTTTGCGGCGAGCCGCTCATCGAACGCGTGCTGGGTCGGCTGGCGCCAGTTGCCGGCGAGTTGGTCGTGACGACTTCGCGTCCCAGCGAGCTTGCCTACCTTGAGGAGCGCGCGTTTGGCGGCCTGGTGCCGCGAATAGTGTCGGACCTTGAGGGGCCGGCGGGCGCCATGCGCGGCATCGCGAGTTCGCTGACTGCGGCCCGGCTGCCTCTCGTTGCTATCGTCGCCTGTGATATGCCGTTTGTCTCTTCGGAGCTAATCGGTGCCCTTGCTGGCTGTGTTGAGGTCGAGGCGCTCGACGTGTGCGTGCCGCGCGAGGAGCGGGGAATTGAGCCGCTTTGCGCCGTCTGGCGTCGTGACGCGTGTGCGCCGGTTGCCCAAGAGCTGCTCTCGTGCGACCGACAGCGCATTCGCTGCCTGATCAATCGCGTTCAGGCCGGTTATATGGATGAGCCGCAGATCGTTAAGGCCGCGGGCTCGACGCTCTGCTTCGAGAACGTCAATACGCCCGAGGAGTTTGCGGCGGCCGAGTTACTCGCCTAGACGATTGGAGTTGCCATGTCTCACGATATTTGTCCCGACACGGGAGAGCCTTGCACTTGCGATGGTTCCGAGCCCTGTACCTGCGGCTGCGGTGGCTGTGGACATACTGCGGAAGAGGAGGCGGCCGCCGCGGCGTATCGTGAGGCACACCGCGAAGGCCCGTCCGGTGATGCCCTCGACCACGAGCGCAAGATCATCGTTTCGTTCGATAGCACCTTCGATGTGATGGAGTGCGAGCAGCTTTGCCTGGATGCCGGCGTGCCCGGGCGCATTATGCCTTTGCCCGGCTCCATTACCGCAGGTTGCGGCCTGTGCTGGGCCATGCCGTTCTCGGGCGATGCGCTCGCCGCCTTCCGCGCTGCTACCGAAGGCCGCGTAACGCCCGCCGACTACCATCAACTCGTCCTTTAACCCCCACACCACCACCAAGGTGCCCCAATGTGGTGGTTTGGAACATGTGGACGAAACAGGTCTGAAACACAGGTTTTGCACGTCAGGCACTCAAAAACGCTTCTACCTGCATCGTAATCAAAACGAAACATCTGCTCGTCGGCTTATGCGAAACTTTGCTGCAACAGTGCGATATTATCCATACTCGATAAAGCTCGCGGCGCATGGGGCGCCTCGAACGACACTTTTCTTTTCCATCAATTGGAGGAAGCATGAGCTACACGCAGAAAGTTCTCGACGAGCTCAAGGCCCGCTATCCCGAGCAGCCTGAGTTCATCCAGGCCGCGACCGAGATCCTCGGTACCATCCAGCCGGCGCTCGACGCCCATCCCGAGTACGAGGAGGCCGCCCTGCTTGAGCGCCTCGTCGAGCCCGAGCGCATCGTCATGTTCCGTGTCCCCTGGGTCGACGACCAGGGCAAGGTCCAGGTCAATCGCGGCTACCGCGTCGAGTTCAACTCTGCCATTGGACCCTACAAGGGCGGCCTGCGCTTTAACCCGACGGTCACCCTGGGCATGCTCAAGTTCCTGGGCCTGGAGCAGATCCTCAAGAACAGCCTGACCACTCTTCCCATGGGCGGCGGCAAGGGCGGTTCCGACTTTGACCCCAAGGGCAAGTCCAACAACGAGATCATGCACTTCTGCCAGTCCTTCATGACTGAGCTCTATCGCCATATTGGCCCCAACACCGACGTTCCCGCCGGCGACCTGGGCGTTGGCGGCCGCGAGGTTGCCTACCTGTTCGGTCAGTACAAGCGCCTGACCAACGAGTGGACCGGCGTCCTCACCGGCAAGGGCCTCTCCTTTGGCGGCTCGCTCGCCCGTACCGAGGCCACCGGTTACGGTCTGGCCTACTTTGTGGACGAGTACCTCAAGAGCCGCGGCGACTCCTTCGAGGGCAAGAACGTCGTCGTTCACGGCTCCGGCAACGTCGCTATCTACGCGGTCCAGAAGGTCACTCAGCTCGGCGGCAAGGTGCTCGCCTGCTCCGATACCCACGGCTGGGTCGAGGATCCCGACGGCATCGACTACACCGTGCTCGAGCACATCTACAACAAGAAGCGCTCTGGCCACGACAAGGGCGTTACGCTCGCTATGTACGTTGACGAGAAGCCCGACGCCGTGTGGCACGAGGGCGACGGCCGCGGCGTGTGGCAGCTGCCCTGCGACATCGCGCTGCCCTGCGCACGCGAGAACACGCTGCTGCTCGAGGACGCTCAGGCGCTCGTCGCCAACGGCTGCAAGGTGGTCGGCGAGGGCGCGAACATGCCCACGACCATCGAGGCCACGACCTACTTCCAGGAGAACGGCGTCGCCTTTATGCCCGGTAAGGCTGCCAACGCCGGCGGCGTGCTCGTGTCCGGCCTGGAGATGAGCCAGAACGCCGAGCACCTGTCCTGGACCTTCGAGGAGGTCGACGGCAAGCTCGAGCAGCTCATGCGCGGCATGTTCCACAACGTGGACGATACCGCCAAGGAGTACGGCGAGGAGGGCAACTTCGTCATGGGCGCCAACATCGCCGGCTTCCTGAAGGTCGCCGACGCCATGCTCGCCCAGGGCGTCTGCTAAATTTTCGCTCGACATAGCATGTGATGAGGCTCCCAGCTATCCGGCTGGGAGCCTTTTCTATCCCGGAGGACTCCTCATAACTTGCGGTGATATACGGACTGTTTAGCGCCCCAGAACGGCTAATCAGTCCGTATATCACCGCAAGTTATGTATGGGTGGGTGGATTTTGTCCTAAAACGGTGTGCGGCCCCTCGTTTGGTACACTTAAACGTACTGGACAAGTGGAGAGATGGGGGAGAACGTGCTCAAGTTCGGTACCTACGTCCGTGTTGGAAACGCGGCCGAAGCCTATGAGCTCTTACAGAAGAACCGCAACAACAAGATTGTGGGCGGCGGCATCTGGATGCGCCTTGGTTCGCGTCGCGTGGCGACGGCGATTGACCTTTCGGCCTGCGGACTCGATCAGATCGAGGAGACCGAGACCGAGTTTCGCATCGGTGCCATGTGTACCCTGCGCCAGCTCGAGCGCCATGCCGAGCTCAACGCGCTTGTCAACCATGTCTTTGAGTTCGCCGTCCACGATATCGTGGGCGTGCAGCTGCGCAATACCGCCACGGTGGGCGGCAGCATCTACGGTCGCTTTGGCTTCTCGGACGTTCTCTCCGCCTTTCTCGCGCTCGATTCCTATGTTGAGCTGACGGGCGCCGGTCGCGTGCCGCTTGTCGAGTTCGTGGACATGGGCTACGTGCGTGACGTGATCGAGCACGTGGTGGTCGTTAAGCACGACTATCGCGCAAGCTACGAGGCCGTGCGCAAGGCTGCGACCGACTTCCCCTCGCTCAACGTTACCGCCGCCTGGTGGGACAACACCTGGCACGTCACCGTGGGCGCCCGCCCGCTGCGCGCGACCCTGCTGCAGGGCGAGGCATGCGGCCTTACTGCCGAGCAGCCTTCCGAGGACGAGCTGCGCGTCCTGGCTGCATCCGTGCGTGCGCTGAGCTACGGCACCAACCTGTGGGGCTCGGCAGACTACCGCCGCCGCATCTCGGCCCCGTTGGCGATTCAGGCCGTGCGCCGCGCCGCCGGCATCGAGCTTTCGGCCGCGCTTGCCCGCGAGCTCGAGGGCGTGCAGATTCCTAAGTTTGCCACGGACGAGTATTCCTGCCGCCGCGTGCCCGGCGTCGATTCTAGCGAGGTGCGCTAATGGCTGCCAAACTCATCGATCTTTCCTTTACGCTCAACGGCCGTAAGGTCAAGGTCCAGATTGCCCCCGACACCATGCTCTTTGCGCTTTTGCGCGAGCAGGGTTGCGCGTCGGTGCGCTGTGCCTGCGAAACCACCAACTGCGGCCTGTGCACGGTGTGGCTCGACGGCGACCCGGTGCTGAGTTGCTCGGTTCCCGCGGCGCGCGTCGAGGGTCGCTCCGTCACCACGCTCGAGGGTCTCAAGGCCGAGTCTGAGGCGCTGGCCCGTGCGATGGCTGCCGAAGGCGCCGAGCAGTGCGGTTTTTGCGCCCCCGGCCTCATCATGAACGTGCTGGCGCTTGCCCGCGTCGCCAAGGAGGATCCGAGCCTCGTCGCCACGCGCGAGGAACTCTCGCGCCAGCTCGCCGGCAACCTCTGCCGCTGCAGCGGTTACGAGAGCCAGCTGCGCGCCATCGTGCGCTTCCTCAACGAGTCCGGCGTGCAGGTTGGCTTTGAGATGCCCGAGCTGCCGGTCAACGACACCAGCTGTGACGGTGTCTCCTACAAGCAGATCACCCACAAACAGCCCAAGAAGGACTCGAAGGCCCTTCTTGAGGGGCGTCCCGTCTACACCGGCGATATGGTGCCCGCCGGTGCGCTCATCGTCAAACTCAAGCGCAGCCCCTATGCCCGCGCCAAGATCCGCTCCATCGATACGTCGCGCGCCCTGAAGGTGCCCGGCGTCGTGGGCGTTTACACCTACGAGGACGTGCCCAAGCGCCGCTTTACCATCGCCGGCCAGAGCTATCCGCAGCCGAGTCCCTACGACCGCCTGATTCTCGAGAACCTCGTCCGTTACCAAAACGAGGAGGTGGCGATCGTCGCCGCCGAGACCGAGGAGGCTGCCGACAAGGCGCTCAAGCTCATCAAGGTCGACTATGAGGTGCTCGAGCCGCTGCTCGACTTTACCCAGGCACTCGATAACGACATCGTGGTCCACCCCGAGGGCGACGTGACCTTTATGTTCCCGCAGGGCGGCGATGTCCCGCGCAACCTGGTGTGCAGCGGTACCAGCGATTATGGCGACCTGGACGAGGCCTTCGCCCAGAGCGACATCGTCTTCACCCGCACCTACACCAGCCAGGCCACGCAGACCGCGCCCATGGAAACTTTCCGAGCCTTCGCGACGACCGACGCGTTCGGCCGCATTTCGGTGACCACCTCTACGCAGGTGCCCTTCCACGTGCGCCGCATGGTCGCGCAGTCGCTCGACATTCCGCAGTCGCAGGTGCAGGTCATCAAGCCGCGCATCGGCGGCGGCTTTGGCTCCAAGCAGACGGGCTGCTGCGAGATCTTCGTGGCGTTCGTGACCCAGCAGACCGGCCGTCCGAGCTACTGCTGCTACACCCGCGAGGAGACTATCACCGCGGGCAACTCGCGCCACCAGATGCAGATGACCGTCAAGCTGGGCGCCATGAACGACGGCACCATCACGGCCATCGACCTGCACACGCTGTCCAACGCCGGCGCGTATGGCGAGCATGCCACCACGACGATCGGCCTCTCGGGCCACAAGAGCCTGCCCATCTACAATCACGTGAAGGCGAGCCGCTTTAGCTGGGACGTCGTCTACACCAATACCAACCGCGGCGGCGCGTATCGCGGCTACGGTGCCACCCAGGGCCAGTTTGCCGTGGAGAGCGCCGTCAACGAGCTCGCCGACATGCTGCACATGGACCCCGCCGACCTGCGCCTTAAAAACATTGTGCGCGAGGGCGAAGTCATGCCGCAGTACTACAACGAGAAGCTCAACGCCTGCGCGCTCGACCGCTGCCTGCTGCGCGCGATGGACATGATCGGCTGGCGCGACAAGCCGCTGGCCGTGGACCTGGGCGACCGCGTGCGCGCCCTGGGCTGCGCGCTTACCATGCAGGGCTCTGGCATTTCCAACGTGGACATCGCCGGCATCGACATGCGCCTGGAAGAGGATGGCTTCATTACCATCGGCACCGGCGCCACCGATAACGGCATGGGCGTCGACACGATCCTGGCGCAGATTGCCGCCGAGGAGCTGGGTGTGGAGAGCTCGCTCATTGTGGTTCGCGGCGTGGACACCGATGTGTCGCCGTTCGACGCCGGCTCGTACGCGAGCTCGGGTACGTACGTGACGGGCCTGGCCGCTAAGAACGCTGCGACCGAGCTCCGTGAGAAGATTTGCGCCAAGGCAGCCCGGATGTGGGATGTGGACGCCGCCGATGTGGTCTTCGATGGTCAGTATGTGCGCCTGTCCGACGAGCGTGCCGCGCGTGAGCAGAACCGCTACCTCACGCTGCGCGACTTTGCCAACCTGTGCGTCAAGAACATCTCGGGCGGCGACGCGCTCACCTCGCACGCCTCTGCCTGCCTGCCCGTTTCGCCTCCGCCGTTTATGGCCGGTATTGCCGAGGTCGAGGTCGACAAGGCTACCGGCAAGGTGACTGTGGTGGACTACGCGGCGGCTGTGGACTGCGGCACCGTGATCAACGAGGCGCTCGCGCGCGTCCAGGCCGAGGGCGGCATTGCCCAGGGTATCGGTCACGCGCTCTACGAGATCGTCGAGCACGACGACCGCGGTCGCCTGCGCACCGGCAACTTTATGAGCTACAAGCTGCCCACGCGCCTGGATATCGGCAGCATTCGCGTGGCCTTTGAGCCGAGCTACGAGCCGACGGGCCCGTTTGGCGCCAAGTCGATCGGCGAGGTCGTCATCAACACGCCGCTCGCCGCCGTTGCCTCGGCCGTGGCACACGCTACCGGACATCAGGTTCGCTCGCTGCCGATCACGCCCGAGAAGGCCCTGCTGGGGGAGTAGCGGGTCGGCGAACAAGTCGTAATTGTCGGGGCGGGGAAACTCGCCCCGCCTTTTGCACTCGTGGTGAGGTCGTGAGCCTGTAAAAGGTGTGCGTGCGCTTGCCGTTCGTATCTGCTATCATTCCTAGTCTGTGCGCTCATGCGGGCGTGGCGGAATTGGTAGACGCGCCAGATTTAGGTTCTGGTGGGATTCCCGTGAAGGTTCGAGTCCTTTCGCCCGCACCAACGCACCAGCGTCGGCCTTGGCCGTCGCGACACTTTGTTGCATAAAGGTACCAGCACCTCAGATAAGCTGGGCAGTATGAGGAGGAACGTGTTGAACATCACCGCTTCTGACGTCAAGGACGCCAAGCTCACCGCTACGGTCACCATCCCGGCCGCCGACGTCGACGCCGCGATCAAGAAGGCCTACAAGGACACCGCCAAGAAGTACCGCTTCCCGGGCTTCCGCGCCGGCAAGGCTCCCCGTCCGGTCATCGACTCCGCACTTGGCGCCGAGGCTACCCTCGCTCAGGCCACCAACGACCTGATCGCCGCCAACGAGCCCGCCGTCCTCAACGAGCTGGACATCGTCCCCACCAAGAACGGTGACTACAAGGAGCTCGACCTCGCCAAGGATCACGAGGACTACACCTACACCGTCGAGTTCTCCCTGCGTCCCGCCGCTGAGCTCTCCTCCTTCGACGCTGTCGAGATCGAGATGCCTCCCGCGGAGGTCACCGAGTCCGAGATCAACAACCAGGTTGAGATGCTCCTCAACTACCGCGCTACCTTCGAGGACGTCGAGGGTCGCGCCGTCGAGGCTGAGGACTACGTGACCGTCGACCTCAAGGCCGTCGAGAACGCCGACAACTTCGCCGCCGAGGGCCGCATGCTCATCGCCGGTAGCGACAGCAACCCCAAGGAGTTCAACGAGGCCCTGATCGGCGCTAACGTTGACGACGTCAAGACCGTCACCTGGACCGACGAGGTCGAGGAGGGCGAGGAGGCCGAGACCCACACCGTCGAGGTCACCGTCAAGGGCATCAAGGTCCGCAACACCCCCGAGCTCACCGACGAGCTCGTCAAGTCCGACTTTGGCTTCGACAGCATCGACGCTATGCGCGACGCCATCAAGATCGAGATCGAGCAGGACAAGGCTTCCCGCCTGCCGGCCGAGAAGGAGAACCGTTGCGTCTCCGCTCTCGCTGAGCGCCTGCAGCTTGACGAGATGGACGCCGACTACGAGCAGTCCGTCTTTGAGGAGCTTGGCCAGAACTTCCTGTCCAACCTCGCTGCTCGCGGCATGACCCTGGACACCTGGCTGCCCGCTTCCGGTCTGACCATGGAGCAGTTCATCGGCGACCTGCACAAGCAGGCTAACGACGTCGCCCGTGAATCCCTGGCTCTCGACGCCCTCGCCCGTGAGCTCAAGATCGAGGTCACCGAGGACGACATCAACGCCGAGTTCGAGAAGGCCGGCGTCAAGGACGTCGAGGCTTCCAAGGCCGAGTTCATCGCCGATGGCCGCATGCCTGCCGTCCGCGAGTCCATCCGTCGCTCCAAGGCCGTCGACCACCTGGTCGAGAACGCCAAGGTGACCGAGGTCGACGAGACCGCCAAGGACGCCGAGTAATTCTCGCCACCTTTCCTGCGAGCGCATGGATGCGCCCGTGATAGGGTAAAGTTATAAGCCGGTTATCCGGTTGCTTCGTACGGTGCCAGCCAATGCATAGCATGCGGGCACCGTACGTTTGTCTAGAACCACTATTGGTCCGTAAGAGAAATGGAGATGCGTATGATCGCTAAGTTCGATTCCGCCCTCGTGCCATACGTTATCGAGCAGACGCCGCGCGGCGAGCGCAGCTACGATATCTATTCGCGCCTGCTCAACGACCGCATCATCTTCTTGGGCGAGGAGATCAACTCCGTCAGCGCCAACCTGGTCGTTGCCCAGCTGCTGCATCTTGAGAGCCAGGATGCCGAGAAGGATATCTCGCTCTACATCAATTCGCCCGGTGGCGAGGTCTACTCCGGCCTGGCGATTCTTGACACCATGAACTTCATTAAGCCGCAGGTCTCCACCATTTGCGTCGGCATGGCCGCGTCTATGGCCGCTGTGCTGCTTTCGGCCGGCGCCAAGGGCAAGCGCTTCTGCCTGCCGCACTCCAAGGTCATGATTCACCAGCCCAGCGGCGGTGCCCAGGGTCAGCAGACCGAGATTGAGATCGTTGCCGAGGAGATCAAGAAGACCCGTCGCGAGCTCAACCAGATCCTGTCCGACGCCTCGGGCCAGCCCATCGAGAAGGTCCAGGCCGATACCGAGCGCGACAACTACCTGACCGCTGCCGAGGCCCTCGACTACGGCTTGATTGACCGTATCGTCACCTCGCGCGATCTCGCCGCGAAGGATGCCTAGGATGGCAGGAAACATGCAGGACAACTTTGACGAGAACGGCAACCCTATCCGCTGCTCCTTCTGCGGAAAAGAGCAGGGCCAGGTCCGTCGCCTCGTAAAGGGCCCGACCAACATCTTTATCTGTGACGAGTGCGTCGCCGCTTGCTCCGAGATTCTGGAGGAGTCGCTGGCTTCGGACTTTATGGACGCTGCCCGCAACGGCAAGCTGCCAGGCTTCCTCAACGACCACGGCCAGGCTGCATCCCAGCCCGCCGTGGACCCCGAGACCGAGGGCTTTGAGCTCGAGGACGACCGCCAGGTCATCACGCACGTGCCGACGCCGCACGAGATCTATGACGAGCTTTCGGCCTATGTCATGGGTCAGGAGGACGCCAAGCGCGCTATGTCGGTTGCCGTGTACAACCACTATCGCCGCGTGATCGAGGGCGGCGCTGCGGTGTCCGCTTTTGACGGCGGCATGGGCTCGCAGTTCGACAACGATATGGACGAGGTGGAGCTCGCCAAGTCCAACATCTTGCTGCTCGGTCCCACTGGTACCGGCAAGACCCTGTTGGCCCAGACGCTCGCGCGCATCCTCGAGGTGCCGTTTGCCATCGCCGATGCCACCGCACTCACCGAGGCCGGTTACGTGGGCGAGGATGTTGAGAACATCCTGCTCAAGCTCATCAACGCTGCCGATGGCGATATTGAGCGCGCGCAGGTTGGCATTATCTACGTGGACGAGATTGATAAGATCGCCCGCAAGGCCGAGAACCTTTCTATTACCCGCGACGTTTCGGGCGAGGGCGTTCAGCAGGCGCTGCTTAAGATTCTTGAGGGCACGGTGGCAAGCGTTCCGCCCACCGGCGGCCGCAAGCATCCCCAGCAGGAGCTGCTGCAGATCGATACGACCAACATCCTGTTTATCTGCGGCGGTGCCTTTGTGGGTCTGGACAAGATCATCGCCGATCGCGTGGGCAACAAGGGTGTGGGCTTTAACTCCGAGATCGCCGGCCCCACCTCGGTCGACGAGAACGACCTGCTGCGCCAGGTGCTCCCGCAGGACCTCAACGCCTTTGGCATGATTCCCGAGTTTGTGGGTCGTACGCCCGTCGTCACCCAGACGCAGGCGCTCGACGAGGACGACCTGGTGTCGATCCTGACCGAGCCCAAGAACGCCGTGGTGCGTCAGTACCGCAAGATGTTCCAGCTCGAGGACGTTGAGCTTGAGTTTGAGGACGCGGCGTTGCACGAGATCGCCCGCATGGCGCTCGCCCGCAAGACCGGCGCCCGCGGCCTGCGCGCCATCTGCGAGGACGTGCTGCAGCAGACGATGTTCGACCTACCCAGCGAGGAGGGCGTCACCAAGGTCATCGTGACCGAAGCCTCCGTAAAGGGCGAAGAACAGCCCCAGCGCATCTACGGCTAAACCAGCCTAAAACGTGTTTGCAAATAGCCTCCGACCATCCGCGGTCGGAGGCTATTTTATATATACGCAATAACCCCAACTACCTGTGTTATTCTGTGTGTTTGTTTAAAGTCTCAGCAAAGTCCATTCAGACTGAAGTAATCGATACCTAAGGGGAGGAATGTAGGCCCGATTTTCGTAGATTCCGCACGAGCCGAAGACCACTTAATGTGGTCTTCGTGCGAGCCAGGACTTGACCGAGCGAAAATTGGGCCTACATTCCTCCCCGATGGGCAAGGGAGAGATATATGGAAGAAATGCCCAAGAACTACGATCCGTCGACCAACGAGCCGGCGATCCTGGAGAAGTGGCTCGACGGCGGCTACTATAAGCGCCGCGAGGGCGTGGGCGACTGCACCGTCACCATTCCGCCTCCCAACGTGACCGGCAAGCTCCACATGGGTCACGCCACCGACGACTCCATCCAGGACGCCATCGTCCGTATGGCCCGCATGCGCGGCAAGTCCACGCGCTGGGTGCTGGGCACCGATCACGCCGGTATTGCCACGCAGACCAAGGTCGACAAGAAGCTCAAGAGCGAGGGCATCAGCCGGCTGGAGATCGGCCGCGATAAGTTTGTCGACGCCTGCTGGGATTGGACCCACGAGTACGGCGGCATCATCGTCGAGCAGATTAAGCGTATGGGCTGCTCCGTCGACTTCGATAACGAGCGCTTCACCATGGACGAGGACTACGCCCAGGCCGTGCGCAAGGTGTTCTGTGATTGGTACCACGACGGCCTGATCTACCGCGGCAAGCGCATCGTCAACTGGTGCCCCAACTGCACCACCGCCATCTCGGACGACGAGGCCGAGTACAAGGACGAGAAGGGCCACCTGTGGCATCTGCGTTACCCGCTGACCGAGCCGGTCAACGGCCAGGACTACATCGTCGTTGCCACCACGCGCCCCGAGACCATGCTCGGCGACACGGGCGTCGCCGTCTCCCCGAAGGACCCCGAGAAGGCCGCCTTCGTGGGTAAGACCGTCAAGCTCCCCATCGTCGACCGCGAGATTCCTATCTTTGAGGATTGGCATGTCGACGCCAACTTTGGCTCCGGCTTCGTCAAGGTCACCCCGGCTCACGACCCCAATGATTACGCCATGGGTCAGGCCCACGACCTGCCGCAGATCAACATTTTCGACGAGCACGCGGTGGTCGTCGAGGGCTATGGCGAGTTTACCGGCATGACCCGCGAGGAGTGCCGCGAGGCCGTCATCAAGTGGTTTGAGGAGCATGACCTGCTCGATCACGTCGAGGACCTCGATCACTCCGTCATGCACTGCTACCGTTGCGACGCCGCGCTGGAGCCGTGGCTGTCCGAGCAGTGGTTCGTCGCCGTCGATAAGCTCAAGGGGCCGGCGCTCGACGCCGTCAACTCTGGCAAGGTCACCTTCCACCCCGCGCGTTGGACGCAGACCTACACCACCTGGATGGAGAACCTCAAGGACTGGTGCATTTCGCGCCAGCTGTGGTGGGGCCACCGCATCCCCGTGTTCTACTGCGAGGACTGCGGCTGGGAGGACGCCCTTACCGAGGACACCGACGTGTGCCCCAAGTGCGGCGGTCATCACGTGCATCAGGACGAGAATGTGCTGGACACCTGGTTCAGCTCGCAGCTGTGGACCTTTGCCACGCAGGGCTGGCCGCAAAAGCCGGAGCTGCTCGAGGGGCATCACCCCACGACGGCGCTCGTCACCGCACGCGACATCATCGCGCTGTGGGTTGCCCGCATGGTCATGAGCTCGCTGTACTTCCTGGACGAGGTGCCGTTTAAGGACGTCGTCATCTACCCGACGATTCTTGCCAAGGACGGCAGCCGCATGTCCAAGTCCAAGGGCAACGGCGTTGACCCCATGGACCTCATCGGCATGTACGGCGCCGACGCCATGCGCTTCAACCTGCTGACGCTCTGCACCAACAACCAGGACGTCAAGTTCGACGCGAACATCGACAAGAAGACCAAGAAGCTCATCGACAGCCCGCGCACCGAGCAGGCCAAGTCGTTTGTGACCAAGATCTGGAACGCCAGCCGCTTCCTGCTTATGAACATGGAAGGCTACACGCCCGGCGAGCCCGTCGTGGAGACGCCGGCCGACGCCTGGATGTTCAGCCGCCTGGCCAAGGCCGTCAAGATGGTCACCGAGGGTATCGAGAAGTACACCTTTGGCGACATGGCCCGCGGCGTGCAGCAGTTCTTCTGGAACGAGGTCTGCGACTGGTACGTCGAGGTCACTAAGGCTCGTCTGAAGGGCGAGGGCCGTCTGCAGGCGCAGCGCAACCTGATCTTTGTGCTCGACACCTCCATTCGCCTGATGCACCCGCTTATGCCGTTTGTCACCGAGGAGATCTGGGACAACATGCCGGCGAGCGTGCTCGATCTGGACGCCGAGGGCAACGTGAACCGCGCCGAGGCGCTCATGATCGCCAAGTGGCCGGAGCCCGCCGACTACGCCAAGTACGTCGACGAGCCCGCCGAGCGCGCGTTTGAGCTGTGCCGTTCCGTCGTTTCCGCCGCCCGCGCCACGCGTTCGCGTTATCGCTTGAGCCCCAAGGCCGAGCTCGATGTGGTCGTGCGCGCTGGTGCCGAGGACATTGAGAAGCTCGAGAGCCTGCGCTCGACCATCGAGCCGCTGGCGAACACCGCCTCGCTGGTCATGGGTACCGACGTTGAGAAGCCGGCCGCGAGTATCGCCGTGGTCGATAGCGGCGTCGAGGTCTTTGTGGTGCTTGAGGGCAAGGTCGACCTTTCCGCCGAGAAGGCACGTCTGGAGAAGGAGATCGCCGCGGCGCAGAAGGAGCTCGCCGGCTGCGAGAAGACGCTGGCCAACGAGGGCTTTGTGGCCAAGGCCGCGCTCGCGGTGGTCCAGAAGAAGAGGGACCGTGCAGCTGAGCTCAAGGAGATCCTGGCGGCGCTGACTGCTCAGGTTGCTGATTTCTCGTAGTTCTTACTGAGGGGCGCGTCCCGACGTTTTGCTCGCTACTGCGGACAGTCCTGCGCAAGACGGACAGCACATTAAGTGCTGTCCTTTGCGTGCGGAACTTGTATCGAGCAAAGCGTCGGGCCGCTCCTAGTGCGGTTACGTGGCGTCCACTGTCTGCCTGTTAGGGCCACATGGCTGGTGCCTTGATTCTGCTGCAAGCGGGTAGTGGCTGATTTTTTTGAACGCGAGGGGCTCATTCTATTTAATGGGCCTCTTTTTCTGTTATGGGGGACTTTGGGTTATGGCTAAGCGTTCTGGGTCGTATGTCGTTCCTTTTTCGTTTGAGTTGCTTTCGTTTGATGATGCCGTTGCTTTGGCTGCTGACACGGGGCGGATTTCTGGGGATGCTGGTCCTCTGCTTGAGACGGTCGTCGATATGCTCGATGAGCTGGGACGTCCGGACGAGTATTTCGATTGCATTCAGGTTGCCGGTACCAATGGCAAGACTTCGACTACGCGTTTTTCGGCTGCCATTCTTCGTGGTGAGGGGCTCAAGACCGCGCTGTATACGTCGCCGCAGCTGGTGCGCTATCCCGAGCGCATGGAGGTTGATGGGTGCGTCGTGAGCGACGAGGCCTTTGCCCGTGGCGTTTCGGCAGCTGTCGAGGCGGGGCGTCGCGTGAATGCGCACCGTGTGGCGGCGGGGGAGCGTGCCTATTCCATCACGCCGTTTGACCTGCTGACGGCTGCCGCTCTTGTAGTGTTTGCCGAGGCCGCGGTGGATGTTGCCGTGCTCGAGGTTGGCATGGGCGGGCGTTGGGACGCCACAAGCGCGACTGATCCCGTCGCCGTTGCCATTACGGGCATTGGGCTCGATCACACACGCATTTTGGGCGATACGCTTGAAGCCATTGCGGGGGAGAAGGCTGCGGTTATCAAACCCGGGCGCTTGGTTGTTTTGGGCGAGGGCACGCATGAGGCGAGTGTTCAGCGTGTGATGGATGCCCGTTGTCGCGAGTGCGGCGTCGTGCCGCTCGTGGTGAGTCTTGCCACGACTAAGGTGCCGGCGCATGTGGGCGACACGATTGAGTTTAGCTGCACCACGCCGCGTGCGATCTATACGTCGAGTATGGTCAAGCCGGCCTATCAGCCGCAGAATGCCGCGTGCGCGATTATGCTATGCGAGGGCTATCTGGGCCGCGAGCTTGACCACGATGCGCTGGATTCGTCGCTTATGGGCTGCCCCACGCCGGGTCGCTTTGATGTGCTGGGAACCAATCCGCTCAAGCTGATCGACGCCTGCCATAACCCTCAGAGCTGCGAGAACTTTGTGAGCGCGCTGGACGAGATCGATCCGTGTGTGGAGAACCGCCCCACGCTGCTGTGCGCCGCGCTGGCCGATAAGGACGTGGCGGGTATCGTTGACGTTTTGGTTCCGGCGTTCCCCCGCGTGGTCGTGACCCAGACCGATTCCGATCGCGCTCTGCCGGCAGAGGAGCTCGCCGCCCTTGTGGACGCCGATAAGCTCGCGGGCGTATACCCGAGCGTGCCCGAGGCCCTCGCGGCTTTCAAGGCCGCGGGCGAGCCCTTCGTAGCAGCTGGCACCATCACCCTAGCCGGCGAAGTGGCCGGCTTGCTCCGTTAACCCATCCCCTCATCAGTTGCGGTGAAATAGGGACTGTTTTACAAGCCAGAAGCCTCAAACAGTCCGTATATCACCGCAACTCAAAAGCAGCCAATTTGGGACGGGACTTTTTTGGCTACCCTGCGCCTCGAATTGACTCGCTTGCCATGAAATGGGCCTATTTACTACGTTTGACCGGTAACCCTTGACCATAGCGAGAATCGCGAAATTAAAACCGCAGGTAGACGGCTTGCCAGTTTTGCGAAAACGCGGGTGTGGTCGACCCATGCGGGTTAAACGTAGTAGATAGCCCGTTTTTGTGGCGACATTCATGTGATGCGGCAAAGGGGCTGTCCCTTTGCCGCATTGCCTAGTCTAGGCGGACTGGATCGTGGGGGTAGGCGTTGAGAATCTCGACGCCGGACTCGGTCACCAAGGCCAAGTCCTCGATGCGGACGCCGGTGTGACCGGGGAGGTAGACGCCCGGCTCGATGGAGAAGGTCATGCCCGGCTCGACGACCTGCTCGTTGACGAGCGAGACGTCGCCCGGCTCGTGGTCCTGCAGACCAATCGAGTGGCCCAGGCGATGCGTAAAGTATTTGCCGTAGCCTGCGTCCTCAATCACGTCGCGCGCGGCACGGTCCAGGTCGCACATGCGCACGCCCGGTGCGATGAGCGCCTCGGCAGCCTCGTTGGCGCGGCGCACGATATTGTAGATACGCGCGGTCTCCTCGTCCGGCTCGCCCCAAAAGAACGTGCGCGTCATATCCGAGCAGTAGTTGCGACGGCGTCCACCAATGTCGAATAGCACCACGTCGCCGCGTTTAAGCTCGGTATCGTCGGGCTCGTGATGAGGGTCGCCGGCGTTTGCGCCAAAGCTTACGATGGGCGGAAAGCTAAATCCCTCGCAGTCATGCTTGCGATACAGGCCGAGCATCTGGTCGGCAATCTCGCGCTCCGTCACGCCTTCGTGGACGAGCTTGATGGCGTCGGCCATCACGGCGTCGTTAGCGGCCGAGGACGCGCGCATGAGCTCCTGCTCGGCGGCATCCTTGTAGGTGCGTGCGGCGGTGACGGCAAAGTCGCCCAGGAAAAACTCGCTGGCAGCGTGGCGCTCTATGAGCGGCATCAAAAAGCCGGAACGCATGACGGTGTCGATGCCGAGCGGTTTGGTCGGATTGACTTCGCGAACGATAGCGTCGGCCACGACGTCGGTGTCGGTGTGATAGGCGACGCGCGCATTGTCATACTCTGGCAGCTGGTGCAGGGCGTTGACTAAGATCACCGGCTCGGCATCGCGCGCGAGTAGCACACCGCAAAAACGCTCGAACATATCGGCATAAAAGCCGGTCAGGTAATAGATCGACCACGGGTCGTTTACGAGCAGCTGTGCGCCGGGGTGCTGAGCCTCGAGCGCATCGAGCACGCGCGCCACGCGCCGGTCATCGACATGTGCCATGAAACATCCTTTCGCTAGGGTGCCACCATGGTATCCCCAATGCCAGGGTAGTCAATTTGCGACGGGGCTATTTTAGCTGCGTAAAACTTGCGGAATGATTTTTCTGGGACGGGGATTAAATAATCATTGGGTGCCGAATGATTATTTAATCCCCGTCCCAGAAAAATCATTTGAGCGAACGTTCGGGCAAAAGTAGTCATAAGAGGCCCGTCCCAAATGGGCTGGTTTCAAAAGTATGGCGGATTACGGGGCTGGACCTGTATTACTTGACCATGGGTAAAATCGCGAAATTAAAACCGCAGGTAGACGGCTTATCAAAAATCGAAAAATGCCGGCATGGATGGGGATCTCCGAATTGGCCCCGTTATCCGGCATAGTTTTGAAATGGCACTAAAATAGTCAAAAGCTAATTACCTATTCCAAGGATAGTTGCGGTGGAATAGTTCCTGGATGCCGGGGTTTTGGCGGAAATCAGGAACTATTTCACCGCAACTGCGGAGGAGGACCGGGTGTTGGGTGGGTTAGCTAAAAGAGCCCCGCCCCAAATGAGCTGCTTAGGCTGGGTCGATGTCCATGCTGGCGATTAGGTTGATGTTGGTGTCTAGGAGGTTCTCCAGCACGACGTCGCCCATGCGGATGGGGGCGTTGACGACTAGGCCTCGGATGAGGTCCATGGCTTGGGTGTGGAGTTCTAGCGGGATGGCTTCGGACGTGCGCACGGGTAGCAGCGCCTCGTCGCCGCCGGATACGGCCACGGTGGTGGTGAGCACGCGCATGGGGCAGGTGAGTTCCTGGTGTGCGAACTTCTCACCGCGCGGGCAGCTGTTGCCGGTCACGGAGTGCACCTCTACCAGGGCGCCATTGGCGTTGCGCTCCACCTCTACGGTCAGGAGGCATTCGGATGGGCAGGTGGTGCAGTTGAATCGCAGCGTTTCGATTGCGTTCGTGCTCATGAGCTATGCCTCCTCAATGGGATCGACAGACAGAATAATCTCTCTAGCACCTAGGTCGAGTGCGCGCTGAATCACCTTCGCCGGCAGCGGGAAGCTTTCCATGACGCTCGGCTTAAATGCACGGACCTTGCCTGCGAACAGTTTCTCGCCGCCTGCCAGAATACGCACGCGGGCGGCGTCGACGGGTCGGAGCACGCGGAAGTTGAGCTTGGTGAGCGCCACAGCCGTAATGCGTCCCGGCAGCGCGTAGCCCGCGATGCCGGCAGGGGAGACGGTGAGCTCGCAGCTCGGAACGGTGCCCGCGTCGGTCCCCAGAGCGTACGCCGCTGCAGTTGCGCCAGCCCTCTCGGACTCGGTCGTTACGTTGTCGGCAAGGTCGTGTACGTGCAGCACGTTGCCGCAGGCAAAGATGCCCGGCACGCCTGTCTGCAGGCTCTGGTCCACTACGGCGCCGCGCGTGCGTGGGTCAAGCTCTACGCCCGCGACAACCGAAAGCTCATTCTCGGGAATCAGGCCCACCGAAAGCAGCAGCGTGTCGCACGGAACGATGCGCTCCGTCCCGGCAATGGGCGCCAGATGCTCGTCGACCTGACTCACCTCGACGGCTTCCACGCGGTCGTGCCCGATCACGCGCGTGACTGTGGTAGACAGATGCAGCGGAATGCCAAAGTCGTCCAGGCAGTTCTTGACGTTGCGGCGCAGACCGTTGGCGTACGGCATGAGCTCGTACACGCCCTCGACCGAAATCCCCTCGAGCGTGCAGCGACGTGCCATGATCAGCCCGATATCGCCCGAACCCAAAATGACGGCGCGCGAGCCGGGTTTGAGGTTCTCGATATTGATGTATCGCTGCGCCAGGCCGGCCGTAAACACGCCGGCGGGACGACTGCCGGGAATCTTGATCTCGCTGCGCGTGCGCTCGCGGCACCCCATGGCAAGGACGACCGCGCGCCCGGTGAGCTGCAGCATGCCTTCAGGACTCATGAGCGTGATGGTATGGACCGCGGTGTCTTCCGTAGACTCGCGCGAATCAATCCCAAGCACCATGCTGTTCAGGAACAGCGCAATGTCAGTTGCGTGCACCTGGTCGATAAAGCGCTGCGCGTATTCGGGACCGGTGAGCTCCTGTTTAAAGTGCGACAGGCCAAAGCCGGGGTGGATGCACTGGCGGAGGATGCCGCCCAGGTGCTGCTCGCGCTCCACGATGGCCACGCGTGCGCCTGCTTTATGCGCGGCCAGCGCGGCCGCCATGCCGGCAGGTCCGACGCCGATAACGACCACGTCGAAGGCTTGCGTTTGTACGGCTTCTACGACGCCGCAATCAATCGCGCTCGTTTTGAATTCCGCCATTCTAGCGCACCCCCTTCAGCGGTCCCTCAACCAACCAAGATCCGGCATCTTCCAGCAGCACCTCGCTGGGGTCGCAGCCCAGCTCGCGCGCCAGGATCGCCACCACACGACTCTGGCAAAACCCGCTCTGGCATCGACCCATGCCGGCACGACAGCGGCGCTTGACGCCTTCGACCGAAACCGCGCCCTGTTGGCGTCGGATCGCGGCCACAATCTCGGCCTCGGGCACCGTCTCGCAGCGGCAGACAATCTGTCCCCACGCGGGATCGGACTCGATCAGCTCCTCCTTGCGCGTCAGCGGCGCGCGGTCAAAGTCGTCCGGCGCGCGGCGAATTGGGTTCCAGTCCGCCCGCTCGTGCAGTTCCACGCCCGCCTCACGCATCACAAGCTCCATGCGCTCGGCAATGGCCGGCGCGCTTGCCACGCCCGGCGACTGAATGCCCGCGGCCTGGAACAGTCCCGACACCACGGCCGACTGTCCAATAAAGAAGTCGTTCGTTCCCTGAATGACCGGACGCCCGCCGGCAAATGCGCGCACCACGCGGCGCGTATCCAGATCGGGCACCAGCTTGCGCGCGCCGGTCAGCAGCGCGTTCACATCGCTCGCATAGATCTGTGTGTCGCCGGGCTCGCGCACGGCGGCGGTCGCGGTGATCAAGGTATTGCCGTGGACCGTGCCCGTGACGATAGCGCCCTTGGAGACCGGCGTGGGAACGGGATAGAGCGGCATGAGCGCACGCGGCTCTTTGTCCAGCACCACAATGTTGCCCTGGCGCCAGACCATCTGAAACTCCTCGGCGCCAGCCATATGCGAGATGTCCGCGGCTCCGTTGCCCGCGGCGTTGATCAGATAGCGGCAGCGTACATCGCCGGCAGGCGTCACCAGCGTAAAGCGCGCGTCGTCGCCCGAGCCCGCGACTTCAATCGCTTCCACCGGCGCGGACCGCATGAACGTCACCCCGTTGGCCACGGCGTTCTCCATCGCGGCGATGGCAACCTCAAACGGGTCGACAAAGCCAGTGGAGGGGCACCACAACGCGCACGTTGCATCGGCACTGGCGCGCGGCTCCAGTTCGTGGATGCGGTCGGGTCCGACGATCGACAGCTCGGGCACACCGTTGACATGACCGTTGCACCGCAGCTTCTCCAGATGCGCGCGGTCCTCGTCGTTAAAGCCCAATACCATCGACCCAGTGCGGCAGAACAGAAAGCCCAGTTCCTGTGCCCATGTACCGTACAACTCGCAGCCACGGGCGTTGACCTGTGCCTTTACGGTTCCCGGCGCCGGATCGTAGCCGGCGTGCACCAGGCCGCCGTTGGCCTTCGACGCGCCCAGCGCAATATCGTTAGCCGCCTCGACCACGCAAATGGAAAGGTCAAATCGCGCGAGCTGCCGCGCGATGGAGCATCCGGTGATGCCCGCGCCGACAATCGCGATATCAAACGTTTCTGTCACAGTGCCTCCCAGACGAGTTGACAGGCCGTCAATAAGACTATCCTACGGTCCGCACACCCCCAGTGCGGCGGCAATGCGGCGAACAGCCCCGCAACACCCGCCAACGGCAGACGAGGGGAGACCCGGCAATGTCGACAACCTCGTCTGCCGACAACTACGGCAACCGTTTGTCTCGATCTGTAACAGTTAGACGAGGATTTGGGCTCCAGATGTTACGGATCGAGACGTTAGTCTGGCGGGTCCTCCGTTTGTCTCGATCTGTAACATCTAGACCCGGATTCAACTCCCACCTGTTACAGATTGAGATGTTTGTGTCCGCGTCAGCCCCGTACCCAGCCGTGGTCCCATATAAACAAACCCCGTGGTAAACTTGACCGTACTGTTAATGTTCCGAAAGGTACCCGTAATGTCCAAGTACATCTCCGAGCTCATGTCGCCGCAGCTTATGGGCGTCGTCTATGCTTTCGTTGGCTTTATCATCGCCCTGTATGTGCTGTCGGTCGTTTATGTGTTCATCGACGCTCGCCGCCGCGGCGCCAGCGCCTACGTGGCATGGGGCATCATCGCTCTCATCCCGTTTGTGGGCCTCATCGCCTACCTGGTCCTGCGTCCGCACTCCTATGCGTCCGACCGCGAGGAGCAGGAGCTGGACATGGCCCTGCGCGAGCGTCAGCTTGCCCAGTACGGCACCTGCCCGCAGTGCGGCGCGCCCATCGAGAAGGACTTTGTGGTCTGCCCGGTGTGCGATACCCAGGTTCGCAACGTCTGCCCCAGCTGCCATCGCCCGCTCGATGCGCACTGGAAGGTTTGCCCCTACTGCCGAACTCGCATCCAGTAACGCATCCATCGCCGGGCCGGCCGCAAGCTACGGGTACCGCGCATCTCGCGCAAGCCACGCGCACCCCGCGCCCACACGATGAAGCATGCGTAGAAAATCGCCCGCCGTGCCATTAAGGTGCGGCGGGCGCTTGTATACCAAGGCAACCTGCCTATAATGATGCAAGTTAAAACGCCGAGCGCATCGCACGCACTTGCATCAGGCATCCGAGAGGAGAAAACATACCCATGAAGGCACTCTACAATGACGGTTCGGTGGCCGAGCTCCCGCAGGACGAGGTCGCGCACGTCATCCGCCACTCTGCCGCGCACATCATGGCGCAGGCCATCAAGCGCCTGTACCCCGAGGCCGATTTTGCCTACGGTCCCGCGACCGACAACGGCTTCTACTACGACGTCGACCTGCCCGAGGGCGTCAAGATCAGCGAGGACGATTTCCCCGCGATCGAGGCCGAGATGAAAAAGATCGTCAAGGAGAACCTCAAGTTCACCGTCTTTGAGAAGCCCCGTGCCGAGGCCATCGCCCTTATGGAGGAGCGCGGCGAGAAGTACAAGGTCGAGCACATCGGCGACCTGGACGACGACGCCCGCATCACCTTCTACCAGCAGGGCGACTACATCGACATGTGCGTCGGCCCCCACATCTGCTACACCAAGGCGCTCAAGGCCTTTAAGCTCACCGGCGTCTCGGGCGCCTACTGGAAGGGCGACAAGGACAACAAGATGCTCACTCGCATCAACGGCGTCGCCTTTGCCACCAAGGAGGAGCTCGACGAGCACATGCACATGCTGGAGGAGGCCAAGAAGCGCGACCACCGCAAGATCGGCCGCGAGATGGACCTCTTTATGATGCGCGACGAGGCCCCCGGCTTCCCGTTCTTCCTGCCCAACGGCATGATCCTTAAGAACACGCTGCTGGACTACTGGCGCGAGATTCACCACAAGGCCGGCTACGTTGAAATCTCCACGCCGCTCATCATGAACAAGCAGCTGTGGAAGACCTCGGGCCACTGGGACCACTACAAGGACAACATGTACTCCACCGTCATCGATGACGAAGAGTACTGCATTAAGCCCATGAACTGCCCGGGCGGCGTGCTGGTGTACGCCTCCAAGCCGCACTCCTACCGCGAGCTGCCCATCCGCGCCGGCGAGATTGGCCTGGTGCACCGCCACGAGCTGCGCGGCGCCCTGCACGGCCTGTTCCGCGTACGCTGCTTTAACCAGGATGACGCCCACCTGTTTGTGCGTTCCGACCAGCTGACCGACGAGATCGTGGGCGTGGTCAACCTCATCGACTCCGTGTACCAGAAGTTTGGCTTTAAGTACCACGTTGAGCTTTCCACCCGCCCCGAGGACTCCATGGGCTCCGACGAGGATTGGGCACGCGCCGAGGAGGGCCTGCGCACTGCTCTGGAGCAGCTGCACATGGACTACGAGGTCAACGAGGGCGACGGCGCCTTCTACGGCCCCAAGATCGACTTCCACCTGGAGGACTCGCTCGGCCGTACCTGGCAGTGCGGTACCGTCCAGCTCGACTTCCAGATGCCGCTCAACTTTGATCTTGAGTACGTGGACGCCGACGGCACCAAGAAGCGCCCCATTATGCTGCACCGCGTATGCTTCGGCTCTATCGAGCGCTTCATCGGTATTCTGATTGAGCACTTTGCGGGCAAGTTCCCCACTTGGCTGGCCCCCGTGCAGGTCAAGGCACTTCCGGTTTCCGAGAAGAGCCGCGACTACGCCCACGAGGTGTGCGCCAAGCTGGAGGAGGCCGGTATTCGCGTGGTCTGCGATGACCGCGACGAGAAGATCGGCTACAAGATCCGCGAGGCCCGCAGCATCGACCGTGTGCCCTACATGCTCATCCTAGGCGAGAAGGAGGTCGAGGCCGGCAACATTTCCGTCCGCGATCGCTCCAACGAGACCGTTCAGATGAGCGTTGACGAGTTTGTTGCCAAGGTGCTCGAGGAGATCAAGACTCGCGCTTAAGGCAAACTACACAACAATTAACAAAGGCGACCGTCCATAAAGGGCGGTCGCCTTTTTTCTTACCACAATAAGAAAAGCCGCTGGTTGAGCGGCTTTTTTTGTTGCACAAAAAGGTACAGGTTTTTGTAGAGGGGTATGGAGATGTACCTACTAGCAGTACATTTTGTGTAATCTGGGCAAACGCTGTTTTATTGCTCGTATAATGTCATCTATCGAAAGATACAAAAACCTGTACTTTTGCGACTGCGCTTAGCTGCGAGCGAGAAACCTGTTCTAAACGCCCCCTGCATTTGCGTGCATCCCAAAGCCAAAAGAGGGGGAGAGAACATGGAACAGACGGCACGGCGCCAAGAGCAGCTGCCAGGCGCATTTAACGGCGTCACCACCAACAGCCAGCATGGCCGCGTCCGCTGGTATCTGGTCCACACCCCCCAGGGAAAAGAGCGCGAGACCTGCGAAAAGGTCCGCTGCATTATCCCGCACGAGCTGATGCAGGACGCTTTTGTGATGCAAAAGGAGTTCTGGTTTAAGCGGGACGGCGCCTGGTCGCTCCAAACCAAACCCATGTACAAGGAATATTTCTTCGTTGCCACGCACGATGCCGCCGCGCTCGATAGGGCTTTGGCTCAGTTGAGCTTTGGCTGTCGCATCGCCGGCAGTAGGGAGCGGGCGTATATGCCCATGCCGGACGATGCGCAGGACTGGTACCGCAGCGTGCTGGATGACGACGGCGTGGTGCGCAACAGCGTAGCGCGCATAGAAGACGGCGTACTGCACATAGAACAGGGTCCCTTGGTGGGGCAAGAGGCCCGTGTTAAAAAGATCGACCGTCATAAGCGCTGGTGCCTGGTAGACGTGGGCGAGGGTGACTCCACATTTAGGGAGCTGCTACCGCTCGACGTTCCCAGCAAAACGTAAGGGAGACGTCGCACTGGCAATTCGTTCGCATTTTTGAATCTACCGATTGGGGGATCCCTGGGGAACGGGGACGTAGGTTTGACTGTGGCTGCTAAAGAAGTAACAGAGAGCTGTGCATCTGTGGGGAGCGCACTGGCTATTAAAGAGATAAAGCCGAGCGGTACGCTTGGCTACCGCTTTATTAAGAGGCTGTTTGACCTGGTGTTCAGTCTTTTGATGAGTGTCCTGCTGCTTGTTCCCATTGCTGTGGTGTGCGCACTCATTTGCCTTGAATCGCCTGGCAACCCTATGTATACGCAAGAGCGCGTTGGTAAGGGCGGAAAAACAATCAAGATTTTAAAGCTTCGTAGCATGGTTGCCGATGCAGGTGATGTGCAGAAGTATTTGAGTCCTGAGCAGCTTCATCAGTGGGAAGTCGAGCGTAAGGTTGACGGTGATCCTCGTATTACCAAGGTTGGTCTATTCATTCGCAAATGCTCTATTGACGAGATGCCTCAGTTTCTCAATGTGCTAAACGGCGACCTTTCTGTTATTGGGCCTCGTCCCATTACGAGAGATGAGCTTGAGCAGCATTTTTCTGATGAAGAAAAGGCTGAATTGCTTTCTGTCCGGCCCGGCATCACAGGTTTGTGGCAGGCGACCGATCGTAATGAGGCGACGTTCGAAAGCGGTCTGCGCCAGCAGATCGAACTCCGATACGTTCAGAATCGCTGCTTCCGCATGGATTTGAAGTGCTTTACCGGCACCTTCGGTGTCATGTTCGGCAAGAAGAAGACGGGGCGATAGATGGATATTTCTATCATCATTCCGACTCTTAATGCTGAACATGAAATTGAGGCGCTTTTAATTGCCCTTGATTGCCAGTCAATTCAGCCGAATGAGATTTTGGTCGTCGATTCCGCATCGGAAGACAAAACTATTGAGTTGGTCCAGAAGCACAAAAGAGTTCGCTTGCTGGAGATTGATCGCCAGGATTTTAACCACGGCACCACAAGAGACATGGCGCTGAATGAATCGAGTGGCGACTTCGTCTGTTTTCTCACCCAAGATGCTGTGCCCGTTTCCGATGACTACTTGAAGCGGCTTGTTGCCCCTATGGTTGAAGACTCGAATATCGCCCTTGTTAGTGGTAGGCAGCTTCCCAAGGCCGATGCCCGTCGTTTTGAACAACTTGTACGTTGTTTTAACTATCCTGACTCACCATCCGTGCGTTCGAAAGGCGATCTCGAAAAACTTGGCATTAAGACGTTTTTTGCATCTGACGCCTGTTCTGCCTATCGACGGACCGCATATCTCGAATGCGGTGGATTCGATCATGTTAATACCAACGAGGACATGCTCATGGCCGCCAAGTTTATCGCCTCGGGTATGAAGGTCGCTTACGAGCCGCGTGCCGAGGTCTATCACTCGCATAACTTGACGCCATCCCAACAGTTTGCCCGCAACCGTGCCGTCGGTTTCTTTCTCGAAACGCATGCGGACGATCTCATGCAAGCAAGTGAGATCGGTGAAGGGGGCCGGCTCGTCAGGTCAGTCTCCTCTCAGCTTCTTCGGGAAGGTAATTTCGGCGAGTTAGTTGCCTTCGGAGTTGACTGCTGCGCCCGTCTCCTTGGAAATCGCGCCGGTCGCAGAGCCGCAAGAATTGAAAGGTCATAGCCAATGAAAGGCATCATACTCGCCGGCGGGTCCGGAACGCGCCTGTACCCGCTCACGCTCGTGACCTCCAAGCAGCTGCTGCCGGTCTACGACAAGCCCATGATCTACTACCCGCTTAGCACCCTCATGCTGGCGGGCATCCGGGACATCCTGGTCATCTCCACGCCGACGGACCTCCCCAACTTCGAGCGCCTGCTCGGGGACGGCTCGCGCTACGGCGTGAACCTCTCCTACGCCGAGCAGCCGAGCCCCGACGGCCTGGCGCAGGCCTTCACCATCGGCGAGGACTTCATCGCCGGCGAGCCGTGCGCGCTGGTGCTCGGCGACAACATCTTCTACGGCAACGGCCTCAGCCGCCACCTGAAGAAAGCCGTCGAGAACGCGCAGTCGGGCCGCGCCACGGTCTTCGGCTAC
Source organism: uncultured Collinsella sp. (assembly GCA_958420355.1). Lineage (GTDB taxonomy): Bacteria > Actinomycetota > Coriobacteriia > Coriobacteriales > Coriobacteriaceae > Collinsella. The sequence continues at coordinate 26,459 of CATZJG010000010.1, forward strand.
CACGTGGACGACCCCGAGCGCTTCGGCGTCGTGGAGTTCGACGGCGAGGGGAGGGCCGTCTCCATCGAGGAGAAGCCCGCCGAGCCCAAGAGCTCCTACGCCGTCACCGGCCTGTACTTCTACCCGGGCGACGTGGCCGCCAAGGCCCATAGGGTCGAGCCGTCGGCCCGCGGCGAGCTGGAGATCACCACGCTCAACCAGATGTACCTGGAGGAGGGGACGCTGTCCGTGGTGACCCTCGGCCGCGGCTACGCGTGGCTGGACACCGGCACCATGGAGAGCCTGCGCGAGGCGGCGGAGTTCGTCCGCGCCGTCGAGCACTCCCAGGACCTGCCGGTCTCGGTCCCGGAGGAGATCGCCTGGGAGAACGGCTGGATCACGACCGCCGAGCTGGAGGAGGCCGCGGAGGCCTACGGCAAGTCGGTCTACGGCCGGCACCTCAAGAAGGTCGCCGCCGGCGAGATCGTCAACAGCCCGCGCGAGTACTAGGAGGAACCCCTCATGTCCGAGATCTTCGAACCCAAGAACATCATCGTCACTGGCGGCTGCGGCTTCATCGGCAGCAACTTCGTGCACTACGTGGTCAACAACCACCCTGGGGTGCACGTCACCGTCCTGGACAAGCTGACCTACGCCGGCAACCCCGAGAACATCGCCGGGCTGCCCTCCGACCGCGTGGAGCTGGTCGTGGGCGACATCTGCGATTCCGAGCTGCTCGATAGGATCGTCCCCGGCCACGACGCGATCGTGCACTACGCCGCAGAGAGCCACAACGACAACTCCATCGCCGACCCGGAGCCCTTCCTGCGCACCAACGTCGAGGGAACCTTCCGCCTGCTGGAGGCCGTGAGGAAATACGGCGTCCGCTACCACCACGTCTCCACCGACGAGGTCTACGGCGACCTCGCGCTCGACGACCCGGCCAAGTTCACCGAGGAGACGCCGTATCACCCGAGCAGCCCGTACTCGAGCACCAAGGCGAGCTCCGACATGCTCGTGCGCGCCTGGACCCGCACCTACGGGCTTCGCGCCACGATCTCCAACTGCTCCAACAACTACGGCCCCTACCAGCACGTGGAGAAGTTCATCCCCAGGCAGATCACCAACATCGTCGACGGCGTGCGCCCCAAGCTCTACGGCCGCGGCGAGAACGTCCGTGACTGGATCCACACCGAGGACCACTCCTCGGCCGTCTGGGACATCCTCACCAAGGGCCGCATGGGGGAGACCTACCTCATCGGCGCAAATGGCGAGAAGAACAATATCACGGTCCTGCGCATGATCCTCGAGGCCATGGGGCGCGACCCCGAGGACTTCGACTGGGTCGCCGACCGCCCCGGCCACGACCGTCGCTACGCCATCGACAGCACGAAGCTCCAGCGCGAGCTGGGCTGGAGGCCGGCCCACACCGACTTCGCCGAGGGGCTCAAGCAGACGATCGACTGGTACGTCGCAAACGAGTCCTGGTGGCGCCCGGCCAAGGAGGCCACCGAGGCCCGCTACCGCGCGCAGGGCCAGTAGGAGGGGAGAGACATGGCAGACATCGCATTCGAGAAGGACCTCTCCGTCGCCGAGACCGGCATCGAGGGCCTGAAGGTCGTCGACCTCGCCGTCCACGGCGACTCGCGCGGCTGGTTCAAGGAGAACTGGCAGCGCGCCAAGATGACCGCCCTGGGCATCCCGGACCTCAGGGTCGTCCAGAACAACATCTCCTACAACGACAGCCGCGGCGTCACCCGCGGCATCCACGCCGAGCCCTGGGACAAGTTCATCTCCGTGGCGCGCGGCAGCGTCTTCGGCGCCTGGGTGGACCTGCGCGAGGGCAGCGAGACCTACGGGAAGGTGTTCACCTGCACGCTCGACCCGTCCAGGGCCATCTACGTCCCGCGCGGCGTGGGCAACTCCTTCCAGGCCCTGGAGGACGGCACCGCCTACACCTACCTGGTGGACGCCCACTGGTCCCTCGAGCTGAAGAGGACCTACACCTTCGTGAACCTCGCCGACCCCGAGCTCGCCATCGAGTGGCCGATCCCGCTTTCGGAGGCGACCGTCTCCGAGGCGGACCTGAACCACCCGATGCTGAAGGACGTCGTCCCCATGGCGCCGAAGCGCACCCTCGTCACCGGCTGCAACGGCCAGCTGGGCCATGCGGTGCGCGCGCTCGCCGAGGAGCGCGGCGTGGCCAAGGACTTCGACTTCTGCGACATCGACACCTTCGACATGTCCGACCCGGACGCCTACGCGCAGTACGACTGGTCGCTCTACGGCACCGTGATCAACTGCGGCGCCTACACGGCCGTGGACAGGGCGGAGGCCCCCGAGGGCCGCGTGACCGCCTGGAGGGCCAACGCGACCGGTCCCGCCCTTCTCGCCCGCGCCTGCGCCGGGCACGGCATCACGCTCGTGCACGTCTCCTCCGACTACGTCTTCGACGGCACCGCCGAGGTCCATGACGAGGACGAGCCCCTCAGCCCACTGTCCGTCTACGGCCAGACCAAGGCGGCCGGCGACATCGCCGTGGCCGGCTGCCCGCGCCACTACATCATGCGCTCCAGCTGGGTCATCGGCGAGGGCCACAACTTCGTCAAGACCATGAAGGGGCTGTCCGACCGCGTCGCCGACCCCGAGGACAGGCTCGAGCAGGTCACCGTCGTGGACGACCAGCTGGGCCGCCTGACCTTCACGCGCGACATGGCGCAGGCCATCTTCCACGTGCTGGGGAGCCGCGCCCCCTACGGCACCTACGACTGCACCGGCTCCGGCGCCGTCAAGAGCTGGGCGGACATCGCCCGCGCCGTCTTCGAGACCGCCAACGGCAACGGGGAGAAGGTCGTGCCGGTGTCGACTGCCGACTACTACGCGAACGCCGCGGGCCCCGTCGCCCCGCGCCCGGTCCACTCCGCGCTCGACCTGTCGAAACTCGAGGCCGTCGGCTTCCACATGCCCGACTGGGAGGAAGAGCTGGGGGAGTACCTGGATGCCTTGGATTTGGGAGGTTCTTTCTAAAGATATGATTTCTACAGCATCAAAAGCTGAAGCGCCTCTTGTTAGCATCGTCGTCCCCATCTTCAACGTGGGGCCGTTCGTGCTTCCCTGCATAAGGTCGCTGCTCTGTCAGACGTATCCAAATATTGAGATTCTTATCGTGGATGACGGCTGTACCGATGACACGGTTGAGTTGATTGCTAGCGTCGTCGGGGATGATTCACGCGTCGAGATTCTCCACAAGGAGAACGGCGGGCTCTCATCTGCCCGAAATTATGGCACTCGGCTTTGTCATGGTGACTACTTGATGTATGTCGACGGAGACGATCTCATAGATCCGCGGGCCGTTGAGTTCATGCTCCAGGCGGCTTTGAGATACCATGTGTCGTTTGTCGCGGGGTCCTTTGCCAAGATGCCTCCTCTCGAGAGTTATGAAATGCGGTGTGAGCCTTTGTTCACGTTGGAGAGCGGCTGGGAGCATCTGAGGCGCCTTCTTCTGCTCGAAGGGGAGAGCGGGTCTGCCTGGGGCAAGTTGTTTTCCCGTTCTTTGATGCCCGACCTTGTGTTCCCCGAGGGTCAGCTTTTCGAGGATATGGGCGTGACTTCCGCGATTTGCTCCCGTGTAGAGACCGTCGCTGTCACTGACGCCCCTTTCTATGCGTACGTGACGAGGCCCGGTTCCATCACAACGCTTAAGAAGCAAGGCCCTAAGCATGTGAGGGATATGGATGCTGCCATTGAGGCCGTGCGGCGGGTTGCCGAGGGAAATTTTGATGGCGAGTTCGAGTGCTTCCGAGCGTATTGCATTCTGCGCGTTGCCATGCGGGTTGATCTCGATAGCTTTGCCGACAGGGCGGAGGGGCAGGCGTATTTGAGGCTTGCCCGCGACCTTGCGATGCGCGCCTCAAGGAACACCCTAGCTTCGCGCACCTGGAGACTGAGGTGCGCGCTTTTTGCGCTTTCCCCGAAGATGCATAACGCTTTCTATGCCCTTTATGCCGCGATTTCTGGCAAAGCAATCGGATAATCCCTATGAACAAAGGTTTTTAATGTGAGATTCTCGATAATCATTCCCGTTTATAACGTAGAGGAATATCTCGGACAATGCTTGGACAGCATTGCACATCAGGATTATTCCGACTACGAGGTCGTCATCGTCGACGACGGCTCGACCGACGGCAGCGCGAGTATCTATGAGCGCTTCGCCGCGGAGGCGGATGTTCCCGTCCGCATAGTCAAACAGGAGAACAAGGGGTTGCTGCTTGCTCGCCGTGCCGGGATCAAAGCCGCCAACGGTGATTATTATTGGCACGTTGACGGCGACGACGGTCTGGCGCCCAATGCAATGTGTGCGGTTTCCGGGATCATTGACGAACTGGATCCCGACGTCGTGTTGATCTGCCTTAGCGAATCTCCGACGTTCGGCTCTGTGCTCCCTGGGGGACTGCCCGGTGAACAGCGTTTCTATACCGGAGAAAGCCTTAACGATGTACGCTCTGCGTTCCTCGATGGATATATTCCTAATATGGTCACTAAAATCGCTCGAAGGTCTTGCGTCGATGCCGATTCAGATTACTCGCCTTATGGGAAGATGCAGCTTGGGGAAGATCAGCTGCAAAGCCTTTACATTCTCGATAATATGAAGAGCGCCGCATGCGTTCGCGAGCCCTTGTATTATTATCGTCCCAACGCAAGCAGCATTACTGCCAATTATCGCGAAGGCCAGATTGCCCAGTACGCCATGGTCAAGGAAGCCGTCCATCGACAGGCCGTCGCGTGGGATTCGAAATGGCCGGGGAATGGATTTGCTGAGACCGCTCTTGTCGGTTATCTGTCTAACGGTTTCTACGACATGCGCAAGAATGCTGATGGCAAGTGGTTTAAAAAGCAGTTCCAGGAGTTCAGGGATACATCGCTGTACGCGGAGGCCATCGGTCGATGCGGGGATTTGAGGCTTGAGCAGCGGATCTTCTTCACTTTGTTGGAAAAGAAAATGGATTATCTTGCGTATGTGTGCCTGGTTGCCTGCCGCGCTGCTACTCCGCTGGCGAGGAGCTTGGCTCGATGAAGATCTTAACTATCAGTTCGGGAGGCATGCCGCAGAGGACCCTATCGATGGCGGGTAGGGGGAACGCGCTCGGCATGGTGTTCTTCCTTGGCGTATGCGCTATTGTTTCGCCCCTCCTCGCCGTTTTCCTCTCCCTTCTCGTCTTTACCGGGGCCCCTACAAAGAAGATGGCGGTTGCCTGCGCCCTTGGGGTTGGGTTTTCTGCTGCGCTTGTCGCCCATGGTATCGTTTACAACCACCCTGTCGATATGACCCGATGGATGGTTGAATGCGGCTACTACGATGGCAGGAACATTCTCTCGATCGGAACCAGCCTGAACGAGGATCACAACGGCCTGCTCGTCTGGAACTTTCTGTGTTGGGTAACCGGGAATATCGGCGACCTCCGACTCCTCCAGTCGCTCGCCGCGTTTTTCGGTTACGGTCTCATCGCTTGGCTGATGATGGACAGGTGTGCCGAGGAGACGACAGATGCATGGGCTTTCCTCCCGCTCATGGTATTCATCTTTTTTGCCGTCCCGGCGCAGCCCCTGATCGGTAACGTTCGCTCGGCTCTCGGCTGCGTGATTTGTGCGGTCGCGATATGTAAGAGGCGGTCTTACGGGTTCAGGGATTCTCTGCCGTCGCTCGTCCTGATCATCGTCGCATGCCTCATCCACAATTCTATGCTGCTCGTCTTGGTTTTGTTCCTAGTTCAGCCGATTCTCGAGCGTAACCCTGTCAGGAATTCGATTATCTGCGTTGTCGCGGTTGTCACCATGATTTCCGTGGCTTCCGTACTTCTCGCGTCCCATTTGTTTGACGGGGTGCCTGTCATTACAAGCGTTCTGAAGAAGGCGAGTTTCTATACCATCGGCACGGAGTGGGATCAAGAGCAGGCGGACAACCTTCTCAGCAATCTGAGCCATGTGTTTTCGTTGCTGTTGCTCGGGGTCCTGCTGCTTAGGATCTACGCCACGAGACAGCATGATGGACGAACGGCGCTCGTTCTTGTTTTGACGATGTGCGTCATCGCGATGGAACTCACCCTCGTTAACGTCGGCAACCGCTTGAAGTTCATTCCGATCTTGATTGGCTCGACATATCTGCTTAACAACAAGGGAAGGGGCCATGCGGTTGATTCGCGATGGCCGATTCTTGCCGATGCCGTTTTGATGTTGCTCGCTATTGCCGTCTGGTTTATCTCCATGGCAAGTTTCATCCCTTCATTCAACTATGTCGAGGTCATGAAGAGCGCCGTTTTCTATCCGCTTCTCCTTTTCTAGAGGTTAAATCCATGTATCAAACTGTCACGGCGCCTCTAATCACGTTTGTTGTCCCCGCCTATAACGCCGTTTCTACCCTAGAGGCAGCCGTTCGCTCGCTTTCTGAGCAGACGTCCGACGATTGGGAGGCCATCATCGTCGATGACGGATCTGTTGACGGTACGGGTAAGATGGCCGATGCGCTCGCGCGGGGCGATGATCGCATTAAGGTTCTTCACCGGGGGAACGCCGGGGTCTCCGCTGCGCGCAATGCTGCTATCGCGGCCGCCAGTGGGGAATATCTCGCCTTCTTGGACGTCGATGACACCGTCGTTCCCAACTTCGTGGAGAAGGCGGGGTCCCTGCTGGGACGCAGGCCTGTCCGCCCCGATATCGTCGCGCTTGCGTACCGTGCTCTTCCCCGAGGCACGGTCTTCGGGTACGGGCGGTTCCTCGGGAACGCATCGGAGTTCCTCGAGCTATCGCTCGGGAACAGATACGCCACTTTCCCCTGCTGGCTCTTCCTCGTTTCTGCTCGGCTCATCGCGGCGAGTGGGGTCCGGTTCACGGTCGGGAGGCGGACCGGCGAGGACCAGGAGTTCATCCTGAAGCTGCTCTGCTGCGCCTCTATTTGCGAATCTGTCGAAGACAGCGATGTCTACTATCTCTACCGCATGCCTTCCGGGGGCTCGGCCATGGGCCTTAACCTGGAGGGGCAGTTCGATTACCCCCGGGCTATGCGAGACGTTCTCTGCTTCGCCGCCAAGCCTGACGCAGGGATGTCTCCCGATGGCTTGGAGGCAGTCGACCGACTGCTTACTGACAGGTTTGTAGGGGCCTGCGCCTACGCTGCGGAGACTGCGTTCTCCAACGGCGCTTCCGATTCTGATGTCCTTTCCTGGTTGACAGATAGCCTGGAAGGATTTGATTGCCACGGGGCTCTTGAGAACGGCTGTTGCAGGAGCGAGAACCGGCGGTTTCTTCGCCTCTGGCTCGGCTGCAGCGGCATGATTCCGCTGTATATCCGCTTCGGTTTGTACATCCGGTCTATCGGCAGAACCGTTAAGTACTGGATTTCACGCCGAGGCACTCGTTAGTTATCTTTGATTGGAGTTTCATTGAACGACAGGCAGATATATATTCTCAGCATTTTTGACCCCACCAACTACGGGAACAGGCTGCAGGCCTGCGCCCTCGAGGCCGCCGTCGCCTCTCTTACCGGCAAAGAGGTTCTTTCGGTCGATTGCCGCCGCCCGGTGAGTAAGCGCGGGGTCTTTAAGATCATGGCGGACCTCAACAGAGTCCGAATCGAGTCGAAGAAGGCGCCCGCCGAGAGGAGGCGGCGTTTCCGAGTTTTTCAGGATGAGTACTGTGCGCCTGTCGTTGAGATTGCCGAGAGGGACGTTCGTAGCATCACTGGTCCCGTCGTGATCGGCTCCGATCAATGCTGGAACCCCGGGTGGGGATTGGGTGCGAGTAAGTTTGGCGCCCAGTGCGCCGTGGGCGTCGACAAGAAAATGGCCTATGCCGCTAGTTTCGGCATCGGCATGTCGGACATGCCTGAGGAGTGGGGTCGGCGCTACTCCGAATGGCTTGGCGGAATCAAGGACATCGGTGTTCGGGAGTTCGCGGGTGCTCAGATTGTCCGCGAGCTTACTGGGCGGGACGTCAAGGTCGTTCTTGACCCTACGATGCTCCAAACTGCCAAGTGGTGGTCCGAGATAGAGGAGCGCCCGATTATTCCGGGCATCGACCTGGAGGGGCCTTTCTGCCTTAAGTATGTCTTGGGAGACGATACAGCTTCGGCAAAGATCGCGGAGCGATGTGGCCGCGACGGCCTGGGGCTGGTGGACTTGACGGATATCCATTTGCCGGTCGGCCCCGCGGAGTTCGTGTGGCTTATTCACCACTCTGCTCTCGTTTGCACTGACAGCTTCCACGCTACAGTTTTCAGTCTCCTTTTCCACCGGCCTTTTGTGATTTACGAACGGCAGGGAAATGCTGGGAATATGTCCAGCAGGTTCGATACCCTCCACGCCTTGTTTGGGATTAACTCCAACCGCGCCGGTAAGGATTGCTTCCGCGAGCGCTGCGTCGATGAGTTCGATTGGACCGGCTTCGAGCGAGAGCTTGAGGAGAAGAGGAATGATTCCGTCGCATGGCTTCGCGCTGCCCTTGCCAGCTTATAGGGTGGTTATGTCCAGTGAAATCTGAAACTCTATCTTCGGGAGATACTGTCCATGGTTAGTCAACGCAAGGCCGGGGCGATTCTCGGGTACGCGAACATCATCGTTAAGAATCTCGTCAACCTCGTCTATACCCCGATGCTCCTCGCTTTCGTGGGTCAGGCGGACTACGGCGTTTACCAGACTGCGAATTCCTTCGTCTTCTCCCTAACGCTTCTGACGTTTGGATTCTCCGAGGCGTATATCCGCTTCTATACGCAGAAGAAGGCTAAGGGGACGGAGGAAGACGTCCGATCACTCAATGGCATGTACCTTGCGCTATATGCGATGATCAGCTCCATTGCACTGGTGTTGGGTCTGCTCTTTGCTGCGAACGTTGGGCTATTCTTTTCTGGCAGCTTTACGTTCGACCAAGTCGGGCTTGCGGGCGAGCTCATGGCTATCATGGCGGTGAACGTGGCGGCGGTGCTGTTCTCGACTGTGTTCGACGCATACATCATGGCCCACGAACAGTTCAAGTTTCAGCAAAGCCGTCAGATGTTCACCACGTTAGCGACACCGGGTATCGCTTTTGTCTTGCTCAACTTTGGTATGGGCGCGGTCGGTGTAGCGCTGGCTCAACTCGCAGTCACCTTGACTCTGCTCGCCCTCAACATGCATTATGCTGTGTCGAAGCTCGGTATGCGATTCAGTCTCAGGAGGTTTGACGGAGCCCTGTTCCACGCGGTCGCAGCTTTCTCGGCCTGGATATTCGCCAACCAGGTTTGCGATTTAGTTAACCAGAGCGTGCCCAATATGATGCTCGGCGCGCTCACGAACGCAGTCACTGTATCTGTTTTCGCTGTGGCGCTGCAAATCCGTCAAATCTTTTACTCGCTCTCGACAACAATGTCGAGCGTATTTGTGCCCAAGATCAATAGGATCGTCGCTGAATCGGATGACAACGGAGTGCTAACTCGGCTCATGACGCGCGTAGGGCGCTACCAGATGTTCCTCTTCTGCTGGGTGTACTGTGGGTTCGTCCTGCTTGGACGATTCTTCATTACCAAGTGGGCGGGTGAGGGCTTCCTTGATACTTACTATCTCATCTGTGCGATGACGCTGCCCGTGGGCGTGCCGCTTTGCCAGAACACGGGAATCGAGATCCAGCGCGCTAAAAACAGGCATAGGGCGCGTTCAGTGGTTTACCTCTGTATGGCTTGTCTCAATGTTCTTTTTACATGGTTTGCCTCGCCCGTTCTCGGATACTGGGCGCCCGCTATCGCTTACATCGCGAGCATCGCCTTGGGTAACGGTCTCTTTATGAACTGGTACTATCAGGCGCGTATCGGACTGGACATGGCTTATTTCTGGAAGAAGAACCTGCCTGTGGTCTTGGCTTCCGCGGTGGTCTTGGCCGCATGCATGGGGCTGGCTCTGCTGCTGCCCGTGACTAGCTGGCTGCTTTTCCTGGCTTGGGGCGTCGTCTACACCGTGCTTTTCGCTGCCGCAATGTGGCTCTTCGTTCTCGATTCAAGCGAGAAGTCGTCGATCGCGGCTAAGTTGCCCTTCCTGCGTTAGGAGGTTTTTTATGCTTAAGTCCCTTCCGAAGATCACGTTGCTGGGAGATGCGTGCTGTGGTTGCGGCGCCTGCGCCGCGAGGTGCCCGAAATCCTGCATCGGGATGATTGCCGACGGCTGTGGCTTCCCCACGCCAATGGTCAATTTAGATGTCTGCATCGGCTGCGGGGGTTGCGATTCGGTGTGTCCCGCAATGGGGGAGCGCCCCAAGGATGGCGCGCAGTCCGTTCTCTGGGCGAAGTCGAGGGACAGGGGAGAGAGACTTGCCTCCTCTTCGGGTGGGGTCTTCGGGCTGCTCGCCCTTGACGTTCTTGCGGATGGCGGCGTCGTGTGCGGCGCCGCTTGGGATGAGGGCTGCAGACATGTGCGGCACGTGCTCGTTGAAGACGGGTCAGATCTCGATTCCGTCATGCGTTCCAAGTATGTGCAGAGCTCGGTCGGCCGCAAGGCCTACGAGGGCGTGCGGGAGGCTCTGCGCGGTGGCAGGCGAGTGCTCTTCTCCGGCACCGCGTGCCAAGTTGCGGGCATGAGGTCCTACCTTGGGAAGCTCGCCGACTCAGACGGTTTCCTCTCGGTGGATGTCATTTGCCACGGCGTCCCCTCGCCGCTCCTCTGGGAGAAGTGGGCAGCATATAAGGAGGTCGGTGTGGGCGCGGCGCTGCGCGCGGTGAACATGCGGAGTAAGGCAACCGGATGGCTGTCTTTCTCCGCATCATACGCGTATGCGCATGATGCGGAGAAAGATGTCGCGAGGGCTTCGTCCGCGGCGGCCGACAGCTGCATCTTCGGGGATGACTGGTACATGAAAGCGTTCCTTGCTAACGCTAGCTTAAGACCCTCGTGCTTTGCTTGCCGTGTCAAGCGCTCGTGCGGCTCAGACGTCACGTTGGGGGACTTCTGGGGGATCCAGTCGTCGCACCCTGAGGTCGACTACGAGGGCGGGGTTTCCGCGGTGCTGTGCAACACCTCAAAGGGCCTTGCTGCAATTGAGAGGCTTAAGTCTGGGATTGAGTGGGGCGAGTCTTCCCTCGAGAAGGTGTTGCCTGGCAATCCTAGCCTGGTTAGGCCCGTTGTGCCTTATGAGAGACGCGGCGAGTTCATGGCCGACCTCGAGTGCGGGAGAGGAATCGATGAGATGATGGCTGTGTATGGCTTTGAACCCTCCCTCGCCCAGCGCGTACGTGGCAAGCTCGGGGGAGTCAAACGAAGGTTAAAGAAATTGCTGGGGAAGGCTTAATGAACGGTGACAAAAATGTGTCTGTTGGTGATGGAACTGTCATGGTTGAGGACAAAATCGTGTTTACTGGATGCAAGCATGCATATCTCGTCATGGCTCATAAGGATGACGAGACCCTCCGTACGCTTCTGAGGACCCTTGATGACCCCCGGAACGATATCTTCATCCACATGGACGCTAAGAATACCGGATGGGATGAAAACAGAGCGCTGGCTTCCATTGATAAGGCGGGAATCTTTTTCGTTCCCCGTATTAGCGTCACATGGGGAGGCTACTCGCAAATCGCCTGTGAGCTTGGCCTGCTCAACGCCGCTGTTGACAAGGGGCGTTACACCTACTATCACCTTTTGAGCGGGCAAGACCTTCCCATAAAGAGCCAGGATCGGATCCATTCTTTCTTCGATTCCTGCGGGGGCAAGGAGTTTGTTCGTTTCGAAAACCACAATAGGGACTATGGGAGTAGGATCGGCGGCCATGTAATCTGGAACGCCTTCGGGAAGAGCAAGACCCAAATTTTTTTGCGAAAGGTGAACGGTCTTTTGGCGAGGCTTCTGCAACTCTATAGGAAGCCTGCTGAAGGCCTTAAGCTGATGAAAGGCGACAACTGGTTCTCTATAACTGATGAGCTCGCTCGATACATCGTAGAGAACGCTTCTCTGATACGGTCAGTTTTCTGGGATTCTATGTGCGGTGACGAATTGTTTCTGCAGACCTTTGCTTGGAATACAGGTAAGCGGTTCGATTTCTATCGAATGCCCGGGGAGGACAATACGGACGGCATCATGCGCATGATTGATTGGGGCGAGGACGAGTCCCCGCGAGTGTTGTCTATGGATGATCTAGATTCGATTAAGGACTCAAAGATGATGTTCGCCAGAAAGTTCGACTTCGAGATCGATTCCGATATCGTTCGAGCGGTTGAACAGCTCGTCTGCTAATCCTTCGTGTCTTCTCCGCGCCGGTCCGACAATGGGTTTCTGCCAGTTGCTGCCAGCCTCCAGCTTTGCGCTGCCGAGCCGTTCGACTCGTACAGCTGGACGTTCGTGCCGTTCGAGGTCGATCCCCACTTTGCGTCGAGGACCAGGCCGGGGCCGCCCGCGGACGCGATCGTGTAAGCGCCGTCGCCGCGCTGCGTGATCAGCCACCTCTGCGCTGCGCTGCCATTTCTGGCGTATTGCTGGACGTTGGCGCCGCTCGAGAAGTCGGCGCAATCCACGTCGAGCGCTAGCCCCGACGCCGCGCACATGATTTCGTAGGCGCCCGCGCACTCGTCGTAGGAGATCATGAACCGCTGGGCCCCCGAGCCGTTGGCCTCCCATAGCTGGGCGTTGGCGCCGTTGGACCTCGAGGCTCCTGAGATATCGAGCATCGCCGTGCCCAGCCCTCTGTTGCAGATCATGTATTCGCCGTCGGGGACGCTCTGCACTGGCTTTACTTGAGCGGCTTGATATTTGGCAGTGCAGTCGTACTTTACTGTCAATGTGCTGTTCGGCAGAGTAGCGACATTGGAGGTTGCGGCCAGCTCAACCTTGGCGCCTTGGACTTTCCACCTCCTCTGATTCATCGCATACGCAACAACCCCGTTCTGAATCCCCGAGATGCTGGGCGGAAACAACTGGTTGTCGGCGTCGATTGAAAAGCTCTCTTCTTTGGCATCCAGGTGCTGCTGAACGCGGTCGGCATACTTCTCGGCCCATTCATCGGCTTTGCCATTTCGCACAAAGTAATTGTTAGATAGGTCGGTCGAGCGGTAGGCGTAGCCATCCTTCTGATAGTTTGCCGTGTGGTCGGAGTGGGCGATTGCCATGAGCTCGTCGGTCAGGCCAAAGTACAGATGGCGCTGGTCCAGGTCTCCATACCAGTTGTCGCTGGTGTCGTCCCAGGTTAGGTCCATCTGGCACCATTTGCCGTCGATCTTCACGGCGTTCCAGGTGTGGCCGTTGCCTGTAATGCGGCCGTTGGCGATGCCCGCGGCGTCAAGGAGCTTGGAGTAGATGCGCTGGTAGCTCTCGCAGGTGCCCTGGTGGCGCGTGAGGGCGCTTTCGGCCGAGCACCAGTTGAGGCTGTGGTCGTACTCCAGCTGGTCGAGCGCCCAGTCGTGGAGCCACAGCGCCATGTCGTATTCCGAGCCGTTTGTCTGTTGCCTGCACTGGGCCACGGCGTTGTTGACGACCTGTGTGACGCTTGGGCGGGCGGCGTCGTTTACGGTCACCTCCGCCGTGGTGCGCAGGTAGTAGATCCCCTTGTCGTTTTGGGGGTCGTTTCTGTCGTTGTCCATAAAGTAGAAGTAGATGCGGTACGTGCCCGATGCCGTGAAGTCAAAGGTAAAGTCGTGGCCCGCGGTGCCCAGGCTGTAGTAGCTAGCCCATGCCGGGCGCGACGGGTCGCAGACGCTTTCATGGCTGCCGCCGTCCCAGTAGGTGGGCACGTCCATGCGCGCCTTGGCCTGGGACGAGCCGTTGGTTTGGGTTACGTGGAAGGTCGTCGCGGTGCCCGCCGGGGCGTCGTTCCACGAGACGGTGAAGGTGACGCCGTTTTGGGTTGCCGTGGCGGAGCGGGCGTAGCCGGTTTGTGACGTGGCGGAGATTGCGGCGGGCGCGGGGTTGGTTTGGGATTGGAGGGATGGGGCGGGGGTGCCTGTTGCGGCGGCGGTGCCGGGCGTGGCGGCGTCTGCGGTGTTGGCGGCGGTGGTGCCGTCAGTGCTTTCCGTGTTGACTGCGCTGGCGCCGGTGGATGTTACGGTGCTGTCCTCTACGGTATCTGCTGTCGCGATTGTGTCGGTGTCGTCTTCGGCCTTGCCTGTGTCGCTGTTCGGGGCGTCGGATTGCGCCTGCTGCTCGGCTGTTGCCCGAGGCTGCATGGCTTCTGCAATGGCTGGTATAGGCAACGTCGCGCTGACCATGGACGTGCACGCGATCGCGCAGAGCAGGTAGTAAAGGGGTCGTTTCATAGCGGAGCCTCTCGGTGAGCAGCCAATAGGGTCCGAAGGCAGCTCCAGGCCAGCACTCCGCACATATTTTGTTTGGGATTATTTTACGGGAACCCCAGTCAACATCAGCGAACTTTCTGGGGAATGTTGGGGAGGGGGAGTGGGCCCGATTTAGTCCCCGGCGACGCTCGGGCCTGTGTTAGGTTGGCTATACGCGATGCGGCAGCTTTAGCGTGAGGCCGTCTTCTGCTTCTTCGAGACTCGACACCGAAACCTTCCAGGAAAAGTCCGCGAGGCTGCTGCTTAGGTCAAGTTCTGCGTGGTCGTATTTTTCAATTTTGCAGCCCGGGTGATTCTCGTCTGGTAAAAGGTGACATTCGACCGGTCGCACCCGATGATTCGATACTCCTTCTGATATGCGTACTTGAGCGTTTTGATAACGAGATTGTGCCGGATGCCCTCAAAGATCTCGCGTATCAGTTTTGGCCCGGGGACGCCGTAGGAGATGGGACCGTGGGCGTAGATGCTTCCGTCGTCGGTGGTGTGTCTGTCGGCGAGGCGCGCGAAGCTGGCGTACTGCACAATGCCGATCCATCCGTCCTCGCATCCGAACTCCTGGATCATGCGTTTCGGGATTTTCACAGTGTTGTTGACGATATCGTTCTCGCGGACCGTGTACATGCAGTAGATGGGCAGGGAAGTATATCTGTAGAGGCACACCCCGGGAGCCATGGACGCCTCGAGCGGATCGCCCTGCTCGCCAGGCAGGCCATGATAGTAGCCGGCCGCGTTCATGTAGAGGCGACCGTTTATTAGGTCGTCGATGTATGCTTCCTTGGGTGCAAACTTGAGTAGGTATGCGATGCCGTCTTTGAGCATAGAAGATCCTTTCTTGGGTGGAGGTGCCCTGGGTCGCTTTGTGCGCCCGGGTTGTTTGCCGCCAAGGTAAGGCCGACTGGTGGGATCTTCGTGCGGGAGTGGTGCGGGTCGCTGGTGTTGCCCGGGGGCTGTGATCGCCCTCGGCGTCTGGGTGCATGTCTGTGGAGCGTTCCGGGGGGCTGTTTCAGGGCAGGGGAGTGTCGGCTGCTGCCAGCTAATAACGAAATTGGGGGCGAGCTCACAGTTGAGGCTGTCCTGCGCAACCTCAGCGGGGCTACGTTCTTCAGACGCGTGTTGGAAGTGGTGCGGAGTGTTAGGGCCTCGCCGCGATGTCGAACGGTACGGTTATCAAGGATTTGCTCAGCGTCAAGTTCGAACTTCCGGTGTGGGTGCAAAGTGGATTGGGACAGGACGGATGATTGGGGCCATCTTCGAGCTTGCAGGTGAAATAGGGGCGGCATAGGATATCTAATGATATTCAGGTTTGGGATGCGGACCGACTCGCTTCGAATCGGGCTTACATCAACTTTCTCGACACTATCGTATGAGAGGAATCTGGTATGAAGATTGATTTGCATTGCCATACCATCAAGGCGAAATCGGGCGATGGAGGGCGCGATATTGACCCGGCCAGCTTGGCTGAGGCCTTAGCAGGCAACCAGGTTGGTATCGCCGCCATTACAAACCATAACCTCTTCGACCTTTCAATATTCAAGCAATGCGTAGCTGAAGCGTCAGCCAAGGGAATCGATCTCTGGCCGGGCATAGAGCTTGATATTCGAGGCAAGTCTAGGGTTGTCGGCCATGTAATCGTTATTGCTGACCCCGTGCATGCGAAGCAGTTTTCTGATGTCTGTAATGGCCTGGTTCAATGCACACATCCTGATGATTTTGTTCTTGATTGGGATAAGCTTGCCGGCGCATTTGTCGGACAAGGGTTCGATTTCATCGTGATATCTCATTACCGTCCCTTCAAGGGCAAGTCTTATAAAGATAAGGCACTGCCTTACGCCGATAATCAAGCACTGAAAGCGAGTTTTCCAGTAGAAACCCCGTTCTTTTTCGAGCCTTCAAACCTTAAGCGCGCTGGCATCATGTATGCCGATGGGGTCGATTGCCTGATTGGCTCGGACGTCAAAGACTGGAGCAAGTATTGTGAGTGCTCCCTTCCTGAGATTAAACTTGAGGTCAAGAGCTTCAGCCAGTTTCTGCTCCTGCTTAGAAAGACACCTGAAGTTCTCAAATCCATTATGGACAAGAAAACGTCAGAGCAGGTTGAAATCACTTTGTTCGATGACGATGCGAAGCTTACCTTCCCCGTCTACAACGACGTCACCATCGTCTTTGGCGCCAAAGGCACGGGGAAGACGGCGCTTCTAAAAAAGATAGAGAATCATTTTCGGGCGAAGGGGTGGACCGATGTCTCTTCGTATTACGCGTCAGAAAACAATGACAAGTATAAACAAATGGTGAACGTGAATCCCAAAGAGGAGGACTTTGTTAAACTCGGCGTCGACGACGCGAGTGATAAATTCGCTGGCATCAGAGCGTGGAATGAACCGGCAGTAACTCCTTTTAGCAATTACATCAGCTGGGAAGAATACAGTGTCGAGAAAAAGGACACGGCTCGCTTCGGATTTGCCTTGGCTTCTGCACCTGTAGAACCGGACCTTGACGCGATGAGATGTTTTATCGATGACTATAAGACATTGATATCTAGCGCTAATAATATTCTTAACAACAAGATTGTTGAGGCTTGCTTGAGTTCTAACGAATTCAGTGAACTTAGATCTGCTGTTCTGAGAGTATGTATGAACGCGCAATCCTATGTGCGATCCGGTTTCGTTGACGCCTACGCACTTCATCTCGAGTGTTTTACAGTCAAAAAAATGAAAAGTTACATCACTGCGCGAACGGGGAGTCCTACAAAGCCTTCCGGAACCGGGTTTTCGGCTTTTGCCTTAAGCTACAAAAAGGCGAGATCCATTTTGAATTCGATTTCCGATTCTTTTCAAAACGAGCCTTATGAGGAAAAAGTGGTACTCGGACGTCTGGCTGAAAAGGGCGACGTTGTACAACATCGAAAATACTTAATAAATCCGTCGCAGGGAACGAAGGTCTCTTATCTTCGCGATAAGGTGAAGGCCAAGAATCTAAAATCGTTGGTTGCGGCAATCGGCAATGCATCGGATACCGCCAAAACTCCGTGTGGGGCATTGGCCTCGAAAATAGCCGAGGTTAACAAGATGACAGATGAGATGGGAATTGCCTCGCTTAAGGACTGTCTGGGCGTTACCTCCTATGTGTCTTGTGGGGGAGATTCGAGCTATGAGCCCTCTAACGGGGAGAGGGCGATGATTGTTCTTGCCCATGCCCTGTTCGACGATGATGCCTCCATTTATATCCTCGATGAGCCTGAGGCAAGTATGGGCAATGAATTTATCAACGAGGTTATCGTAGATAGAATCAACCAGCTGGCGAAAGCAAATAAAATTGTCATAGTGTCCACCCATAATGCCAACATTGCTGTTCGTACTTTGCCCTGGCAATCGATTTATCGCGAATACGATGGCGGTTGCTATCGTACCTACGTGGGTAATCCCTTTTGCGATGAGCTTAGGGATATTGCTGAGGTCAAACCGCCTAAGGTGTGGACACAAGTGAGTATGGACACTCTTGAGGGCGGGGAATATGCATTTACCGACAGGGAGATTGTTTATGGAAAACTTAACTAACGGAATCGTTCTGAACGCCGGTGCCGACCAACACGTGATTACGGTTACGTTGCGTATGAACTCGGAGGGCAATGAGGTCCTTCACTTTGAAGGCGCTCCGGAAGAGTTGGACATCGACTTTGCGAAAAGCGACCAGACCTCTCTACGCAAGTTATTTCGCTGGCTGTTGGATGAGCAGCTCAAGCAAAGATTCAGCCTGAAATTAAAGATTGACTCCTCGGTTAAGAATGTCACTTATAAAAAGGTCGCTGAGGATTACGTCAATGACCTCAACGCTGAAATTGATCAGGTCTTTTTAAATGAAGCTCAGACCATAAAGGATCTACATGAGAAATTGGGATAGAGCCCGGAAACGGTAGGGGTTCTGGGGACTCATAAGCCTCGATTAGTTTGAGGTATCTTTAAAGATGACTCCCGATAACGTCTTGATAAGGGCTGCTTCGAATATTGGTAGTATGGTTGTTTGCGAATTTGTGTATGAGACGCTTGACTAATGTGTCCTCGTGGAGTGCGATGCCGTCTTTCGGGTCGCTGCGGGCGCGGGTATGTAGAGTGCTTTTATGCGTTGGCACTCGTCAACCGCTAGGGCGATGCAGTACGAGTTGGGGCCTCTTTTCTGCTTCACTTCATTAAGGTGTATAGTATATAGCGCAATATTAAAGCTCTTTGGGAGCTTTAAGGGTGACGCTTTCTGTAAGAGAGTGTTGCCCTTTTTTCATGCATGTAATGTGTGACGTGTTAGCTAAACGCCATTTCGGCAATGGGATGGTCGAGTATGGGCGGTTTGGCACCTTGCGCCTGCTGTCATTGGTGTAGCAAGCACTTGATTTAGACTACTTAAAGTCTATAATCAAAGAAAAACTCTGATATATCTTTTCAAAATAATGAAAGGAATGTTGAGTACCGTGCTTTGTCAGTTCACCTTTAAGAACTATCGGTCCTATCGCGACGAGGCTGAGCTTTCCATGCAGGCGACGCCGATGAAGGAGTTTGAGCGTTCCCTCATCGAGTGCTCCGACGGGCAGAGTTTCCTTCCGGTGGCTGCGGTGTACGGGCCCAACGCTGGCGGTAAGTCTAACCTGCTCGAGGCTCTTGATTACGTTCGTTCGGCGGTGGCCAGACCAATTAGATTGCTGTCTGCCAGCGCTGATGCGCCAGCGGGTGATCGCCCTTTGATAGCCCGTTGTTCGGCGTTTGAATTTGATGACGTGTCTGCTGCCGAGCCCACCGAGTTCGAGCTCTATTACCGCGCGGGCGAGCATGAGTACCGCTATGTTCTGTCTGTACACGCCGATGAGATCGTGTCCGAAGGGCTGTGGCGGCGTAAATTGGGAGCGTCGCGTACGGCGATGCTGTTCGAGCGCGAGGATACAAAGGTTGAACTCGGCCCCACACTGCGTAAGCTTGTGACGGCTGCGAGGTTCAACCCGAGCCTGCCGTACCTATCGTTCCTTTGCATCAACTTCGATGCGCCGGTGGTCCAGGAGGCGGCCAGCTGGTTTCTCGACGCTGTGTTTCTCAACTACAACAGTTCCTACCTTGAGCGGATGCTCGAGCAAATGCTCGACGAGGGCGACTCGCGCGAGGTCACGCGTTTTTTGCGCGCCGTTGATGTGCGTATTGATGGCTTCAGAGTGGAGAGGGCGCCGGAGTGGCGCGGCCAGCGCGTCTTCGTGAGGCACAAGGTGAGGGGCAAGGCGTACGAGCTGCGTTTATCCGAGGAATCTGCCGGTACCCAGAAGCTCATGGGGTTGGCTGCGTATCTGATGACAGCGCTTGAGCGTGGTGGCACCGTTGTGGTAGACGAGCTCGACGCCAAACTGCACCCGAAGCTTCTTCGCTATGTGATTCTGCTGTTTAAGGATCCTGAGGTCAACAAGAGTGGCGCGCAGCTCATCTTCTCGTCCCAGGATGTGTCAACCATGCGAAACGATGTGTTCCGCCGTGACGAGATATGGTTCGCTGCACGCGGCGAGGGGGAGGCGAGCCAACTGTGGTCTCTCGCCGATATCCACGAGGCAAACGGTAATCTGGTAAGCAAGAACGCGGCTTTCGACAAGCAATACCTGTCCGGTCGCTACGGCGCCGATCCGTACCTCACCCGCATCGAGGAGTGGGATTAGCATGGTGGTGAAGAAGTCGAAGGGCTGGCGTAGCGGCAAGCGAGAGGGCCGCTCGCGCATGGTTCAGATGACGCGTCATCTTGTAGTGAGCAAGGGCAAGGAGACCGAGCCTCGCTACTTTGAGGGCGTGCGTGCGGCGTTGGGCGCGGCGAACGAGCGCAAGGTTGCCATTGTCGTTAAGGGGACCGGCAGACACACGCTTGACCTGCTTGACTTCGCCGTCGAACACTGTCGCTATGCGCCCGAGACGTTCGATCACGTGTGGCTCGTGTATGACAAGGATGACTTTCCTGCGTCCGACTTTGATGCGATGAAGCGCAAATGTGACGAGCTCTCCGATGGTTCGAGGACCTTCCATGCGTTGTGGTCGAACCCCTGCTTCGAGCTGTGGCCGCTTTTGCACTTTCGCTACACTACCGCGCATATGTCCGCGTCCGACTGCCAGCATGCCCTCGCGCAGGAGATGTCGAAGAACTTGGGCATCGAGTACCGCAAGAACCTGGACGGGATGTTTGGGGCAGTGGATGATAGGCGAGGCGAAGCATTGGAGCGTGCTGGGCGCCTCGTCGCGTACCATAGGGAACTGGGTAACATTAAGCCATCTGCGCAAAACCCTGCAACTAAGGTGGGCGAAATTTTCGATGTAATCGGGCCGTATCTGGTTGGCTAGGCGAGTCGCTGGATTGGCTTTCCGGTTAGTGCGATTGGCGGATTGTACTGCGCTATTGCGAGTCCGGTGCGTAGGAGAAGTGCGGGGAAAATCGAAACTCGCCGAGCGCACATCGATTTTTGCCAACAAAACTGCAGGTCGCGGATGCCCAAAACAGGGGACTGTTTGACAGATCTCGGTTTTTCACCGTACCCCCGATTGGGTGCGCATTTAGCACCCTCGATGTCCCCACATTCCCTAAAAAAGTTCTTAAAACAGCCTTAAAGACGTTTCAGCTCGCGTTGACAGCGTAAAATACGCATGTTTGACTATGTCTAAAGTGGATTTTAGGGGGGGGAGTGCGCCATGGAGGTGCTGGTTGTTGGCAACACCGCATATGTTGACGATGACTTTTGTGCCAAGGCGTTCCCCGGGGACCATGTCCAGGTCGTCGCTGCCGCGGAAGCGCGCCGCGACGAGTCATCGCCCCATGCCTCGTGGAAAGAGCTTCTGCAACACCTGGATCAGGCCTACGAGTTCGACCGCGTGGTCTACCTATCCAATTACCTTACCCCGCATACCGATACCGTGGGCGATATCGAGACGCTGCGCTCGGTCTTTCGTGCGTGCGCGGGTCGCCGGGTCCAACTGCTGTATGTAGCGGGGCCCGCGGGTGCCGCGGGCGCCGCCGATGCCGCGGGGCGAACGGGCAAGGGCATTATCGCGCACGCAGCCAACGACCTGTGCCGCTACTACGCTGCTCGCGAGGGCGTTCAGACCAAGATTCTGCGCGTGCCGTTCCTGTATACCGCGTCTGCCGCGCTGGAGGACCCGTTTTTGGTGCCGTTGTTCGACGCGTGCTCAACCGGATCGGTCGCTCTGCAGGGCGCGCAGGATGCGGCGTTTCCCCTGCTGTGTGCCGAGGAGCTTGCGGTGCTGGTACGCCGTATCTTCGACAGCTGGGATGGTAACTTTGAGACGCTCGACGTTGCCGATGCCTTCCATCACACGGCGGGTGAAGTGGGCGAGGCTCTTCAGGCGCTGTTCCCAGGGCTTTCAGCTGCCTATGGCGATTCTGCCGGCTACAACCTGCCCGCCAACGACGTCGCTCGCGTGCGCTATGGCTGGTTTCAGCGCTACGACTTGCTGCGCGATCTTTCGACCATTCAAGCGCGTTGGAATGCTGGCCGCGCAAAGAAAGTCAACCCCTTGCGTGCCGCCATCGACCGCATCCAGATGCGCTCGCTGCCCATCAAATGCTTGGAGACGGGCGTTGCCTGGGTTCTGTTCGAGGTGCTGGAGCATCTGTTCTCCCAATCGGCCCAGCTCAACGTGCTTGATTATCGCCTGCTCTACGTGGTGCTGATCGGCACGCTGTATGGCTTGGACTTTGGCCTGGTTGCGGCGCTGCTGGCGTCGGTGGGTTTGGCCGCGAGCTACTTTACTCAGTACGGTTATACCTTCCAGGGTCTCTTTTACGAGCCGTCCAACTGGCTGCCGTTTATTGCGTACTTTGTGGTGGGTGCCGTGTGCGGCTATGTGCAGCTGCGCAACAGCGAAGCCATTAGGGCGGAGCGCGATCAAAACGAGCTCGTGCGTAATCGCAATACGTTCCTCACACAGCTTTACCACGACGCGATCGAGGACAAGCGCGCGTACAGGCGCCAGATTGTGGGTCGCCACGACAGCTTTGGCAAGATCTTTGCCGTGACGCAGGAGCTCGACGTACTCAACCCACGCGACATCTATCGCAAGTGCTGCGAGCTTCTGGGCGAGATCCTCGAGAACGATTCGGTGGCGATCTACCATGTTTCGGGCGGGGCATTTGCACGCCTGGTGGCAGCAAGTCCCGCGATTGCCGAAAATGCCGCACGCTCGCTCACGCTTGAGCAGCTTGCACCTCTTTTGGGCGACGGGGGTCGTTCGAACCTGTGGGTGAACCGTGAGCTGACGCCGGGGTTTCCCATGTTTGGATACGCGATCGAGCGCGACGGGGCACCCGCCGTGTTGATCTTTGTGCGTAGTGCGGCCGAAAACCAAATGACCCTCTATTATCAAAACCTGTTCCGCATCTTGTGCGGGCTGGTCGAAAGCGCGCTGGGCCGTGCCTTTGACTATGAGGCGGTGGCGCAGGATAAACGCTGCGTTGACGGCACTTGCGTGCTCAAGCAGGCGGCCTTTGGCCAAGAGCTCGCGGCGGAGCAGGCGCTGGCAGATAGCAAGATGGGGAGTTTTTTGCTCCTGCGCGTGGTACCGGGCATGGAGCCTGTCGGCGAGCTGGTGGGCGCAATTGGGTCGGCAATCCGCGAGAGCGACGCGGCGGGCTTGGTCGACGGCAACGTGCTCTACCTGCTTATGCGCCAGGCAAAGGCGTGCGATCTTCCCATTATCCGTAAGCGCCTGAGCGCAAAGCATATTGCGGTGGAGCCCGTCGACGGCGAGGGCATCGTGGCGCTGCTGCAGCGCATCGCTTACACCGGTGACGGTGAGGGGGGTGCCGCTTGATCTCGCTTGTCGTTGCTGCCGTCTTGCTGCTGATTCATTCGCTGGTTTGCCTGATGCTGTGGACGCTCATGAAGCTGGGCCTGCTGCCGGTGCGCGGGCACATGCTGGCTGTAATAGTGCTGGTGCCGCTGTGGGGCCCGTTGCTGGTGGTTTTGCTATCGGTGCGCAGCGCGGTGCTTGGCGAGTGGCTGAAAGAGTCTGCGCTGGAGTCGCTGCGCTTCAACGACGACCTGCATCGTAGTATGTCGGTACCGAGCGGTGAGGACGATGCAGGCGTAGTGCCGCTCGAGGAGGCGCTTATCGTCAACGACCCGGCATACCGGCGCCGCCTAATGCTCTCCATGCTCACCGAGGAGCCCGACGCGTACCTGGCGCAGCTGCAGGCGGCTAAGCTTAACGACGACGTTGAGGTGGCGCACTATGCCGCGACGGCGGTGGCGCAGATCTCCAAGGAGTCCGACCTTAAACTGCAGCAGCTGGAGCGTGCCTTTAAGACGGACCCGAGCGCTCAAAACCTCAACGAATACTGCGATTTTCTTGGTGAATACTTGGGCTCGGGCTTGGCTGAGGGGCGCGTGGCTCAGATTCAGCGCCAACAGTACGCGCGCCTGCTTGCGCGTCGCTGCGAGCGCGAGGATACCCTTGAGCTGCGCATTCGATACGCGACGGCGCTGGCCGATGTCGGACAGATCGACGAGGCGCAGGCCGTGACCGATCAGTTGGTGCTCGACGTGCCCGAGGAGCAGGAGGTTTGGATGCTTTGCCTGCGCCTTGCCGTGATGCGCCGCGATGGTGACGAGGTTCACCGTGTGATCGATGCGATTGACAAGCAGCATGTGTATTTGAGCGCCGACAACCGCGAAAAGTTGGCGTTTTGGCGCGACGGGGAGGAGGCCAGATGAGTGTGGCGCAACATATCCGCGACCGTGCAGGCCGCTTTCGTTGGATGGGACTCCTCGTGGTGTGGGCGGTCTTTATTGCCATGGCCGCCGTGCTGCTGGTGGAGCGTGCCGGCGTGCAGTACAGTGCGGGCCAGCATAAGCTGGGGATGCTTGCCGCCAACGATGCGGTGCCGGCCTCCTCGGCAATCTTTGGCCAAAAGCCCACGTGCCTGGTCATTACCGACTCGGACCAAGATAGCGTCGACGACGTTAAAGATCAGTTCGACCAGATTTTGCTGGACATGAAGATTGCCCATCGCGATGTTGATATTGCCACCGACGGTGCGGACGCGATCCCATCGCTCACGTCGTTTGATCGCGTGATTGTGCTTATGCCCTCGCTTGACGGACTGGGTGCGCATCTGACCGATCTGATGAGTTGTGTGAGTGCCGGCGGCTCACTCATGCTGGGCATGACGCCAGATAACTCGAACTACCTGCAGGCTATTGCTTCCAAGCTTGGGATCGAATCGGCCGGATATGACTATGCGACAGCCGAAAGTATCGTTCCGAGCGAGGACTTTATGTTGGGCGGGGGAGAGCGCTACGAGCTCTCGGATCCCTTCGATTCTTCGCTCTCTGTTTCGCTGCGCGAGACGGCGCACGTGTGGGCTAAGACCGGCGATGCGGGCACGCCGCTCATTTGGTCTAACGATTGCGGCAGCGGTCACACCGTGGTATGCAATATCGGTATCTATGACAAGGTCATGCGCGGTTTTTACGCCGCGGCGATCAGCCTGCTGGGTGATGCCACGGCCTATCCGGTCATCAACAGCGCCGTGTTCTATTTGGACGACTTTCCCAGCCCTGTGCCCTCGGGCGACGGCACCTACATCAAGCGCGACTACGGGCTTTCCGTCGCCGATTTTTATGCCAAGGTCTGGTGGCCCGATGTGCAAAAGCTCGCGCAAAAATACGGCATTCGCTATACCGGCGTGATGATCGAAAACTACGAGGATGCGGTCAACCAGACCGAGCCCGCGCGCCAGGCCGATACCACGCAGTTCCGCTACTTTGGCGGCATGCTGCTGCAGATGGGCGGAGAGCTGGGCTTTCACGGCTACAACCATCAGCCGCTTGCGCTCTGGGACACCGACTACGGCACGCTGTACGTCTACAAGACCTGGAAGAACAAAGAGACGCTCGTCGCTTCGCTCAACGAGCTTATAGCCTTCCAGGACGAGGTGCTGCCCAACGCGCACGGCTCGGTCTACGTGCCACCGTCGAATATCCTTTCGGCCCGCGCGCCAGCTTATCGGCACCGACGTTCCGCGCATTAAGACTATTGCTAGTACGTACTTTGAGGACGGTACCGACCTGCCGTACGTGCAGGAGTTTGGCGTGGCGAGCGATGGTATTGTGGAGCAGCCGCGTATTGTCTCGGGCGGCATGGTCGACGATTCCTATATGCGCCTGGCTGCCGTGTCCGAGCTCAACATGCACTACGTGAGTACGCACTTTATGCACCCGGACGACTTGCTCGATCCCGATTGTGGCGCCAAGGAGGGCTGGGAAGTCTACAAGGGCGGCCTGACCGACTACCTGGACTGGCTTACCAGGTCTGCGCCCGACCTGCGTCGCCAGACCGGCTCGGAATGCTCGGGCGCCATTCAGCGCTTTTCGTCGGTTACGGTGAGCGTGGATACCAGTGCGGATGCCTGGACGCTCAGCCTTGGCAATTTCCACGACGAGGCGTGGCTCTTGTTCCGCGCCAATAATGGCGAGCCGGGTGCGGTGACGGGTGGCGAACTGACGCACCTTACGGGCAATCTGTATTTGCTCAAGGCAAATGATAAGACCCTGACGATCGAGCGCAAGGAGGGTGGCGACAGATGAGAATCTGCTTGGTACTCGAGGGTTGCTACCCCTATGTGCACGGCGGCGTATCTACCTGGATGCATGGCTATATCCAGGCCATGCCCGAGCATGAGTTTGTGCTATGGGTGATTGGCGCACATGCTGCCGACCGCGGCAAATTTGTCTACGAGCTGCCCGGCAACGTGGTCGAGGTGCACGAGGTGTTCTTGGACGATGCCCTGCGGCTTTCGGGCGAGCAACATGAAGCCAGTTTTAACGACCGCGAGCGCGAGGCGCTACGCCGCCTGGTGTCGCTCTCCAATCCGGACTGGGACGTGCTGTTCGATATCTTCCAGCGCCGTCGCGTGCATCCGCTCTCGTTTTTGCAGAGCCGCACGTTTATGGATATCTTCCGCGACGTGTGCCTTGCCGAGTACCCCTACACGCCCTTTGCCGACGCATTCCACACCATGCGCTCTATGCTGTTGCCGGTGCTCTACCTGCTGGGCAGCGAGGTGCCGGTTGCCGATGTGTACCACGCTATCTCGACCGGCTACGGCGGCCTGCTCGCCTGCCTGGGCTCAAGCGTTCACCATGCGCCGGTGCTGCTCACCGAGCACGGCATCTATACCCGCGAGCGCGAGGAAGAGATCATTCGCGCCGACTGGGTGGTGCCGTCGTTTAAGGACCGCTGGATTCGCTTTTTCTACCTTCTTTCGGAGGAGATCTACCGCCGCGCCTTCCGCGTGACGAGTTTGTTCCATAACGCCCGCAAGACGCAGATCGATATGGGTTGCGATGCAGACAAATGTCTGGTCATCCCCAACGGCATCCAGTTCGACCGCTTTAAGGACATTCCCTTAAAGCCCGATGACGGCTGGGTGGACATTGGCGCGGTGGTGCGCCTGGCGCCCATCAAGGATGTCAAGACCATGATCTATGCCTTCTTTGAGCTGCACGAGCGCCTGCCCAAGGTGCGCCTGCACATCATGGGCGGCGTGGACGACGAGGAGTACGGCGCCGAGTGCCACGCGCTGGTCGAAACCCTGGGCGTGCGCGACCTGATCTTTACCGGTCGCGTCAACGTGGTCGAGTACATGGAAAAGCTCGACTTTACCATTTTGACGAGCATCTCCGAGGGCCAGCCGCTCAGCGTGCTGGAGTCGCTTGCAGCGCGCCGTCCCTGCGTGACGACTGAGGTGGGCTGCTGTCGCGAGCTTCTCGAAGGCGCCCCGGCTGACGACTTTGGCGTGGCGGGTTTTGTGACGCCGCCTATGTATCGCAAGGGCTTGGCCGATGCCATGGAACGCATGTGCACAAGCCGCGCTCGTCGCATTGAGATGGGGGAGCGCGGCCAGCGTCGCGTTGCCACGTACTTCTTGCACGAGCAGATGCTCGCCAACTATCGCGCGCTGTACGACGAGACGGCGTGTGCGTTTAACCTGCCCAGAGAGGGGGAGTAGCCGGTGGCCGGAATCGGTTTTGAGCTCAAGCGCCTGTTTAGGCGCAAGGGTCTGTTTGCCATGATGCGCGCCTATGGCTACGCTGGCATTGTGTGCACGGGCCCCATGCTGCTGGGCGTGCTGCTTCAGGTGGGTATCTTGGTGCTGTGCGGTCTGTGGGGTGTGGGCCGAGCCAACCAAGACCTGCTGGTGTGCATGGTGACCTATACGCTGCTGGCGTCGCTCACGCTCACGAGTTTTTTCTCTATGCCGGTCACGCGCTTTTTGGCCGATATGCTTTTTGCCGAGCGCGAGGATGAGATTCTGCCCTCGTTTTGGGGCTCCAATGCTGTCATGCTCGTTGCGGGCACGGTGCTCTACGGTGTCTTTCTGCTGTTCTCGGGCGCCACGCTGCTGCAGGGGCTGCTATGCCTGTGGCTGTTCAATATTATGATCGTCAACTGGAACGGCATGAGTTACCTCACGGCCATCAAGGATTACCGCGGTATCCTGTGCAGCTTTGCGGCTGCCATTGGCGTGGCGTGCCTGTGCGCCCTGGCCGCGCTGGCGCTGGGACTGCCGCCGGTCGAGGGCCTGTTGGCATCAATTGCTCTGGGCTACGGCGTCATGCTCGCCTGGGACGTGGTGCTGCTGTACCGGTATTTTCCGCAGGGCGATCGCAGCCCCTGGCTCTATTTACGGTGGCTTGATCAGTTTATGCCGTTGGCGCTCACGGGCTTGTTTACCAACCTGGGCCTCTTTGCGCACTTGGTGATAATATGGGCCGGTCCCATTGGCGTGCAGGTCAAGGGCTTGTTTTATGGTGCGCCCTACCACGATGTTCCGGCGCTCATCGCGTTTTTGACGATCCTGGTCACGTCCGTCAACTTTGTGGTCTCGGTCGAGGTCAACTTTTATCCGCGCTACCGCGACTACTACAGCCTATTCAACGACGGTGGCGTGGTGGGCGACATTGTGGTGGCCGAGGAGGAAATGCTTGCCACGCTCAACAGAGAACTACGGTTTTGTGCGCTCAAGCAGCTGTTTGTGACGGCGGCGGTCATTTCGCTCGAGACCACGGTGCTGTCGGCCCTACCGTTGGGCTTTAACAACCTGATGCACGGGTATTTTCGCACGCTGTGCGTGGGCTACGGCCTGTATGCCGTGGGCAATACGGTGTTGCTCATCTTGCTGTACTTTACCGACTACAAGGGGGCCGTGCTGGCCTCGGGGCTGTTTGCCGGTGTGGCCGGGCTGGCGACCGCCGTGTCGTTGCTCTTGCCGCAGCAGTTTTACGGCTTTGGCTTTTTGTTGGGTGCAGCGGTGTTTTTTATCGTGGCGCTGCTGCGGCTCGATACCTATACCGCCAACTTGCCGTATCGTATCCTGAGTCAGCAGCCTATTGTGGCGACAGACAAAACGGGTCGCTTTACACAGCTGGGCCGCATGCTCGACCGTGCCGAACAGCGCTATGAGGAACGTCGCCATAAGGGCGTGCCGCACGGCGCGTTTGAGCGCGCAGTAGTTCGCGTGTATCGCAACCATTGGGGAGGTTCTGATGATCGATAAGTTGATGTCTCGCCGCTGCCTGATCGAGGCGGCTGCCGGCGCGCTGTTGCTTTCGGGCTGCTCGTCTCAGGACGAATCCTCGACTAAAAAGGTCAAAAAGCAGGACAAGATTAAAAAGGCCGAGGCCTCCGACCAGTCCAAGCACCTTCGCGATAAGGACGAGCTGTACGAGGTCTACGACGACTCGGGCATTGTGACCATGTACCTGACGGTCTCGCGCGGTAACAGCTCCGAGAACACCGACCACAGCTGGGCCGAGATCAATACGTACTCGGTGTATGACTATGCCGACATGGCCGTGACGCGCTATCAGGTTATGGGCCTGCTGCAGCCGGGCGACGAAGACGGCCCGGTGGCCGGCGAGGTTGGCTATGGCGATGAAGCGCCCAATGCCACTGTGCAGGTGCGCGGTCAGACTTCGAGCATGAACTCGCAAAAGAATTACAAGGTGGAGCTCAAAAAAGGAAAAGGTGCCTGGCGCCAGCAGCGTGCGATTGCGCTCAACAAGCACATGGGCGAGGGTATGCGTTTTCGCAACAAGATGGCCTATGACCTTATCCGCGGGATTCCCCAGATGATGGGCCTGCGCACGCAGTTTGTGCATCTGTGGGTGTGCGACCAGACCGAAAAGTCCAACGATACCTTTGAGGACTACGGCCTGTTTACGCAGGTGGAGCAGCTCAACAAGACGGCGCTTAAGGCACATGGCCTGGATAAGAGCGGGCACCTGTACAAGGTGAACAGCTTTGATTTCCATCGCTACGAGGACACCATTAAGCTTGCCGATGATCCCGACTACAACCAGGCAAGCTTTGAAGGCATGCTTGAGATTAAGGGCGATACGGACCACACCAAGCTCATCGGGATGCTCGATGCGCTCAACGACGAATCGCAAAAGATCGATGACGTGCTCGACACATACTTTGATACCGAAAATCTGGTCTATTGGCTGGCGTTTCAGATCCTGACGGGCAACTGCGATACGCAGAACCGTAATTGCTATCTGTACAGCCCGCTCAACTCAAATACCTGGTACTTTTTGGATTGGGATAACGACGGCATGCTGCGTAAGCTTGAGCTGAGCCTGACGGGGTTCTCGGATTATGCGAGCTGGGAGCGCGGCGTAAGCAACTACTGGGGCAACGTGCTATTCAATCGTGCGTTGCGCAGCAAGTCGTTCCGCAGCGAACTCGACCGTGCCGTCAAGGACTTGCGCTCGTATTTGACCGAGACTCGCCTGACCAAGATGATCAAGCACTACCGCGAGGTGACTGAATCCCTGGTCTTTGCTTCGCCCGATATCAACAATCTGCCTGTCACCAAGGATCAATACGAGCAAATCGCCGCGGCGATTCCTTCCGAGATCGAGGAGAACTATAAGAGCTTTCGCGAGAGCTATAAAAAGCCCATGCCGTTTTACATTGGCGTGCCGCAGATCGATAACGGTAAACTGCGCATCAACTGGGATGCGTCCTACGACTTTAAGGCGCGCGACATTCGCTATACCGTGGAGCTTGCGCGCGACTATGCCATAAGCGACGTGGTCTTTAAGGCCGAGGACGTGCTGCTGCCCGAGGTAACGTGCGATGCGCCCGATACCGGCCAGTACTTTGTACGCGTGCGTGCCACTAACTCCGACGGCTATACGCAAGATGCGTTTGACTACTATGTGACCGACGGCGGCAAGCAGTACGGCATGAAGTGCTTTTACGTGCAGGACGGCGGTAAGGTCGTGGAGGACACGTATGAGGAGGGCTAGTGCGCTGCTTGAGCGCTTGGCGGCTCCGCCCGCGCGAACCACGCAGGAGCGTTACCGCCATGAGCTCAAGTACCTCATCAATGAGGGAGAGCATGCCGCATTGGCCTGCCGTATGGCGCCGGTATTTAACCTGGATAAGCATGCGCGGGCGGGCGGTTACACCATTCGCAGCCTGTACTTTGACGACTACTGCAACTCGGCCTACGAGGAAAAAGACGCCGGCATTCTCATGCGCAAAAAGTATCGCGTGCGCATCTATAACGGCAGCGACAAGGTGATTAAGCTCGAGCGCAAAAAGAAGTACGGCAGCTGGATCTATAAGGAGGACGCGCCGCTCACGCGCGGTGAGTTTGAGCAGATCCTGGCCGGCGATTACGACTTTTTGCTGAGGAGTCCCTATCCGCTCTGTCGCGAGTTCTACATCGAGTGCATCTGCAATATGATGCGCCCGCGGACCATCGTGGATTACGAGCGCGAGCCGTGGGTGATGGACGAAGGCACGGTGCGTATAACGTTTGACATGAACGTGCGCGCGGCGGTGGGAAGCTTTGACATCTTTGACGCGACCTTGCCCGCATTGCCCGTGTTGGAGCCCGGCAAGCTGGTGATGGAGGTCAAGTTTACCGAGTTTTGTCCGCAGCTGGTGCGCGATATGGTGCCGCCGGGCGCGGCCGAGCTTACGGCGGTCTCCAAGTACTGCTTGTGTTACGAAAAGACCGCCTACCTGCGCGGTTTTGACTACTGGGAATCGGATTTTGAGAACCGAGGGGATATTTAGACCATGAGCACCAGGGACTTTTTTAAGAACTCCGTCTTGGAGGCGTTTGGCCAGGTCGACCCCGCCAAGATCGGCCTGTCGCTGCTCGTGGCGCTCGCCATGGGCATCCTGATCTATTGCGTGTACAAGCGCTTTTTTACCGGCGTGGTGTACTCGCGCAGCTTTGCCGTGACGCTCGTGGGTATGTGCGTGCTCACCTGCATGGTCACGCTCGCGATCTCGACGAATGTGGTCATCTCGCTCGGTATGGTCGGTGCTCTGTCCATCGTCCGCTACCGTACGGCGGTCAAGGATCCGCTCGACTTGTTGTATCTGTTTTGGGCCATTACCACGGGCATTACGGCAGGCGCTGGCATGTACGCGCTCGTGGGGCTTACGGCAGTGGTGATTGTGGCGATGATTGCCGGCTTTGCGAGCCACCAAGACAAGGCGTGCGTGTACATGATGGTCATTCACTACACGGGCCAGACCACCGGTGACGACATCGTGCGCGCGTTTGGGCGCACCAAGTTCACCGTCAAGTCCAAGACCATGCGTGGTGACAAGGTGGAGATGACCGTGGAGGTGTTCTCGGACGGCGTTGACATGCCCTATGCGGACGCCATTCGCGCGCTCGACGGCGTGGAAGACCTGACGCTCATCCAATACAACGGCGAGTAGCACGGTTAGAACCCTAGCGAGCAAATTGCACAAAGAGGGGCGCTCCTGGTCGAGCGTACGTCAGCGAGCGGGCAGCTGCCGTGGCGATGTGCCACGAAAGAGGAGCGACGCGTACTTCATGTACGCGAGCGACGGTTTGAGCGGCAGATCGCCCGGCAGATGCCCGCGCAGCGTCGAGCAGTCCGGCGTTCGTCAGAACGCCGGAACGAACAGGTATCATGGTGAAAGCGATTTCAACGACAGGGGTGCTCGTGGTAAAGATGAAGGATGTGGCCGAGCTGGCCGGCGTTTCGAGCGCCGCCGTCTCGCGCTACCTCAACGGTGGGTATATCTCGGCGGATAAGGCCGAGCGCATTAAGCAGGCGATTGAGCTGACCGGATACGTGCGGTCCAGCCAGGCTCGTGCACTGCGCACCGGCTCCACCAAGCTCATCGGCGTCATCGTGCCCAAGATCAACTCGGAGTCCGTGAGCCGCATTACCGCCGGCATTGGCCAGGTGCTTGGTTGCCGTGGCTACCAGATGCTGCTTGCCAATACCGACAACGCCCCTGATCGCGAGCTCGAATACCTCGATTTATTCCAAAACCATCCGGTCGATGGCATTGTGCTGGTGGCTACTATGATTACTGACGAGCACCGTCGGGCGATTGAGTCGTGCCGCGTGCCCATCGTGCTGATCGGCCAACATGTCGAGGGCGTGGCGTGCGTCTATCACGACGATTACGAGGCCGCCTTTGAGCTGGGCCATGCGCTTGCGGGTCGCGTGGACGGCAAGATTGCCTATATTGGAGTTACCGAAGAGGACCGCGCGGCCGGTTATGACCGCCGTCGCGGTTTTGAGGCCGGCTTGCGCGCCGCGGACAACCCGCTCGATGCTGCTTTGATTCGCCTGGGCTCGTTTACGCTCGACTCGGGCTATGGTGCGGCACGTGAACTGCTTTCCGTCGCTCCAGATGTTTCGTTTATCGCCTGCGCGACCGACACCATGGCTGCGGGCGCGCTTCGTGCCATCGATGAGGTTCGCGGCATGGGCGAGGGTATACACCGCGTGAGTGGTTTTGGTGACAACGCTTTTTTGCGCGCGCTGACGGGCGGCATTCCCACCGTGCATTATGGCTACCTGACCAGTGGCGTCGAGGCGACCAATATGTTGCTCAACACGCTCGATGGCGTGGAGGGGGAGAGCGGTCTCAAGACGCTCAAACTTGGGCATCAGCTTATGAATGTCTAGGCTTTGGGCACGTCTGCCTGCCGCTGAGCCGCCTCTTTTTGCTTTAAAACTACCTTTCGCCGGCTTTTTCCTACCGTTCACCCTTCTGTGAAAACGATTACAGACATATGAAACTGAAAACGATTACAGTGTAAGTGTCAAAGATGGCCGGGTGCAGATGCGCCCGTTGGAGGAAAGGGAAGTCATGGACTACCGCAAATCAGCCCAAGAGGTGCTCGACAACATCGGTGGCGCCGGCAACGTTGTTTCGGCCGCACACTGCGCCACGCGTCTGCGCCTTGTGATTGCCGATAACGCCAAGGTCGACAAGGAGGCCCTCGAGAATATCGACGGCGCCAAGGGCGTCTTTGAGGCCCAGGGCCAGCTCCAGATTATTTTTGGCACTGGCACCGTCAATAAGGTCTACGACGAGTTCATTGCGCTCAGCGGCGTCGAGGCTGCCACCAAGGCCGAGGTCAAGGAGGCAGCGGCGCAGCAGCAGAACATCTTTATGCGTGCCATTAAGGTGCTCGGCGACGTCTTTGTCCCCATCATCCCCGCCATCGTGGCTTCGGGCCTTCTGCTGGGCATTATGAGCGCCCTCAACTTTATGGCCTCCAACGGCTTTATCGCGCTCGACACCAATAACTTTATTTATAAGATTGCCGACCTGGTCTCGGGCACGTCTTTTGGCATTCTGCAGATCCTGATCGGTTACTCCGCCGCCAAGGCCTTTGGCGCCAACCCGTACCTGGGTGCCGTCGTCGGCGGTGCGTTTATCAACTCCTCGCTGCAGAGCGCCTACACGGTTGCCTCCGAGGGCGTTCAGACTATGGTCACCGTCATTCCCGGCGTGTACAGCTTTGAGTGGGTCGGCTATCAGGGTCATGTGATCCCCATCGTCATCGCCTGCGCCATTCTGGCCTTCCTCGAGAAGCGTCTGCATAAGATCGTTCCCGAGATGTTCGACCTCTTTGTGACCCCGCTCGTCTCGGTGTTCGTGACCGTGCTCGTGACGCTCGTTGCCGTCGGCCCCATCTTTGTCTGGGCCGAGAACGCCATCCTCGGTCTGATCCAGGCCCTGCTGACCCTGCCCTTCGGCATCGGTTCCTTTATCGTCGGCCTGTTCTATGCCCCCACGGTCGTTACCGGTATCCACCAGATGTACACCGCCATCGACCTGGGCCAGCTTGCCCAGTACGGCGTGACCTACTGGCTGCCCATCGCCAGTGCTGCCAACATCGCTCAGGGTGGCGCCGCACTCGCCGTTGCCTTTAAGACCCGCGATGCCAAGATCAAGGGTCTGGCGCTTCCTTCGGCCCTGTCCGCCTTCATGGGCATTACCGAGCCTGCCATCTTTGGTGTGAACCTGCGCTTCTTTAAGCCCTTCATCGCCGGCTGCATCGGCGGCGGTTGCGGTGCCCTGGTCTGTGCGCTCACTTCGCTGGCTGCCTCCGGCACGGGCGTTACCGGTATCTTCGGTATCCTGCTGTGCCTGGCCCAACCCGTGCAGTACGCGATCATGTTTGCGGTCGCCGCGCTGGTTTCCTTTGCCGTCTCGTTTGTCCTGTACAAGGACGAGCCCAAGGCTTCCGAGCAGGCCTAAGAGCTTTTGATTGAGGGGATGCCCGCGGGTTGTATGCTCGCGGGCGTTTCTCGTATCTGGTGCCGATCTCTGGTGCCTTGTTGCTTTCGATCCGTTAGGACTTTGATATGTCTAATGCACTTGGTCGCGACCTTGCAAAGCTGGTCGCCGCTGTTGACGCCGCCGCCTCTGAGT
Organism: uncultured Collinsella sp.; assembly: GCA_958420355.1. Lineage (GTDB taxonomy): Bacteria > Actinomycetota > Coriobacteriia > Coriobacteriales > Coriobacteriaceae > Collinsella. The sequence continues at coordinate 61,496 of CATZJG010000010.1, forward strand.
GCGGCCATGGCGCGTATGGCCAGCGCTTCCATATAATGCCGCCGGCGGGCTGGCTCAACGACCCCAACGGTCTTTGCCAGGCAGGCGGCGTGTTCCATGCCTATTTTCAGTATGCGCCGTTTGATGTCGAGGGTGGCGTTAAGGCCTGGGGCCATGCGACGAGCCGCGACCTTATGACGTGGGACTATGTTGGCGCTCCGTTGCTGCCCGACGAGCCGTTCGATTGCCACGGTGTGTATTCGGGCTCCGCGCTTGCCGAGGACGGTCGCATTCGCGTGCTCTATACGGGCAACGTTAAGCTTCCCGATGCGGACGGCACGTACGACTACGTCAATACCGGCCGCCGCGCCGATACTGTTTATGTCGAGAGCGTTGATGGCCTTGCCGGTCGGGAGTTCAGCCAAAAGCGCGTGGTGCTGGCGTCCGAGGATTATCCCGAGGATTTGACCTGCCACGTGCGTGACCCCAAGGTGTGGCGCGATGATGATGGGCGTTACCACATGGTGCTGGGCGCGCGTCGTCGCGTGGACGGTCCGCATGTCGATAGTCGATTTTGCGCCATGCACGGCGAGGGTGCCGGGCGCGATGTGGGTGAGATCCTGGTGTATGGCTCGGCCGATATGCTGAGTTGGGAGCTCGAGAGCCGTGTGTCTACGCCCGAGCGCTTTGGCTTTATGTGGGAGTGCCCGGGATACCTTGAGCTTGAGGCGGATGGCGGTGTACCGGCGAAGTGGCTGTCCTTCTCGCCCCAGGGCCTCAAGGGCGGTCGTTGGGACCGCGGCAATGTATATGCAGCGGGCTACATGCCTGTAACGGGCGACATTACGGGCGGCAATGACGCTTATGAGCTGGGCGAGTTCCGCCTGTGGGACGCCGGTTTTGACTTCTATGCTCCGCAGGAGTTCACGGCCGAGGACGGTCGCCATATTCTAATCGGCTGGATGGGCATGCCCGATGAGCCGACCTATGGCAACGACCCCACCGTGGCGTGCGGCTGGCAGCACTGCATGACGGTGCCGCGTGAGCTTACAGCCGGTGCTGGCGGCGTGGTACTGCAGCAGCCGGCGCGCGAGATCGAGCGCCATTATGCCTCGGTGCGTGTGGGGGAGGGCTCGTTGGAGGTTGCCGGCGATATCTGTTTTGACGTTGTTGTTGACGGTGTCGACGGCGCGTTTACCGCGACCGTTGATGGCGAGCTAAAGCTGGTGCTTGTTCCCGCCGAGGGCGAACTGCCCTCGCGCTTTGAGATGCGATTTACCGATGAGAGTCGCGCTTCTGCCGGCTGCGGTCGTACCGTGCGTTGGGAGTCCGTCGACGAGGTTAGTAACGTGCGCATTGTTGGCGATGTTTCCTCGGTCGAGGTGTTTGTGAACGATGGTGCGCTCGTGTTCTCGACGCGCATCTATCCCGAGGCCTATGGCGTGACCGTTGACGCTCCGGGCGCGAATGTGACCTACCACGCGCTCAACATCTAAGCGATTCGTCGCATATCGGCGCTATACTGCAGCCGTAGCCCACGATGCGGGAAACATCCGCATCGTGGGTTTTTGTTATGGAGGGAAGGTGCCGTATGGGCGTACAGCAGCTAGAAGAGGCCTGGGCTTTGAGGGCCAGCGCGCGTGAGGCGCGGTTGCTTGCGGCGTCGCATGTGCCGGCAGCGCTGTCGTTGCTGGGGATTGTACGGCCCGGCGATCGTCTGGTGGCCTTTGCGGATGACTTTGCCGATGCGTTTGCGAGCGGCTTTGATGACTGCGATGTTGTGCTCGTGGGCTCGCCGTCCGCCGAGGCGTTTGCCGCCGCATCCGAGGGCTTTGATGCTTCGTTTGATGCCGAGGGTCCGCACCTGTGGTGGTTCGTCAACTCCATCGGCGGGTTTGGTCTGCGTGTGCCCGATCTGCGCGCTCTGGGCCGCGCTGCTCGTGAGGCCCATGCGCTGCTGGTTGTGGACAACACCGTGGCGTCGGCTTTTGGCTGCGATTCGCTGCGGCTGGGTGCTGCGCTGTCGCTCGAGGCGCTCGATCGCGTGTGCGCCGGTAGGGCTCCGCGCAAGCTCGTCGCAGCTTCGGTTGCGCGCTCGCAGCTCAAGCGCCATCGTGTGGATGCTGCTGCCGAGTGCGCACATGCGTTGTTTGCGGGCTGTGGTGCTTTGGCGCTCGACCTTTCTACCGAGGAGGCCGACGTGCTGGAGCGCGGGCTTTCCTCGCTCGACGCCCGCATGCAGGCACATTTCGACCGCGCCCGTGCGCTGGCCGAGTATCTGGCGGCTAACGAGATGGTGCGCAACGTGCGCTATCCCGGACTGAGCTCGCATCCCGACCATGTGGTTGCAACGGGAATCCTCGAGCACGGCTTTGGTCCAGCGGTTGAGTTTGACCTGATGGACTACACCGCGGGTGAATTCTTCAGCATACTGCCGGACGAATTCCGCACATCACCCGCAGGCGGCGCAACGACACGCCTTTCGGCTCCACGCGGTAAGCGGGGGAGCACCATCCGCCTTTTCGCCGGCACCGATGACCCCTTGATCGTGGCCGCCACCCTAGATAATGCCCTCCGATGATTATTCTGGGACGGGGATTAAAAAATCATTAGGTACACAATGATTTTTTAATCCCCGTCCCAGAATAATCATCTATGGTGACCGACCAGCTAAAAAAGCCCCGTCCCAAATTGGCTACTCTTTGATGCTGGCGATGAGGGCGTTGGCTTTGGTGGCGATGACGTTGTTAATGTCGGCCTGCAGCTCTTCGTAGACCGCTATGGCTCGCTCGCCGGCGGGGGTGAGGGTGGATCCGCGGGCGCCGTCGCGCTCGATGAGCTTGCAGCCCAGCTGACCTTCGGCCTCGTTTACAATGCGCCAGGCCTTGGAATACGCCATGCCCATGCTCTTGGCGGCGCGGTTGAGCGAGTGCTCGCGGGCAATACCCTGCAGCAGCAAGACGCAGCCGTGGCCGAACACGCCCGGCAGATCCTTGTCGCACGCTTGAATGACCAACTTTGCCGTCGTCTTGTACTCCATGTGCTCCACGTCTCCCCGCTAAAGTGTTTGCTGGGCAAACGCATAGCCTGCGTCAAACCCTCGTGTGCTCTTCTTAAATCATGCATTGTAGCAGTCAAAGTGCGTTAAGATACTTCCCCAGTATTGGGCGCCCAAGGTTGGGCTGGGTCCTACGAGGCCTGCAGCCGACCGGTCGCATGGAAAAAGGAGAAACATGGCTACGTTCTTTCCCGGTGAGTCCCACACGTTTTCGGAGTATCTGCTGGTCCCTGGTTACTCGTCCTCGCAGTGCATCCCCAACAACGTCTCTCTTAAGACGCCGCTGACCCGCTTTAAGCGCGGTGAGAAGCCGGCAATCACCCTGAACATCCCCATGGTTTCCGCCATCATGCAGTCCGTCTCGGGCGTCGATATGGGTGTCGCGCTCGCTACCGAGGGTGGCCTGTCCTTCATTTACGGTTCCCAGAGCGCCGAGTCCGAGGCCGCTATGGTCAAGGCCGTCAAGGATCACAAGGCCGGTTTCGTTCAGTCCGATTCCACGCTGACCCCCGACATGACCATGGAGCAGGTCATCGAGCTTAAGGAGAAGACCGGCCACTCCACCATGCCGGTCACCGACGACGGCACTCCCAAGGGTAAGCTCCTGGGCATCGTCACCAGCCGTGACTATCGCCCCAGTCGTGATGACCACCAGACGAAGGTCTCCGAGTTCATGACCCCGCGTGAGCAGCTCATCGTGGGCGACAAGAACATCAGCCTCAAGGTTGCCAACGACGTCATCTGGGACAACAAGCTCAACGCCCTGCCGATCGTCGACGACAACGATCACCTTATGGGCATCGTCTTCCGCAAGGACTACGACAGCCACAAGACCAACCCCAACGAGCTGCTCGATAACGACAAGCGCTACATGGTCGGCGCTGGTATCAACACCCGCGACTATGCCGAGCGCGTGCCGCTGCTTATCGAGGCCGGTGCTGACGTTCTGTGCATCGATTCCTCCGAGGGCTTCAGCGAGTGGCAGAAGCGCACCATCGAGTGGATCCGCGCCAACTACGGCGAGGACGTCAAGGTCGGCGCCGGTAACGTCGTCGACGCCGAGGGCTTCCGCTTCCTGGCAGACTGCGGTGCCGACTTCATCAAGGTCGGTATCGGCGGTGGCTCCATCTGCATCACCCGCGAGACCAAGGGTATCGGCCGTGGCCAGGCTACCGCGCTGATCGACGTCTGCCGCGCTCGCGACGAGTATTACGAGGAGACCGGCGTCTACGTGCCCGTGTGCTCCGACGGCGGTATCGTCTACGACTACCACATGACGCTCGCCCTGGCCATGGGTGCAGACTTCATGATGCTGGGCCGCTACTTCGCTCGCTTCGACGAGAGCCCGACCGAGCGCGTCAACGTCAACGGCCAGTACATGAAGGAGTACTGGGGCGAGGGTTCTGCTCGTGCCCGCAACTGGCAGCGCTACGATCTGGGTGGCGCCGCGAAGCTCAGCTTCGTCGAGGGCGTCGACTCCTACGTTCCCTACGCCGGTTCCCTCAAGGACGGCGTGGGCGGCACGCTCTACAAGGTCAAGTCCACGATGTGCAACTGCGGCGCCCTCTCGATCCCCGAGCTCCAGGAAAAGGCACGCCTGACCCTGGTAAGCTCGACCTCGATCGTCGAAGGCGGCGCCCACGACGTAGTCGTCAAGGATTCTCAGCAGAGCGTTTCCTATCGATAAGGTAAGAGCTGCATATCAAAGGTTGATTCCCAACCACGTTATTTAGATAAAGCGAGATGCCTGCAAGTCGCAGGTATCTCGCTTGTCGTATTTGCTATCATCAGTCAAGTTAACCTTAGGGTCGGTCGGCTTAGCTTTGTTTGCTACAAGTTCCGCACGCAAAGAAGAGCACTTAATGTGCTCTTCGTCTTGCGCAGGACTGTCCGCAGTAGCGAATAAAGCTAAGCCGACCGACCCCAGCTAAGATTAAAGGAGCTGATATGTGCGATTGCACAGATCATAAGGACGAGATCCCTGTCTACGACGCGCAGGCCATTGAGTCCCGGTGGATGAAGGCCTGGGAGGACTCCAACCTCTTTGCCGTCGACACCGACGACAGCAAGCCCAAGAAGTACGTGCTCGAGATGTTCCCGTATCCGTCGGGCGACCTGCACATGGGCCACGCTCGCAACTATACCATCGGCGATGCCATGGCCCGTCAGGCCCGCATGCGCGGCTACGACGTGCTGCATCCCATCGGCTTTGACGCCTTTGGCCTGCCTGCCGAGAACGCCGCCATCAAGCACAACACGCAGGCTGCCGCCTGGACGTATAAGAACATGGACCAGGCGCTCGCCACGATGAAGCGCATGGGCTTCTCCTACGATCTGGATCGCATGGTCAAGACCTGCAGCCCCGACTACTACCGCTGGGGTCAGTGGATCTTTGAGAAGATGTGGGAAAAGGGCCTGGTCTATCGCAAGAAGAACCCGGTTAACTGGTGCCCCACCTGCAAGACCGTTCTGGCCAACGAGCAGGTTACCGAGGGTAAGTGCTGGCGCTGCGGCACCGAGCCCGAGAAGCGCGACCTTGAGCAGTGGTACTACAAGATTACCGAGTACTCTCAGGAGCTGCTCGACGACCTGGAGAAGCTCCCCGGCTGGCCCGAGCGCGTCAAGCAGATGCAGGCCAACTGGATCGGTCGCTCCGAGGGTGCCGAGGTCGACTTTACCCTGTGCGACCAAGATGGCGAGCCCATCGAGGGCGACGAGGGCAAGATCACCGTCTTCACCACGCGTGCCGATACCCTTTTTGGCGTCTCCTTCTTTGTCCTGGCTCCCGAGTACGCCGGCCTGCACGAGCTCGTCGAGGGCACGGAGTACGAGGAGGCCGTCACCAAGATCGTCGAGGACTCCAAGCATGTCTCTGCCGTCGAGCGTGCCCAGGGCACCCTCGAGAAGCACGGTGCCTTCACGGGCCGCTATGTGGTAAACCCCGTCAACGGCGAGAAGGTCCCCGTGTGGGTTGCCGATTATGTCGTTGCCGACTACGGCACCGGCGCCGTCATGGCCGTTCCCTGTGGCGACCAGCGCGACTTTGAGTTTGCCCGTAAGTACGACCTGCCGATCGTGCCGATCATCCTGGACGATGACGATCGCGCTGCCGTCGAGGCCAGCGGCGAGACCATCGATACCTTCCATGCCGAGACCGTCGACTGGGATTGCGCTCACGCTGCCGAGGGCACGCTCGTCCAGTCAGGCAAGTACACCGGCATGCGCGGCGGTAAGCACTCCGAGGGCGAGGCTGCAATCGTGGCCGACCTCGAGGCCATGGGCTGTGGTCGTCGCAAGGTCGAGTTCCGTCTGCGCGACTGGCTCATTTCCCGTCAGCGCTATTGGGGCAACCCCATCCCGGCCATCCACTGCGAGCACTGCGGCATCGTGCCCGTGCCCGAGGATCAGCTGCCGGTGACGCTGCCCGAGAACCTGGACCTGGGCGCAGGCGAGACCCTCGCCGAGTGCAAGGAGTTCTACGAGACCACCTGCCCGGTCTGCGGTCGCCCGGCCAAGCGCGAGACCGATACCATGGACACTTTCACCTGCTCCAGCTGGTATTACCTGCGCTATACCGACCCGCACAACACCGAGCTGCCCTTCTCCAAGGAAGCCGCCGACCGTTGGATGCCCGTCGATAACTACATCGGTGGCATCGAGCATGCCATTCTGCACCTGCTCTACAGTCGCTTCTTTACCAAGGCCCTGCGCGACCTGGGCCTGCTGAGCGTGGACGAGCCCTTCACCAACCTACTGTGCCAAGGCATGGTTAAGGACGAGAACGGTGACACCATGTCCAAGTCCAAGGGCAATGTCGTGCCCCCGAGCTCGGTCATCGAGCCCTACGGCGCCGACACCATGCGTTTGGCGATCCTGTTTATCGCCCCGCCCGAGAAGGACTTCGACTGGGATCCCAAGGCCGTTGAGGGCGCCAACCGCTTCATCAAGCGCGCTTGGCGTATCGTTTGGCAGCTCGTCCAGTCCGGTGACGCTAACGTGGCCTTCGACAAGTCCGCGCTCGACGAGGTTGCGATGAAGCTCTATCGCGAGCGTCACCGCACCATCGCCAAGTGCACCGAGGACTTCGATCGCGGCCAGTTCAACACCGCGATCTCGGCCGTCATGGAGCTCGTCAACGCGGCGAGCGCCTACCTCAACGCCACCGAGGGTACCGCCCGCGACAAGGCGCTGTGCTACGGCGTGGCTAAGGATATCGTGAGCGTCCTTGCCCCCATCTGCCCGTTCTGGGCCGACGAGCTGTGGCACGAGGCGCTTGGCTGCGAGGGCAACGCCTACACCGCCGCCTGGCCCGAGTTTGACCTGGCCGAGTCCGTTGAGGACACGGTGCAGATCGTGGTCCAGGTGCTCGGCAAGGTCCGCGGCCGCGTCGACGTTGCCCGCGATGCCTCCAACGAGGAGATGCAGGCTGCCGCCGAGGCCGCCGTCGCCAAGTGGCTCGAGGGCAAGACGGTCGTCAAGGCCATCTGCGTGCCCGGCAAGCTGGTCAACCTGGTGGTCAAGTAAGCGCTGCGCGAATAGCTGACATGCAATAAACGAGGGGCGATCCGATTGGGTCGTCCCTCGTGTTGTGTTTTAAGCCCTGCTTAGTCAGTGCATCGCAACGTCTTCTATGGGATTTGTACCAGGTCCCTAAAGTAAACGTTGCCCGTTGCCTCATGGAGTCTTTAGTCCAATTGTCCTATTCTTGTGGAGAAGCTGTGCGCACGCTGACCTGCAGATTCGTACTATGCTTGCACGTTTCCGCAGCTATTGGTATAGTTTGCTTGCAAATGAAGTTGTAATTGAAAGAAGTGGGGTTTCGGCCCCGCTTCTTTTTTGTATGGATGGAGGTGCCGCAATGGTCAAGACCAAGACCGAGCAGGCGATCATCAACGCGCTCGAGGCCGTCGCTCCCCAGCACGATGTCGACATCGTCGACGTCGAGCTCGTGGGTGCCACCAAGGCCCCCTGCGTGCGCGTGCGTATCGAGGGTGCCGAGGGTCAGAGCCTGTCGCTCAACGACGTCACGGCCAACACCAAGTGGGTCGGCGATGTGATTGAGGAGCTCGACCCCATCTCTTCGAGCTATACGCTCGAGGTGTCGAGCCCTGGCATGGCGCGCCCGCTACGCCGCCCGTGCGACTTTGCCTGCTTTGTGGGCGAGAACTGTGAGCTCACCTCCACCGCCACCGAGGGCCGTCGCAAGTACGCCGGCAAGATTGCCGCCGCCACCGAGGCGAACGTGACCCTCGAGCTCGAGGACGGCGAGTCCGTCACCCTCGATTTCTCTGATGTTAAAAAGTGCAAGTTGAAGCCCACCTACGACTTCAAGCCCGCGAAGGAAGGAAAGTAAGATGGCAGCATCCGACATGATGTCCGCCCTGATGGAGCTTTGCCAGGAGAAGCACATCGACCAGCTCTACCTGATCGACCGCCTGGAGCAGTCGCTCGCCAAGAGCTATGCCGAGATCCTGCATCTTGAGTGGGGCGCCAAGGTGACCATCGACCGCACCACCGGCAAGATCTACGTCTACCGTCTGGAGCCGATTGACGATTCCATGGACGAGGAGGGCAACTTCACCGAGTTCGAGGAGATCGACGTCACCCCCAAGAACACGAGCCGCATCGCCGCCCAGCACGCCAAGGCCGAGATCAACGCCATCGTGCGCAACTCCGCCCGCGAGCAGATCTACGAGGAGTTCTCCGGCCGCATCGGTGACCTCATCAGCGGTACCGTGCTGCAGTCCACGCCCGACTTCACGATCGTCAAGATTCGCGAGGGCGTCGAGGCCGAGCTGCCGCACTTCGACCAGCGCCGTTACGAGAACGAGCGCAACGAGCGTCCGATGGGCGAGCGCTACCTGCACAACCAGCACATCAAGGCCGTGATTATCGACGTTCGCGACCCCAACTCCAACCTGCAGCCGGTTCGTGGCGAGCACAGCCGTCCGCCGATTGTCATCTCCCGTACTCACCCCGAGCTCATGCGTCGTCTGTTTGAGCAGGAGGTGCCCGAGATCTATGAGGGCACCGTCCAGATCAAGTCGATCGCCCGCGAGCCCGGCCAGCGCTCTAAGGTCGCCGTCCACTCGCTCGACGACCGTCTGGATCCCGTGGGCGCCTGCGTCGGCCCCAAGGGCAGCCGTGTTCGCGCTGTCGTGGGCGAGCTCCGTGGCGAGCGCGTCGACGTCATCCTGTGGGATGCCGATCCTGCCGTCTACGTCGCCAACGCCCTGTCGCCCGCTAAGGTCACCCGCGTCCTCATCGACGAGGAGAAGGCCTACGCCGGCGTCATCGTGCCCGACGACCAGCTGTCCCTCGCCATCGGCAAGGAGGGCCAGAACGCCCGCCTCGCCGCGCGCCTGACCGGCTGGCACATCGACATCAAGTCCGAGACGCTTGCTGCCGACATCCTCAAGAACGTTCCCGTTCACGAGGAGCCCGCCGCCGACCTGATCGGTGACGAGGAGGACGAGGACGTCCGCCGCTGCGAGTACGTGTCCGAGGACGGCATCCAGTGCCGCAACCAGGCTCGTCCCGGCTCCCGTTTCTGCGGTGTCCATGACACCGACGCCTTCGATGATGCGGAGGACCTGATCTAGCGCGCGGTTGCGCCGGGCGGGTCCCGGCGCGTCTCCCACGCTCGTTCAGTCTCTAGGCACCCAAGGTGCCAGAAAGGGTAGGTGAAGTCATATGGCAAAAGTCCGTGTGTCCACCCTGGCCAAAGAGTTCGGCATGACCTCCAAGGAACTGATGGGTCATCTCGCCGATATGAAGATTCCCGCTAAGTCCGCTTCCTCCACCTTGGAGGACGCTTATGTCGCTATGGTCCGCAAGCAGCTCGCCTCGGTGATCGAGGCCCGCGCTCAGGAAGTCGAGGCCGCTAAGCAGGCCGAGGAGCAGGCGGCTGCCGCCGAGGAGGCTGCACGCGCCGCCGAGGCCGAGCGCGAGCGCATCGCCGCCGAGAAGGCACGCGAGGAGGAGCGCCGCCAGTTTGCCGCAGCCCAGGCTGCCGAGGAGGCCGCCCGCGCCGAGGCCGAGGCCAAGAAGAAAGCCGAGCAGGAGCGCCTCGCCCGCGAGAAGGAGGAGGCTGCCCGCGAGGCCCAGCGCCGTGCCGTTCCCGCTTCCGACTCCGGTTCGCGCTTCCGTTCGCTGCTCGACCAGATCGCCGCACAGGAGACCGTGCTCAAGGAGAAGAAGGACGCCGAGGACAAGGCCAAGGCCGAGCGCGCCGCCGAGCGCGGCAACCGTCGTGGCGGTAACAACGACCGCCGCGGTGGCCGTCGTAACGATCGCAACGCTTCCGACAACAACTCCGAGCGCAACGCCTCCGAGAGCCGTCCGCACAGCCATCGCACCAACGCCAGCAACAACGTCGCTGCTGGCATGGACTTCCCCAACCCCGATAAACAGGGCAAGGGCAAGAAGCGCAAGGGCGGTCACAACAACGAAGAGGACCACTACAGCCGCATGGCTCGCGAGGCCGAGGAGTACAGCCGCGAGAAGGTGCTCGAGGAGGCTCGTGCCGCCGTCGAGGAGGCCTCTCGCGAGTCCACCGGTCGCCGCAAGAAGCGCAAGGAGAAGCGCGAGCGCGAGGCTGCCAAGGCTCAGGAGGAGCGCAAGATAGAGGAGGCGCTGGCCCAGGGCGTGAACCCCGAGGACCTCGACGCCATCAAGGTCTCCCAGGGCGTTACCGTTCAGGAGCTTGCCGAGGCGCTCGACGTTCCGGCCAACGACATCATCAAGCGCCTGTTCCTGCTGGGTACTCCGCTCACGATGACGCAGTCCATGTCCGACGACCTTGTCGAGCTCGTTGCCGACGACCTGGGCCGTCAGATCAAGATCATCACCCCCGAGGAGGAGAACACCTTCTCGTTCTACGACGATCCCGCCGACCTCAAGCCGCGCGCCCCGGTCGTCACCGTCATGGGCCACGTCGACCATGGCAAGACGTCGCTGCTCGACGCCATCCGTCACACCGGCGTTGCTGCCGGCGAGGCGGGCGGCATTACGCAGGCCATCGGCGCTTCGCAGGTCATGATCAACGACCGCAAGATCACCTTTATCGATACCCCGGGTCACGCCACCTTTACGGCTATGCGTGCCCGTGGCGCCAAAGTGACCGACATCGTCATTCTGATCGTGGCCGCCGACGACGGCGTCATGCCCCAGACCGTCGAGTCGATCAACCACGCCAAGGCTGCCGGCGTACCCATCGTCGTCGCCGTCAACAAGATCGATAAGCCCGGCGCTAACCCCGACCGTGTGCGTCAGGAGCTCACCGAGTACGGCGTCATCCCCGAGGAGTGGGGCGGACAGAACATGTTCGTCAACATCTCGGCCAAGCAGAAGATCGGTATCGACGACCTTCTGGAGACCGTGCTGCTCCAGGCCGACGTGCTCGAGCTCAAGGCCAACCCGGACACCTTTGCCTCCGGCAACGTCCTTGAGGCCAAGCTCGATAAAGGCCGCGGCTCGGTCGCTACCGTGCTCGTGACCCGCGGTACCCTGCACGTGGGCGATACGCTGGTCGCCGGCCTTACCTACGGTCGCGTCCGCGCCATGCTCGACCCCAAGGGTCGCGCCGTCACCGAGGCTGGTCCCTCCGACGCCGTCGAGATCCTGGGCCTGCAGTCCGTGCCCAACGCCGGTGACGAGTTCCGCGTGTTCGAGGACGAGCGCGAGGCTCGTGCCCTGGCCGACGAGCGTTCGCTCAAGGCCCGTATCGAGGAGCAGAGCCGCGTCAAGCACGTCACGCTCGAGAACCTCTTCGAGACTATTGCCGACGCCGAGGTCAAGGAGCTCAACCTGATCATCAAGGCAGACGTCCAGGGTTCCATCGAGGCCCTTCAGGACTCGCTCGACAAGATGGACCAGTCCGAGGTTCGCATCAACACGATCCACTCCGCTGTCGGCGCCATCAACGAGACCGACGTCGTCCTGGCCGACGCCTCCAACGCCATCATCATCGGCTTTGGCGTCCGTCCCGACGGTAAGGCCCGCTCCGCCGCCGAGCGCGAGGGCGTCGAGATCCGTTGCTACGACGTCATCTATAAGTGCCTCGAGGAGCTTGACGCCGCCCGTATCGGCATGCTCAAGCCCACCGAGGTCGAGGTCGCCACGGGTACCGCGACCGTCCTGGACACCTTCAAGGTGCCCAAAGTCGGTATCGCCGCCGGCGTCCGCGTCGAAGAGGGCGAGATCGCCGCGACCGATTCCGTGCGTCTGGTGCGCGACGGCATCGTGGTCTTCAACGGCAAGATCGCCTCGATGCGCCACTACAAGGACGAGGCCAAGAGCCTCAAGAGCGGTTCCGAGGGCGGCATTGGCCTGGAGAACTTCCAGGACATCAAGCCCGGCGACCAGATCGAGGGTTACCGCATCGACCAGGTTGCCCGTACCGAGTAGGGGGTAGCGCTATGAAGCAAACGCAGGCAACCCGCCGTCTGGGCGAGCAGCTTCGCGAGAAGCTCGGTTATATCCTGCTCTTTGAGGTTTCCGATCCGCGTCTCGACCTGGTTACTTTGACCGCGGTCGAGGTCGCGGTGGACCGTTCGTTCGCGCGCGTGTATGTGTCGTGCGATGCGAGCCGCTACGACGAGGTCATGGAGGCGCTCGCTAGCGCTAAGGGCCGTATTCGCAGCCTGTTGGCTCGCTCGCTCGATTGGCGTGTTACGCCCGAGCTCGATTTTCGCATCGATCGCTCGACCGATGAGGCCGAGCGCATCACGCGTGCGCTGGAAAACGTTCCCGCCACGCTTGCGATCGAAAAGGACGAGGACGGCTATCCGATAGCGGATGCCGCCCAGGAGGCAGCTTTAGATGACTAATTCCGCCGACCTCGCCTCGTGCGAGTCTGCAGATATTCAGCGACGCATCCTCGAGCTCATCGAGGGTGCGTCCTCCATTGCGATTTCGGGACATACTTCTCCCGATGGCGATGCCTTGGGCTCCGTGTTGGGTCTGGGCCTTTCGCTCATGAAGTTTTTTCCCAACAAGGACATTGCGCTGTTGCTGGCAGACGATGACCCGGTTCCGCGCATCTACCGCTTTATGGAAGGCTCCGATCGCCTGGTGCCGGCATCTGCGTACCCTGGCAATCCGGACTTGTTCATCTCGGTGGACGTGCCGGTCGTCGAGCGCCTCAACAACTCGGCCGAGGTGCTTCGCCGCTCCAAGCATGTGGTGTGCTTCGATCACCACCCGGCGCGCGAGGAGTTTGCCGAGCTCAGCCTGAGGCGCGTTGAAGCTGCAGCCTGCGCTATGATCATCGACCGCTTCTTGGACAATTGCGGCATTGTCGCACGTGATGGCGTTGCGACCTGCCTGCTGTGTGGCTTGGTTACCGATACCGGCCGTTTCCAGTACCAGAATGCCGATGCTGCCGCCTTCCATGCGGCCTCGCGTCTTGTTGCCCACGGTGCCGATCCGGCGCGTGTGGCTCTCGAGGTATATCAGAGCATGCGCGTTGAGTTTTTGCACCTCAAGTCCATCGTTATGGGCCGCATTAAGACGGTCGCGCATGGGCGCGTGGCGTATAGCTATGCCTACCAGAGCGACCTTGAGGCCTGCGGCGTCACCTCGGACGAGTGCGACGGCCTGGTCGATGTGGTGCGTTCGGTGATGGGCGTCGAGGTCTGCCTGTTCTTAAAGGGCATCGACGGCGATACCAAGGTGCGTGGCAACCTGCGCTCCAAGGGTGACCTCGATGTGTCCGAGATCGCTGCCAACTTTGGCGGTGGCGGGCATCATGCCGCCGCCGGCTTTTCCAACAACGGAACAATTCGCGAGACGCTCGCCGTGGCACTTCCCATGCTGGCCGAGCTGGTGGGGGAGGATCCCGCTTCGGTGACCGTCGAGCTTTAACTTTTTGGATGGTACATGGCTCGTCGTACGCCTTCTCAACTGAATATGCTGCTCGCCGTCGATAAGCCGGTGGGTTGCACGTCCCATGACGTGGTCTCGCAATGCCGACGCGCTCTCCATGAGCGGCGCGTCGGCCATGCCGGTACGCTCGACCCCATGGCATCGGGTGTCATGGTTGTGGGCGTGGGTCAGGCCACCCGTTTGCTGGGTATGCTCACGCTCGATACCAAAAGCTACGTCGCCGACATCTCGTTTGGCGCCGAGACTAATACCGATGACGCGGAGGGCGAGGCCGTCCGCACGGTGGCTGTTGCCAACGAGCTCCGCGATCCTGCCTATGCCCATGAGCGCTTGGCCGCCATGCTGGGTCCGCAGATGCAGGTGCCGCCGGCGTTTTCGGCTATCTCGGTCAATGGCGTTCGCGCCTACAAGTCTGCTCGCGCGGGTAATGCGGTGGACCTACCTCCGCGCCCCGTCGAGGTCTATGCCGCTGACCTGATCGCCGTGGGTGGCGAAGGTGATACATGTGTGTGGACCGTGGCGTTCTCGGTGAGCAAGGGCACCTACATTCGTGCGCTCGCTCGCGACCTGGGCCGTGCTTGTGATAGCGCCGCGCATATTTCCGCGCTTCGTCGCACCGCATCCGGTGTTGTTTCCATTGGCGCCTGTCATGCGGTGGAGGAGCTTTCTCCCGAGTCCGCCGCTGGCTTTGCCCTGGATCCCATTGCGGCCTTGGGCGCCACGCGTGTTGACTTGCCGGGCAATCTTGCCGACGATCTGCTCTGCGGCCGTCGCATTCCCGTTGAGCGTGCGCTTGCCGATTTCGATGTCTCGAAGGCGCTGTTTGCGCTGGTGCTCGATGGGGGACTCAAGGCGCTCGCCCGCATTGAGAGTGGCCGCTTTGTTATGGAGCACGTGTTTCCGCAGGCAATCGGCGGTGTTCGATGATGTTGTCCGCTCACGAGCTCGCGCGTGTCTTTTTCGCGGGCGAGTCGGACGAGGCTCGCATCGTTACGGCCGATGCGTTTGATGAGTGCGGGCACTTGGGTGCCGCATCGATTGCCATCGGCGTGTTCGACGGCGTTCACCGTGGACACCAGGAACTCATCGAAGCACTTGTCCGTGATGCGCGTGCCCATGGCTGTAAGGCGGTCGTGGTTACCTTCGATCCCGACCCGGACGTTGTGGTGAGCCCTTCGCCCGCTCAAAAATTGATGACGACGGCCGACCGTCTGCATGCCCTGGCTCAAACCGGGGTCGATGCGGTGGTGGCCGTTCCCTTTACGCCTGAGGTTGCGGCGCTTGACCATGTCGGTTTTCTCGCACTGCTGTCACGCGTAGTCGACATTCGCTCGATTCGCGTTGGCAGTGACTTTAGGCTGGGTCGTGGCGGTGCTTCTGGTGTTGCCGAGATGCGCTCCTGGGGTTCCGAGCACGGCGTTGACGTGTATGGTCACGACCTGCTTTGCGAGGGCGGTGAGGCCATTTGCGCCACCCGCATTCGTCATGAGTTGGGACAGGGCCATGTGGAGCTTGCTGCTGAGTTACTCGGCCGTCCGTATATGGTGCGTGGCGGCGTTATTCGCGGCCGTCACGAGGGTTCTGGCATGGGCTTTCCCACGGCAAACTTGCAGGTTCCCGACGGCATTCAGGTGCCAGCCGATGGCGTGTATGAGGGTCTGGTGCTGGTCGATGACACCGCGTGGCCCGCTGCCGTGAACGTCGGCCTGCCGCCAACGTATGCTGACGATGCGGCTTCGGCGCATCTCGAGGCTAATTTAATTGGTTATACGGGCGACCTGTACGGCGCTTCCGTTTCGCTGGCGTTTACGCGCTGGCTGCGTCCCTCGCGTGTGTTCGATTCGCTGGATGAGTTGATCGCGACCGTCGAGGGTAATATCGAGGACATTCGTCACAACTTGGGTGAGCGGGGGGTGAGCATCCGTGATTAGCGATGAGGAAAAAGACCGGGTACGCGCTGCGTCTGACCTGGTTGCCATCGTGCAGGAAACGGTTGAGCTCAAGCCCCGCGGCCATGAGTTTTGGGGCTGCTGCCCCTTCCATGGCGAAAAGACGCCGTCCTTCCACATTATCCCCGCCACGCAGGTGTGGCACTGCTTTGGCTGTGGCGAAGGCGGCGACGTCTTCACCTACATCATGAAGCGTGAGAACCTGAGTTTTCCCGAGTCGATTCGCTTCCTGGCCGACCGTGCCGGCATTGAGCTGCACGATACCGGTGCGCAGCGCGATCGCGGAACCAAGCGTGCCCGCATCTATGACCTGTGCGCCGAGACCGCTCAGTTTTATCACACCATGCTTATGCGCGGTAAGGACAACCGTCCGCGCGAGTATTTCGCCAGCCGCGGTATGGGCGGCGACGTCTGCCGCCGCTACTGCCTGGGCTTTGCGCCGGGTCGCAACGCGCTGGTGTCGCATTTGTCGCAGGCGGGCTTTACCCCGCAGGAGATGATCGACGCCAACGTGGCCGTGAGCCGTGGGCGCGGGCAGCTTGCCGACCGTTTTTACGACCGTGTGATGTTTCCCATCTTTGATGAGCAGGGTCATAACATCGCCTTTGGCGGGCGCATTATGGGCGACGGCCAGCCGAAGTACCTCAACACCGCCGAGACGAGCGTGTTCCATAAAAAGCGAAACCTCTACGGCTTTAACTGGGCTAAGGAGTTTATCGTCGCGCAGGATACCGCCATCGTGGTGGAGGGATATACCGACTGCATCGCCTGCTGGGAGGCGGGGATTAAAAACGTCGTCGCCACGCTGGGCACGGCGCTGACGGAACATCACGTAAAGACGCTCACCCGTTTTGCCAAGCGCATCGTGTATATGTTCGACGGTGATGCCGCCGGTCAAAAGGCTGCACGCCGCGCGATTCAGTTTATCGAGCAGGATTCGATGGACCTGCGCTGCGTGGTGCTTCCCGACGGCAACGACCCCATGGAGTTCATCACCGCGCATGGTGGCGAGGCGCTGCAGGCGCGCATCGATGCCGCCGAGCCCCTCATGGACTTTGTGTACCGCTCACTGCAGGAGTCGAGTGACATTACCACGCCGGGCGGTCGTGCCAAGGCGCTCGAGGATGCGCTGACGCTTATCTATCCGCTGCGCGATAGCTATATGATCGATACGTACTTTATCCAGATTGCCGACTTGTTGGGTTTGGACTTGGAGACGGTGCGTTCGAGCTCGGGACGCGTGTTTCGCGATGTTGCCAAGCGTGAGGATGCCGAGCGTCGTCGCGAGCAGAACTACGAGCGCCAGCGGGCGCAGGCCGAGCGCGCAGGCAGCGCGGGCGGTCGGGCGTCTGGTTCGCGGGAGGCGTCTCGCGGTGCCTGGGCGTCGGGAGCGACGCCGCCGGTGTCCGCACCGGTCGAGGAAGAGCCGTACGACTATGTGCCGCTCGAGGCCTACGGGGCCGCGCCGGTCGAGGTCGTCGACGATATGCCGCCGATCGATGTGCCGGTTGGTGTGGATGGCGCGGCGCCGGTTGCCGATGCAACGGACGTGTCTGCGGCATCGACGATGCCGATCGTGCTGACCGACCTGGAACGAAAGTCTCTGGCGGGGGAGCGCGAGCTGCTGACGATGCTCACGAGCTACCCCGACCTGTTCCGCACGTATGCCGACCGCATCTGCTCGATCGAGTGGGTGGATCCGCGCCACGAGTCCATCGCGTGGGCCGTGCTCGCGACGCCGCCGGGCACCGACCCCACGGCGTGCATGGATGCGGCGCGCGCGGTGTGTCCCGAGGCAGCGTCGCTTGTCAGCGCCGGGCGCATTTCGTCGACGAGCAAGCACCCCACCGAGACGAACATCGTGTTTATGCTCGATACCCTTGAGCTCTACACCATCAAGCGCCGCATGCGCGCCGCACAGGCCAAGCTTCGCCAGGACCGGTCGCTCGACGATGAGGCGCGCCGTGTGCTGACGATGCAGGCGATGCAAGATTCTCAGCGCCAGCGCGAGCTCCAAAAGTCGATCGGCGGCGTGGCAGATCCGTTTCGTTTGATTGGTTTGGAGACCGCAGGTGCCGATCAGGCCTAGATGTTGTGGTCAACCAGCGTATTCTCGCCTATATCCTGTCTTTATTTTGGGTATAGAGGTCTACGTGTGTGCTAAAGTAATGAGTCCTGTGGACTATGAAGGGAGAATCTGTGCCAAAAAAGAGTGAGAGCACGGGTACTGGGCTGGAATCCTACGTTGCAAAGCTCATGGGCAACGGCTCAAACAGGACTTCGGTAACCGAGGACGAGATTCAGGTCGCCCTGAAGGATATCGATGTGTCTGACGAGCAGCTCAACGCGGTGTATTCCGCGCTGCGCAACAGCGGCATCCAGATTATCTCCGCGAGCGGAAACGACGACGCCCCCATGGACGTCGACGATGACGATAACGATAGCAATACCGACGATTTCGATGACGACGAGCACGATTCCGGCTCGCTCGACGATCACGAGCTTAAGATGGCCCGTCAGGCCGACGCCGAGATGGGCTCTTCCAAGAGCAAGAAGAAACGCACCGTGCGCACGTCCCGTTCGCGTTCGCGCGTGCGTGGCATCGATGCCTCCACGGTGATGCTGACCGGCGACCCGGTTCGTATGTATCTTAAGGAGATCGGTAAGGTCGACCTGCTGACCGCTTCCGAAGAGGTCGATCTGGCCATGAAGATCGAGGCTGGCCTTGACGCCACCGAGAAGCTCGAGGCCGCCGAGGCGGGCGAGATCGAGCTCACCCGCGCCGAGATGCGTCGCCTGACCCGTATCGAGAACGTCGGTCTCGAGGCCAAGCAGGCGCTCATCAGCGCCAACCTGCGTCTGGTCGTCTCCATCGCCAAGCGCTACGTCGGTCGCGGCATGCTGTTCCTGGACCTGATCCAGGAGGGCAACCTCGGTCTGATCCGCGCCGTCGAGAAGTTCGACTACCAGAAGGGCTTTAAGTTCTCCACGTACGCCACGTGGTGGATCCGCCAGGCCATCACGCGTGCTATCGCCGACCAGGCCCGTACTATCCGTATTCCCGTGCACATGGTCGAGACCATCAACAAGCTCGTCCGCGTGCAGCGCCAGCTTCTCCAGGACCTGGGTCGCGACCCGACCCCCGAGGAGATCGGTGCCGAGATGGACATGAGCGCCGACCGCGTCCGCGAGATTCAGAAGATTTCGCAGGAGCCCGTGTCGCTCGAGACCCCCATCGGCGAGGAAGAGGATTCCCAGCTGGGCGACTTCATCGAGGACTCCCAGGCTATCGTTCCGCCCGATGCCGCCAGCTTCTCCATGCTGCAGGAGCAGCTCACCCAGGTGCTCGACTCGCTTGCCGATCGTGAGCGCAAGGTTATCGAGCTGCGCTTTGGCCTTGTCGACGGACATCCCCGTACGCTCGAGGAAGTCGGCCGCGAGTTTGGCGTCACGCGCGAGCGTATCCGCCAGATCGAGTCCAAGACCCTGGCCAAGCTCCGCCACCCCAGCCGCAGTAGCAAGCTGAAGGACTATATTGAGTCTTAACCTCGCAAGCAAGAAGCGCCCCCAAGCACATCCGTTTGGGGGCGCTTTCATGTAGTCATTGGGGACGTCCCCAATGACTAGGGTTGATTTCCGATCTCAGCCGAACACATTGAGCGGATAGGCCGTTCCCGCAGTTAGCCGAACGCCCCCGAGGCCCTATTCAGGCCACGGGGGCGTCGTTTTCCCAGTTGAAGGAACGGTGGAGATGTGTTTCGATGGGTCCGGTGGCCATGCTCCGCCCGCCGCCCGGCACCTCTTCCCAGACTCAGCCGG
>CATZJG010000011.1:0-76506 GCA_958420355.1 uncultured Collinsella sp.
ATGCAGCAGGGGCTCTCAATGTTTTTATGTCCTGCTCATATCGTCTCTGCCGGCAGTGGGGGACAGTCCTTGCAGCTTTTTCGCGAAGACTGTCCCCAACGACTAGTCATTCAAGAACGTCCCCAATGGCTAGGCGAGGGCGGCCATGATGGTGCGGGCGACGCCGTCGTGGTCGTTGTCGTATTCGGTGATGGCGTCGGCGGCCTCGCGGTCTTCGGACTCGGCGTTGATCATGGCCATGCCGTGGCCCGCTGCCTGCAGCATGGGGATGTCGTTGATGTTGTCGCCGAACGCCCAGGCGTCGGCGAGACGCTCGCCCAGGTATTCGCATAGCCACGTGAGGGCCGTTCCCTTGGTGGCGCCCTCGCCCATGACCTCGATATTCATGGCGTACGAACGCGTGACCTCAATGCCTCCGAGCGTTTCGAGCTCCGCCGCGATGGCGTCGCGATCGGCCGGGTCGTGCCAGTACATGGCGATGCGTTCGAGCGTCTCGACCTCGTCGATCTTGCTGTCGATATCCATGTCGATCGGTGTTCGCGTACGCTTGAGCGAAGCCGCGATGTGGGGGTCGCCGCCGCAGAATTCGTCCAGGCGCGTGTAGAGCGAGCGGGGGAGGAAGCACCGCCCGTCCGCGAAGATATCGAAGGTGACGTCATGGCCGGCGGCAATGCTATGGATGCGGTGGGCGATGGCGCGGTCGAGCGGTCGGCTCAAAATGCGCGTGGCACGTGAGGCATCGGTGGACGTACCGTCGTCGAGCTGCCAGACGCTGGCGCCGTTGGCGCAGACCGCGTAGTGTACGGCGGGATGGGCGAGGATGGGCTCAAAGATGCCCGACAGCGGACGCCCCGTGCAGGGCACAAACTCAATACCGCGGCGCGCAAGCTCGTCGAGCATTGCCCAGGTGGCGTCGCTCATCTGCTTATCGCTCGTCAGCAGCGTTCCGTCCATATCGGAAAACACAATCATTTGATGAAGCCCTTTCTACTGGCATAAAAAGCGTGGCCGAGGGCGATGATGCCCTGGCCACGCTCGGGTTCTATAACGGTCCGCGTCCTAGCGGTCGGCGAGCGGCTTGTACTCCAGCGGCTCGATCACCGGACGATAGGCGGGGCGGATGATACGGTGCGCGCAGAAGAGCTCTTCCATGCGGTGCGCCGACCAGCCGGCCATGCGGGCGACGGCGAATAGCGGCGTAAAAAGCGTCTCGGGCACGCCGAGCATCTTGTAGATAAAGCCCGTGTACAGGTCGATGTTGGCGCAGATGGGCTTGGTCATGCCGTGATCACGCATTACTTGCGGGGCCAGGCGCTCGATACGCTCGATGAGCGCGAACTCCTCGCCCAGGTCCTTCTTGGCGGCAAGCGTGCGCGCGTAACGGCGGCACACCTCGGCACGCGGGTCGCTCAGCGTGTAGACGGCGTGGCCCATACCGTAGATGAGGCCCGTGCCGTCGAAGGCCTGCTTGTCGAGGATCTTGCCCAGGTAGGCTGCGATCTCGTCCTCGTCCTCCCAATTGGAAACATGCGCACGGATGTCCTCGTGCATGGACACGACCTTGGCGTTGGCGCCGCCGTGGCGCGGGCCCTTGAGCGAGCCGATAGCCGCGGCGTAGGCGGAATACGGGTCGGTGGCCGAGGAGGACAGCACACGGCAGGCGAACGTGGAGTTGTTGCCGCCGCCGTGCTCGGCATGCAGCATGAGCATCACGTCGAGCAGCATGGCTTCGTCGCGGGTGAATGCCATACCGCCGCGCAACACCTGCAGGATGGTCTCGGCGGTGGAAAGGCCGGGTGTGGGGTGCGGTACATGAACCTCGGAGCCGCGGCGCTTGGCGACCGAGGCCATATGCGCGAAGGCGGCGATGCGCGGGAGACGTGCGAGCATGGAAATGGCGACGTCGATTTCGTGCTCGGGCGTGATCACGTCTGGTTCGGCATCGAAGGCGTAGAACAGCAGCACGGCGCGCTGAAGCACATTCATGATGCTCGACGACACCGTGGTCATGGGGAACTCTTTGACGTACTCGTCGCTCAGATGTCTAAAGGCACCTAGGCGCTCGCAGAAGCCGTCAAGCTCTTCCTTGGTGGGCAGGGAGCCCGTGATGAGCAGATAGGCGACTTCTTCGTAGCCGTAGCGGTTCTCGGCCTGGGCGTTGTTGACCAGATCCTCGATGCTGTAGCCACGAAGCGTGAGTTTGCCCTGATCGGGCACGACCTTACCGTCGACCTTGTTGTAGCCATGTACGTCCGAGATGCGAGTGAGGCCCGCGACCACGCCCGAGCCGTCTGCATTGCGCAGGCCGCGTTTGACATTGTGCTCGACAAACAGGTCCTCGTCATAAGGGTCGGTCGGCAGGCCGTGGTAGAGGTTTTCGCTTTCGGGCGAAATCTGACGGCTCGCCTCGTAATCCAGAACCAGGCGGCTCAGGTGATCGTCGAAGCGGTAGTAGATTTTCTTGGCGTCGTAGGCCATGCGCGCTCCTCTCCGGTCCGCTTTGGGGCCGCGCGCTTGGACGATATGACGTCAAGCTGCCCCGAGCGGCTTGTTCGCTACAGGCGGTACATAAAGTTAAAGACGTCCTCGCGCTGGATGGACACGTTGACGCCCGAAAGCTCGCCGGCCTCGGCCAGCGCCTTCTGCAGCTCGGCGAAGTCGAGCTTGGACTCGGCGGTGTCGGCCAGCATGGTCATGGTGAAGATGTCCTCGATAATGGACTGCGTGATGTCGCGGATGTCGACGTTGGCCTCGCCTAGGACACGGGTGACGCCGGCGACGATGCCGGGGCGGTTCTTGCCAAGGACGGTGATGACGATACGGGAGGACGAGATCTCGGCCATGGGAAACCCTTTCGCGTGATTGCGGCGCGCGCGGGGCGCTCCGCTACGGTACAGTGTTCATCATTGTACCTGTCTGGCGCCAAAAGGGGTGTGCTTACTGCGGCGTTACACGTCTGCAACATGGGAGAAGGGGCAACAGGGTGCGTGTCCGCTGCGGTTGGTCGCGCCGCGTTGCACAAAGACCGTGAACCTTTTGTGGGACGCGCGGCGCCGTGGTACCATAGCCGAGTTTGTTGTCTTGGTCGGAAACCAAGACGCCTTATGCGCTGATCGGTAACCAGCGCCTGACCAATAAGGAGTCCTACCATGAAGCAGGGTATCCATCCCCAGTATGTCGAGTGCACGGTGACGTGCTCCTGCGGCAACACCTTCAAGACGCACGCTACCGTGTCCGAGATGAAGGTCGAGCTTTGCAACGAGTGCCACCCGTTCTACACCGGCCAGCAGAAGTTCGTCGACACCGGTGGACGCGTCCAGCGCTTCGCCGACAAGTTCGGTGGCGCCGCTGCCGCCCAGCTCAAGAAGGCTGAGGAGGCCAAGGCTGCCAAGGCCGCCAAGGCTGCTGAGGCCGAGGCTGCTCGCAAGGCCGCCGCTGAGGCTAAGGCTGCCGAGAAGGCTAAGCGTGCCGCTAAGTTCGCCGAGGAGGCTGCCAAGCAGGCCGCCGAGGCTCCCGCAGAGGCTCCCGTCGAGGAGGCCGCTGCCGAGGCCGAGACCACCGAGGCTGCTGAGTAAATAGCTCGCCGCGGAATCACTCGCATTCATGGCATAAGGGCCGTGCATCCGTTTGGGTGCGCGGTCCTTTTCTTTTTATTGGTGCAAACCAACCTGCCCCCATTGCACCAAATGGCAGAGAGGCGGCGTTAGCCCAGATAAAACCTGCCAAAATTAACCTGTCCCATTGTGGCAGGTTGGTCGTAGTTATTACGTGGCGGTCGAGGTCGACCGTATAGGCCGCGCCTTGTTTGGCTAAAGTACAATCATCTGTGTTTAACTCGCCCGCAACTGCACGACGTGGGCGATGGCCAAAAAGGAAAACCACATGGGATTCATGTCAAAGCTGCTGTCCTTTGGATCCGATAAGGACCTTAAGCGCTACTACAAGATCGTCGACCAGATCAACGGTCTTGAGCCCCAGTTTGAGAAGATGACCGAGGAGGAGCTCCGCGGCCAGACCGATAAGTTCCGCGAGCGTTACGCCAACGGCGAGTCGCTCGACGACATGCTCCCCGAGGCCTTTGCCACCGTGCGTGAGGCTTCCAAGCGCACCATGGGTATGCGCCACTTTGACGTGCAGCTCATTGGCGCCATGGCACTGCACGAGGGCCACATCGCCGAGATGAAGACCGGCGAAGGTAAGACCCTCGTCTCCACGTTGGCCGGCTATCTCAACGCTATCGCCGGCAAGGGCGTGCATGTCGTTACCGTCAACGATTACCTGGCAAAGCGCGACTCCGAGTGGATGGGCCGCATCTACAAGTACCTGGGCATGACCGTCGGTCTGCTCCAGAACAACATGCCGCTCGAGCTCAAGCGTCCGGCCTACCAGGCCGACGTCACCTACGGCACCAACTCCGAGTTCGGCTTTGATTACCTGCGCGACAACATGGTCACCCGTCCCGAGCAGCGCGTGCAGCGCGGTCACAACTACGCCATCGTCGACGAGGTTGACTCCATCCTGATCGATGAGGCCCGCACCCCGCTGATCATCTCGGGCGCTGGCACCAAGTCCGCCAGTACCTACAAGGACTTCGCGCGTGCCGTGCGTGGCCTTGAGCGCGGCGAGGACGTGTCGCACGACATGCTCACCGCCACCGAGGACGTGGAGCCCACGGGCGACTTCGTCATGGACGAGGCCAAGCACACCATTGCCGCCACCGAGCGCGGCCTTAAGAAAATTGAGCGCCGCCTGGGTATCGATGACATCTATGCCGATCTCTCCGGCCAGCTGGTCAACCACCTGCAGCAAGCGCTGAAGGCCCAGTACATGTTCCACCGCGATAAGCAGTACGTGGTCACCAACGGCGAGGTCAAGATCGTCGACGAGTTCACCGGCCGCATCATGGAGGGCCGCCGCTATTCTGAGGGCCTGCACCAGGCCATCGAGGCCAAAGAGGGCGTGCTCGTACGCGAGGAGAACCAGACCCTGGCCACCATCACCCTGCAGAACTACTTCCGTCTGTATGACAAGCTCTCCGGCATGACCGGCACGGCACTTACCGAGGATGCCGAGTTCCGCGAGATCTACAAGCTGCCCGTCGAAGTCATCCCTTCCAACAAGCCCGTGCAGCGCGTGGATCACGAGGACCTGGTGTACCGCACCATTCAGGCCAAGTACAACGCCGTCGCCGACGATGTCGAGCGACGTCACGCCAAGGGCCAGCCGGTCCTGGTGGGCACCGTCTCCATCGAGAGTTCCGAGAAGCTGTCCGCCGCCCTTACCAAGCGCGGCATCGCACACGAGGTCCTCAACGCCAAGCACCATGAACGCGAGGCCCACATCGTTGCCCAGGCCGGACGCTACGGCGCCGTGACCATCGCTACTAACATGGCTGGTCGTGGTACCGACATCCTGCTGGGCGGCAACCCCGACGAGCTGGTGCGCGAGCGCCTGGAGTACGAGGGTCTGACCATGGAGGATGTGACGCCCGAGCAGCTCGAGCAGTTTAACGCCGAGGCCAAGGAGACTTGCAAGGCCGAGCGCGAGCGCGTGCTTGCCGCCGGCGGCCTGACCGTCATCGGCACCGAGCGCCATGAGTCCCGCCGTATCGACAACCAGCTGCGCGGCCGTTCCGGCCGTCAGGGCGATCCAGGCGAGACCCAGTTCTACCTGTCGCTCGAGGACGACCTCATGCGCCTGTTCGGCGGCGACAAGATGGACCGCGTCTCCAAGATGATGGTCACGGCCGACATGGGCGACGACGTGCCCATCCAGCACAAGATCATCTCCAAGGCCGTCGAGAGCGCCCAGCACAAGGTCGAGAGCATCAACTTCTCCATGCGTAAGAGCGTCCTTGAGTACGACGACGTCATGAACAAGCAGCGCCAGGTCATCTACGCCGAGCGCAATAAGATTCTGGACGGCAAGGACCTGACCGACCACATCACCGAGGTCATGCACGACACCGTGTACCGCTGCGTGCAGGAGTTCTGCACCAAGGACAGCCACGAGGGCGAGCGCGATCTTGAGGGTTTGCGTAAGTGGGTTGTGGAGCTCACCGGTCACATCGATACGCCGAAGTTCCCCGACGAGGATTATGAGGCCCTGGCTGCCGATGTCCTGGCTTACGTAGAGAAGTGCTACAACATGAAGGCCGAGCGCTTGGGCGAGGACCTGATGCGCGAGCTCAACACCCAGGTCATGCTGCGCGTCATCGATACCCGCTGGATGAACTACCTGCAGGAGATGGACTACCTCAAGACCGGCATCGGCCTGCGCGGCTTTGGCCAGCGCGACCCGCTGGTCGAGTACAAGACCGAGGCCTACGGCGCGTTCCAGATACTCGTCGATACCATGTATGAGGATTACCTGCGCACGGTTCTGCGCATCGAGATCAAGGCTGCCCCGCGTGCCGTGGAGCACAAGGAGGAGCCCGCGCTCGAGGGCGCGCGCTTCTCCGGTCCTGCCGAGGTCGATGGTGACAACGGCGACTCGGTGCTGCGCAAGCAGGCGCAGGTGCAGGCCCGCACGGCTGTCCAAGGCGGACCGGCTGCCGTCAACAACGGTGGCAAGGTGACCACCTATCGCAAGTCCGAGAGCGACGATCCGTACGTCAACGTGGGCCGCAACGACCCGTGCCCCTGCGGTAGCGGCAAGAAGTTTAAGTACTGCCACGGCAGGAATCGTTAATGGCTGAGGCTTTAGAGGTAACGCCCGCCGAGCTGGACGCGTTCGCGGACCGGCTCGGCGAGGTCGAGTCGTATCTCCATTTGGACGAAAAGCGCACGCGCGTGACCGAGCTCGAGGCCAAAAGTGTTGCCCCTGGCTTTTGGGATGACGCCGACGCCGCCCGTGCCACCATGGAGGAGATCGCGCGTACCAAGGAAGATATCGCTGCCGTGGATACCGCGCGGGGCGAGCTTTCCGATGCCCGCGCCGCGCTGGAGCTTGCCGAGGAGATGGGGGATGACCCCGACGCCGCCGCCCTTCGCGAGGAGGCTGCAGCCACGGCTGAGCGCCTGGCCCGTGCCATCGATGAGCTTGAGCTTTCGAGCTGGTTTACCGGTGAGTTCGATCACGGCGATGCCATTGTGACCATCAAGCCCGGACAGGGTGGTCTGGAGGCCCAGGACTGGACTTTCATGCTCTTTAAGATGTACATGAAGTACTGCCAGCGTCGCGGCTGGAAGGTCACCATCAACGACTGTCCCGCAGCCGAGGTCATCGGCATCGACCGCGCGACCTTTACCGTCGAGGGCAAGGACGCATTTGGCATGCTGCGCGCCGAGGCCGGCGTCCACCGCTTGGTGCGCATCAGCCCCACCGACGACAAGAAGCGCCGCCAGACCACGTTTGCCGGCGTCGAGGTCATCCCCGTGCTACCCGATGATATCGACATCGAAATTAGTCCCGATGACATCCGCGTGGACGTGTACCACGCGAGCGGCCCGGGCGGTCAGGGCGTCAACACCACCGACTCCGCCGTGCGCGTGACGCATTTCCCCAGCGGCATTGTGGTCACCTGCCAAAACGAGCGCAGCCAGATCCAGAACAAGGCCGCGTGCATGCAGATCCTCAAGGCTCGCCTGTACGAGATTGAGCTCGAGAAGCGCGCCGAGGCGCTCGATGAGATCCGCGGACCCAAGACCACGATTGGTTTTGGCAACCAGATCCGCAGCTACGTGCTCTACCCGTACCAGATGGTCAAGGACCTGCGCTCGGGCGTGGAGACCAGCAATGTCGAGGCCGTTCTTGACGATGGCGACCTGGACCCGTTTGTTATTGGCTACCATCGCTGGGCCACCGGCAACGCTGACGCGGAGACCCCGTCTGCATAAACCGCCCGGTTTATGTGGAAATGGATTAAAACCCTCCCAGCAGGGTGGTTTTGTATCCAGAGCAAACCCTGCGCAGGGGTGGTTTTTGTCCGGCGAATCGGTAGAATCGAATACAAGAAGAAGTTCAAAGCGCATCCGATGGGGTGCGCTTTTTTGAGGGAGGCAGCATGGCATATCGTCTGGACATCAAGCGCATTCTATCGATGAACTTCTTTCACGACCTGCCCCAGATTATGTTGGGGTGCGCTCTGGCCGCTATTGCGACCGACCTGTTTTTGATTCCCAACGGCCTTGCTGCCGGTGGCGTTACGGGCCTTGCCACCATTATCCAGGCGGTCGGCGCATCGCGTGGCCTATCGCTTCCCGTTGGTATTCAGACGATCGTGATGAACGCCTTGCTGTTGCTGGTCGTTATGCGCGAAGGTGGCATGTTCTACGTGGTGCAGACCGCGACGGGCTTTGTGCTGCTGGGCTTCTTTACCGATCTGTTCGCCCCGTTTGTAGCACCTCTGGCGGATGCGGACCTGATGCTTCCCGCCATGTGGGGCGGCATTATTACGGGCATCGGTTACGGCATGGTGTTGCGCGCCGGCGCCAACACCGGCGGCTCGGACACGATTGGCCAAATCATCTCGCGTAATACCTCGCTGCCGGTGGGCTCGACCGTCATGGCGATCGATGTTGCCGTATGCGCGCTGTCGGCTCCGGTCTTTTCAATCGAAAACGCACTATATGCAGGCCTTTCGATGGTCATTAGCGGCTACGTGATCGATGCCGTGGTCGATGGTGGCAACAAGCGCCGTATGGTACTCATCATCTCGGACAAGTTCCCTGATATCGCTGCCGATATCATGTATGGCCTGGGTCGTGGTTGTACCAAGTTTAAGGCGACTGGCATGTATTCGGGTGCCGAGAAGCCGGTGATTATGGTCATCGTGAGCCGTCGAGAGCTCAATACCCTCAAGACGATCGTGCGCGAGCGCGATCCTCACGCCATCGTGACGGTCGCTGACGTTACGGAAGCCTTCGGCGAGGGATTCAAGGACATTAGCGCGTAGGGTCGATCGCGTTCCATCCAAAAGACGTTCACATTGATAAACCGTTTCATCAGCGGTTCTGCCTGCTAAATTGTTCAAATAATGATAAAAACTCTGGTAAAGCCATCAGTTTCCAGCATAATGAATGACGTACGTGCATTGCGGCTGTGTTGGGATTACCTTCGGTGCCGTGCGCATTTTGTCTAATGAGGATGAAAGGAAGGCACAATGAGCGACGAAGAGCTCAAAAAGGTTGCCAACGAGGTAAGGAAGGGCATCGTCACCGGCGTGCACGCTGCCAAGTCCGGCCATCCGGGCGGTTCGCTCGGCGCTGCCGACATCATGACCTATCTGTACTTTGAGGAAATGAACGTCGACCCTGCCGACCCCCGCAAGGCCGACCGCGATCGCTTCGTGCTTTCCAAGGGTCACTGCGCGCCTGGTCTGTACGCCGTGCTCGCCGAGCGCGGATTCTTCCCCAAGGAGGATCTCGAGACGCTGCGCCACATCGGCAGTCACCTGCAGGGCCATCCCAACATGAACGACACTCCGGGCGTCGATATGTCCACCGGCTCGCTGGGCCAGGGCATCTCCGCCGCCGTGGGCATGGCGGTTGCCGCCAAGCACTGGGGCGATACTTACCGCACGTACGCCCTGCTGGGCGATGGCGAGAGCGAGGAGGGCCAGGTCTGGGAGGCCGCCATGTTTGCCGGCAACCAGCAGCTCGACAACCTCTGCGTGATCGTCGACCATAACGGCCTGCAGATCGATGGCCCCGTCGAGGAGGTCAACGACCCCATGCCGCTCGCCGACAAGTTCCGCGCCTTCAAGTTCCATGTGGTGGAGCTCGCCGACGGCAACGACTTCGACCAGATCCGCGCCGCCTTTGCCGAGGCCCGCGCCACCAAGGGTCAGCCGACCGCCATTATCGCTGAGACCACGAAGGGCAAGGGCGTCTCCTTTATGGAGAACCAGGTGGGTTGGCACGGTAAGGCCCCCAACGATGAACAGTTTGAGCAGGCCATGGCAGAGCTCACGGCCGCCGGAGAGGAGCTCTAGGATGGCAGACGTCAAGAAAATCGCCACGCGCGTAAGCTACGGCGAGGCCCTCGTCGAGCTCGCCAACGAGCACGATGACTTTGTGGTCCTCGACGCCGACCTGGCCGCCGCCACGCAGACCGGCAAGTTTAAGGCCGCCTGCCCCGACCGCTTCTTCGATGTGGGCATCGCCGAGAGCAACCTGATGGGTGTTGCCGCCGGTATCGCAACCACCGGCCGCGTCGCCTTCGCGAGCAGCTTTGCCATGTTTGCCGCCGGCCGCGCCTTTGAGCAGGTCCGCAACTCCATCGGCTATCCGCACCTTAACGTTAAGATCGGTGCCACGCACGCCGGTATCTCGGTGGGCGAGGATGGCGCCACGCACCAGTGCTGCGAGGATATCGCCCTCATGCGCGTCATCCCCGGCATGACCGTGATCGTTCCCGCCGACGACATCGAGGCCCGTGCCGTGACGCGCGCCGCCTACGAGTGCGACGGCCCCGTGTACATGCGCTTCGCCCGTCTGGCCTCGCCGGTTATCAACGACCCCGAGACCTACAAGTTCGAGGTGGGCAAGGGCATCGTCATGCGCGAGGGCACCGACGTCACCATCATCGCCTGCGGCCTGATGGTCGGCGAGGCGCTCGAGGCTGCTGAGCAGCTTGCTGCCGAGGGCATCGATGCCGAGGTCATCAACATGCACACCATCAAGCCCATCGACGCCGACCTGATCGTCAAGAGCGCCACCAAGACCGGCCACGTCGTGACCGTCGAGGAGCACTCCGTGATCGGTGGCCTGGGCAGCGCCGTTGCCGACGTCCTGTGCGAGCAGTGCCCGACGCCGCTCAAGAAGATCGGCGTCAACGACACCTTCGGTGAGTCTGGCCCGGGCGCCGAGCTCCTGCACAAGTACGGCTTGGACGCGGCCAACATCGTGGCGACCACCAAGGAGTTCTTGGCCTAGGACAAGACGGATTTCATGGACTGCTTCGTCAGAACTATAAAACTGTTTCGCCAGTACTATGGAAACCCGGCAGGGGCGCTCTCTTGGAGAGCGCCCCTGTTTCAGTTGCGGTGAAATAAGGACTGTTTTGCCAGCTTAAAGGCTCAACAGTCCCTATTTCACCGCAACTCATGAAGACGCCCCTCAAGCACGGTCCCATCAGGGAAAAGGGCATATATCGACAAAGCGCAATTCAGACCCTTCCAGCGTTGTATATGCAGCACCCCAAGATAAACGCGGCGACCCCTTAGTTATCGCAGGCCGGGCACAGGGTTACTCTCCAAATCTTTCCGCAGGACGGAGGAGCCCCTGCCGCGCGAAGCGCGCAGCGGGGGCTCCGACATGTCCGAGGACGATTTGGAGAGTAACCCTGTGCCCGGCCGACGGGATCCCTAAGCACGCCATGCTTCTTATGTGCAGCAAAGCTAATACTGCTAAAATACAAAGCGCTCATGTAGTTTAAACGCACGACGATAAGGAGCACCAGTGGGTAACCACTTCCGTACCTCCGGTGCGGGCGATGATGCCCCCAAGACGCAGGCAGGCGTCCAGGGCAGTCGTTTCGCCACTCCGGATTCAGAGGGCCAGCCTGTTGCTCAGGCCCCCGCTCAGCCGGCAGATCAGGCACAGCCGGCATCCGATCCCTTTGCCTACAATCCAACCAGCGATGTCGCGCTTTCCGGCACGGCGGGTTTTGAGCCCGTTCAGGCCGTGACCGCTCGCGTGGAGCAGCCTCAGGCTGGTGCCGCCACGCCGCAGCCTACCATGGCCGGCATTCCCGACCCCTTGGCCCCTGCGACGCCGGCTCCTCAGCCTGCGCAGTCCGGTCTCTTTGCCGCTATTCCCGACCCCACGCAGCCTGCTGCCCCGGTGGTCGAGAGCGATCAGGCAGCCGAGGTCGCAAGCCTCGATAACGCGCTCAACAACCCCGATTTTACGTCGGTGTTTGCGCCCATCGATCCGCAGGCCAGCCGCAAGAAGATGGCCAAGCAGGCCGGTGTCGAGCCCGTCATCCTTATGGAGCATGTCACCAAGATCTATCCGGCACAGCCTAACAAGCCTGCACTCGACGACATCAACATCGAGATCTATCCGGGCGAGTTCGTCTTCCTGGTCGGTCACTCCGGCTCGGGTAAGACCACGCTGCTGTCGACGCTCAACCGCGACGTCAAGCCGACGAGCGGCCGCATCCTGGTTGCCGGTCAGGACCTCATGAAGATCAAGAACCGTAAGGTTCCGTTCCTGCGCCGCCAGATTGGCGCCGTGTTCCAGGACTTTAAGCTTCTGCCGCAAAAGACCGCCTACGAAAACGTGGCGTTTGCCCTGCAGTGCATCGGCAAGCCCAAGGGCGTCATTCGCAGCCAGGTGCCCGAGGTGCTGCGTCTGGTCGGTCTGGCCGATCAGATGGACTCGCTGCCCGACCAGCTTTCCGGTGGCGAGCAGCAGCGCGTTGCCGTCGCCCGTGCTATGGTCAACCGTCCGCCGCTGCTGATCTGCGACGAGCCCACGGGCAACCTCGACCCGGCGATCTCGCTGGGCATCATGAAGCTGCTTGAGCGTATTAACCGCACCGGCACCACCGTGATCGTCGCCACGCACGACCGCGAGATGGTCGATAGCATGCACCGTCGCGTGATCGCCCTCGAGGGCGGCCACGTCATCCGCGACCAGGAGAGGGGAGGTTACGGCAACTATGGCACCAACTAACGTGGGCTACTCCTTCAAAGAGGCAATCAGCCACTTCTTCCGTAACTGGACTACCTCGCTCGGCGCCGTCATCACGATCTTCCTTTCGCTGTTTATCATCGGCCTGTTCATCATGGGCTCTGCGATGCTGAACTCCGTGATCGGCACCGTCGAGGAT
Organism: uncultured Collinsella sp.; assembly: GCA_958420355.1. Classification (GTDB taxonomy): domain Bacteria; phylum Actinomycetota; class Coriobacteriia; order Coriobacteriales; family Coriobacteriaceae; genus Collinsella. Next base: position 12,781 of record CATZJG010000011.1, read on the forward strand.
CAGGTTGTCATCAACGCGTTCATTAGTGATGACGCCGATCAGGCCGATGTTCAGGCTTTTGAGGCCGAGCTTAAGACGTGGAATAACGTCAAGTCCGTGACCTATAAGGACAAGGAGGACGCGCTGGCCGAGTATACGAGCAAGATGTCGGGCAACGCCGACGCCACCATGAGCGCGCTCGATGGCCAGAACCCGCTGCCGGCTTCCTTCGCTATTGAGATGGACGATCCGTCCAAGGTCGAGAGCACGGCAAAGAAGCTCAAGAAGGATGCCGATTTCCAGAAGATCGCGGATGACGGCGACGTCAACGCGAGCGTGCTGTACGGCCAGGAGGAAGTGAGCCGCCTGTTCCAGGTGACCAACTACATCCGCATCGCCGCCGTGGTGCTCGTTGGTCTTCTGACCTTTATCGCATTCATCTTCATCAACAACACGATTCGCCTGTCCATCACGGCGCGTCGTCGTGAGATTGCGATTATGCGTCTGGTCGGCGCCAGCAACGGCTTCATTCGTGGCCCGTTTATCACCGAGGGCGTGCTGCAGGCCATTTTGGGCTCGCTGCTTTCCATCGGCGTTCTGGAGCTGCTGCGCAATCTGATGATCCCGCGTCTGCAGGAGAGCATCGGCTGGATGTCGTTTGCCCTGCCGATGCAGTACTACCTGGTGACCTATGCTGCGCTGATTCTGGTCGGCGTGATTATCGGTCTCTTTGGTTCTGCCATCGCCATGCGCCGCTACCTGCGCGTGTAGGCATGCTTGGAATTCATCCCTTCCAACGGGTCGTCTCTTATGGGGCGGCCCGTTTTTTGATCCCTAGGGGACGGCAGGAAAGCGAATCATTTGGGTAGACTCTTTGGAGTTCGCAATCGATAGTTAGGAGGCGCCATGGGGCGCAATAACAAGCATAAGCGTGGAGCTCGCAATCAGCGCGGGCCGGTGCGCAGCGAACGCCGTCCGAGCCTGACCGGGCGCGTGCAGCTCCATGAGCATAGCGCCTACGTTGTAACCGAAAACGGCGACTACAAGGTCATGGGCCGCGGTAAGCGCGAGATCATGGATGGCGATACCGTTGCCGTGAGCATTAAGAACAGCCCGCACGGTGAGCGGCGCGCCGTGATCGAAAGCGTGGTTGAGCGTGCAGCCATAAGCGTGGTGGGCACGTACCAGACCGCCGGTCCGCTCGGTGTGATCGAGCCGCTCGATTCGCGTCTGAAGGCCGACTTCTTCATTCTGCCCGAGGATACCTCGGCGGATCGTCTGGGTGTCCACCCGGGTGATGCCGTTGTCGCGCGCATTTTGACCTACCCGACGCGCCTGGAATCGGGTACCGTGACGATCGAACGCCGCATTGGCGGAGATGACGCGCCCGATTTGGGCGTTCAATATGTGATGGCGCGTTACGGCTATACCGATAGCTATCCCGAGGCCGCGCTGGACGAGGCCGAGGGGCTTTCGCTCGATGTGTCCGCGGCGCTTAAGGACCCGCTCCGCCGCGATCTGCGCGACCGCTTTGTCATCACGATCGACCCGGTCGACGCGCGCGACTTTGACGATGCCATTTCGTTGGAGCGCACGCCCGAGGGTGGCTACAAGCTGGGTGTGCATATCGCCGACGTTTCACACTATGTGGCTTGGGACGGGCATATCGATCTTGAGGCTCGCCATCGTACGACATCGGTGTATCTGGCCGATCGCGTGCTTCCCATGCTGCCCGAACGCCTGTCCTGTGACCTGTGCTCGCTTCGCCCTGACGAGGACCGTCTTGCGTTTACCGTCGATATCGAGCTCGATGCGCAGGGTCGCGTGCGGCATTACGATCCGTATCCCAGCGTGATTCGCTCGCGTGTGCGTATGGACTATGACGGCGCCGAGGCGCTGCTGGTGCGTGCCGGCGCGGTTGAGTATTCGGTGCTGGAGGGTGCAGCCGAGGATGTTGCGGCTGCCGAGACCTCGCGCGAGGAAGCGCTTGAGCGCGGTCTTGCGTGCGAGGAGGCCGCCCGCGGCTACAACATCGACCTCGGCGATTTCCTTGTTGCCGCTAACGAACTCGCCGAACTTCGCCGTCGTATTCGTCGCGCCCGCGGCTCAGTCGATTTTGACACAGCCGAGATTCGCGCTCTATTGGATGAGGGCGGAGTGCCCGTGCAGATTGTGGCGCGTGAGCGTTCGTGTGCCACGTCGCTTATCGAGGAAGCCATGCTGCTCGCCAACGAGTGCGTTGCAGAGTGGCTGGCAGACCGTGATATCGAGGCCTGCTATCGTGTGCATGAGGATCCGAGCCCCGATAGCCTGCACGGTGCCGCCGTTGCGCTGGCGCAGCTAGGCATCATCGACGATCGCCGTGCTGCCGGTATTGCCCTGGGGAGCCCCGATGAGCTGCAGGCTGCAGTTGATGCTGCCGCCGGTACGGCCAACGCACCGCTCGTCAACACGCTGCTTCTGCGCAGCATGCAGCGCGCGCTGTACAAGCCGCGCAACGAGGGCCACTTTGCGCTCGCCGCGCCGTGCTACTGTCACTTTACGAGTCCCATCCGTCGCTACCCCGATCTGGTGGTGCACCGCGTGCTCAAACTGCAGTTGGCCTATGAGCAGCTCGGCGGCAAGGACGCCTTGGTCCGTACGCCGCGGCTGATCGGCAAGGGGCGCGAGTCGCTGCCGCGCATTCTGCCGCAGATCTGCCGCGCATGTAGCGATGCCGAGCGCGCGGCAGATGCCGCCAGCCATGCGACGCAAAAGATCAAGATTGCCCAGTACTATGAGGACCGTCTGGGTGAGCGCTATGCCGGAACCGTCTCGTGGGTTAGCAGCATGGGCCTCTTTGTGCGCTTGGACCTAACACAGGTCGAGGGCCTGGTTTCAATTAAGAGCCTGGGCAACGAGTGGTTCGAGTTCGACGAGGACGCGCTTACGCTGACGGGCGCCGACACGGGGACTCGCTATGAACTGGGCCAGCGCGTGATTATCGAGGTCTCGCGCGTCAATACCACGCGTGGACACTTGGACTTTAAGCTTATCCATTAGCTAAATCCCGACTCGTGGCGAGAGAGCGGAGGGCGGTCTTTCGGGGCCGCCCTCCGCATTTGAATAGTGGCTACCTTGCCGTCTGCTCGGCCGCCCGCTTACCTGCTATTTGAGAGGTAAAACCTACCAAAATAAACCTGTCCCTTTTGGCAGGTTTACAAGAAAGCGGGGATGAGATGGCGACGGTGTACGGGTATGCGCGGGTGAGTTCGCGCGATCAGAATCTTAATCGGCAGCTGGATGCGCTGGGCGCCTATGGCGTGGGCTCGGCGAATATTTATGCCGACCATGCGAGCGGCAAGGACTTCGATCGACCGCGTTATCGCGAGCTGCTGCACGTCCTGGGAGACGGGGACGTGCTGGTGGTGCTTTCTATCGACCGACTTGGCCGTAATTACTCCGAGATTCTTGAGGAATGGCGACGCATTACCAAGGAGCTCGGGGTTGCCATTGTGGTGTTGGACATGCCATTGCTTGACACGCGCGCTAGGGCCAGCGGCGCGCCGGATGTGACCAACGTACTGATTGCCGATATTGTGCTGCAACTGCTGAGCTACGTGGCGCAGGTGGAGCGCGAGAATATCCACCGGCGCCAAGCGGAGGGAATTGCAGCGGCGCGGGCGCGAGGGGTCCGTTTCGGTCGACCTCGCAAGCCGTGCCCTCCTCAGTTTGAGCTGGTGCGCGATAGCTATGAGGCAGGCGATATTACCCGCAGCCAGGCAGCAGAGTGCCTGGGCGTGTGCGTGGGGACGTTCGATCGCTGGATGCGCGAGGCGGGGTAGGGGTTTGCGTCGCTTTGTCGCTTCCTGTTGCGATTCAAATTTTGATACGGTGACGATGCCATTTGGGGCTACACTCGCTGATATTCAAAAAAGGAGGTTGGCCCTTGGCGCGCGTAAAACAGATAATCGGATGGACCGCGATCGTTCTGTTCGCTGCAACGCTGGCGGGCATCTGGGTGCTGACGGAGCAAAATGCGGTGGAGACGTCGTTGCTGAGCGAGTCCACCGCGCGTGTGGTGGAGGGCCAGGCTACGGGCGTTCAGGCTGTCGATGCCACGGGTGAAGCTCAGGCGGAGAACGGAATGACCGGGGGCACCGATTCGGCTGCCTCGAATGTCCGGTCTGGCCGACTTGCTTCCATTCGCATGTGGGTGGGCACGAACGTCCGTCGCGTTGCCCATACCGTAGAGTTTTTCTTCGTCGGATTGTTCGCCTCGGTGGTCGTGGTTTGCTTTTCCAGGCGTCCGTGGAGCGTATGCTCCCGTTGCGTGCCCGTATTGCTCTTTTGCGCCGCCTGCTCCGTTGGCGATCAGGTACATAAGATCTTTGTTCCCGGCAGGCATTTCGACGTTATCGATTTAGGATTCGATGCTGCGGGCTATGTCACCGCCATGCTGTTGGTATTGCTGGCAGCGGCGTTGGTGCGCCATGCGACTCGGCCGATCGGCGCCCATGCGAGGCGCTAGCCGGTAACAAACCCGTTTCTGATAATGCGACCTTGTTGAATTATTTTGTGTCGCGCGTATTTCCGAGCGGTCGGATTTGAGGGGCGAGCGGTAGAACGCTCGCCCTTTGTGCGCCACGATGCGGCACAATGTACCGCAAAAGCTGTTTGTATCCGGTACGAATCGTTCGTTGGTCTTTAATTCTTTTCAACGGAGGTGTTTGAGATGGCAAACGGATTGCTTTTGCGGCTTCGCGAGCGTGAGCTCAGCGCGAGCCCGGCGGAACGCAATGTCATCGCATATGTAAGCGCTCATCCGCACGAGGTGGTCGGGCTGTCCGTCCGCGGTCTTGCCGATGTCACGTTTTCCTCGCCCTCGAGCATTTTGCGCTTTTGCAAGCGTTTGGGTTTTGCGGGCTACAAGGAGTTCCAACGCGAACTGATTGCCGAGCTGGCGCTCTTAGGTGACAAGAAAGACGTTGCCCTCGAGGACATCTCCATGGATGACAGCGTCGAACGTATCGTGGGGAAGGTGATGAAAAGCAACGTGCGCACGATCGAGGCGACGGCGCGAACGCTCGATTACACCGTCTTGGAGCGATGCGCGGCCCGTCTTAAGCGGGCACGCGCGGTCAATCTGTTCGGTATTGGTGCTTCTCGTTTGGTCGCGCACGACCTGGCGCAAAAGCTCATGCGTGTCGACAAAGAGTGCCATCTGTACGACGACTGGCATGATCAGCTCTTATGTGCCAAGAACATGCATGAGGGCGATATGGCAATCGCCTTTAGCTACTCGGGCTTGACGCAAGAGGTGCTGGACTGCACCGCCGAGGCTCAACGTCACAACTGTCCCGTCGTGGCCGTTACCAAAGTAGATGGATCATCCAAGCTTGCCACCATGGCCGATGCCGTGCTCGGCGTCGCCGCGAGTGAACCCTTGGTCCGCAGCGGTGCCATGGCTTCGCGTATGGCCCAGCTTATGGTTGTCGATGCCCTGTACGCTGCTTACGTTGCCAGCGACTACGAACGGGCGACGCATGTCATAAAGCAAAACTACATCGAGAAACAGGAAAGATGAGGTGAATGAAATGCTCGATTTAACAAAATTCACGACCGAACAGCGTAATCAAAGGTCAATGGACCTCGATACGATGACATCGCTGCAAATCGTCACGACGATGAACGATGAGGATCTTCGTGCCGTCCAGTCGGTCACGAAAGTGTTGCCCCAGGTTGCCATGGCAATCGACTGGGCTGCTGAGACACTCGAGCGCGGCGGGCGCGTCTTTTACATGGGCGCAGGCACCAGCGGTCGTCTGGGCGTACTCGACGCTTCGGAGTGTCCGCCCACGTTTGGCGTGTCACCCGATCTGATTGTCGGGCTCATTGCCGGAGGCGAGACGGCGTTTATCAAGGCTGTCGAAGGTGCCGAAGACAGCGAGGTGCTTGGCGCGAGCGACCTGCGGGAGCGTGGACTCTCGGACAAGGATCTTGTCGTTGGCCTGGCGGCAAGCGGCCGTACTCCTTATGTGGTGGGCGGCCTTGCGTACGCCAAGGCAACTGGGTGCAAGACCATTGCAATTGCCTGCAACCAAGGGTCGAAGATCGGGGAGAGCGCAGATCTTGCCATTGAGCCCGTGCCCGGTCCCGAGGTGCTGACCGGCTCAACGAGGCTCAAGGCGGGAACGGTTCAAAAGCTCATTCTCAACATGATTTCGACCGGTGCCATGGTCAAGATCGGCAAGGTATACCAAAACCTGATGGTCGATGTGCAGCAGACGAACGAGAAGTTAGTGGTGCGCGGCCAGAACATCGTGATGGAGGCGACCGGCTGCACGCGCGAGCGCGCTGTTCAGGCGCTTGCGGATGCCGGCGGCCACGTAAAAACCGCTATTGTCTCGGTGCTGTTGGACTGCGATGCCGAGCAGGCTGCGGTAGCTCTTGAACGGGCGCACGGCCATGTCCGTACTGCGGTGAGTGGCCATGAGAAGAGCAATGCCGATGTCCAATAGGTGCACGGCGTGAGCTGATATGACATCTAGACGAGATACCCAATACAAGGAGGAGTTATGACGAACAAAGAGCTGGCTCAAAAGCTGCTGGACCTTTTGGGCGGTAAAGACAACGTGCTCGCAAACGCGGCGTGCATGACGCGCCTGCGCGTGACCGTCAAAGACACGGGCAACGTCGACACGGAGGGTATTAAGGCGCTCGACGGCGTGATGGGCCTGGTCGAGGACGACACGATGCAGATCGTGCTGGGTCCGGGCAAGGTGAATAAGGTGCTCGAGGAGTTCTCCAAGCTCACCGGCCTTGCGAAAGGCGTTGCCGACGAGAGCGTGGTTGACGCTGCGGCCACAAACAAGGCCGCGCAGAAAGCCAAGTACGAGTCCAAGCCGGTTCAGGCCTTCCTCAAGAAGATTTCCAATGTCTTCGTCGCCCTGCTTCCCGGCATCATTGCGGCTGGCCTCATCAACGGTATCTGCAACGTCATTAACGTCTCGACGGCAGGCGCGCTTGCAGGCGAGTGGTGGTACCAGGGCATTCGTTCCATGGGCTGGGCCCTGTTTGCCTATCTGCCCATCTTGGTGGGCTATAACGCGGCACGTGAGTTTGGTGGCTCCGCTGCGCTGGGCGGCATCGCCGGCATGATGTGTATCGCCAACAGTGCCATGCCCCTGCTTGCGCCTGGCGCGGCTGATCCTGCCACTGCCATTCTGCTGCCGCTCACCAATGCGCAGTACAACCCCGCGGCGGGTGGCATGATCGCGGCTCTCATCGCTGGTGCATTTTTTGCCTGGATGGAGCGTCAGATTCGCAAGGTTATGCCCAACGCACTCGACACGTTCTTGTCCCCGCTGCTGGTGCTCATCATCGGCGCCTTTGCTCTGATGCTCGTCATCCAGCCGGTTGGCGCATGGCTGACGACTGCCATCTTTAGCGTTTTGACCTTTATCTTCGAGAAACTGGGCGTCCTGGGCGGCTATATCCTGTCGGCAGGCTTCTTGCCGCTGGTGTCCGTCGGCCTGCATCAGGCGCTCACGCCGATCCACGCTATGCTCAACGATCCCGACGGCGCTACCAAGGGTATCAATTACCTGCTTCCCATCCTTATGATGGCTGGCGGCGGCCAGGTCGGTGCCGGTTTGGCGCTGTACTTTAAGACCAAGAACGCCAAGCTCAAGAAGTACGTCGCAGAGTCCATTCCCGTTGGAATCCTGGGTGTGGGCGAGCCTCTGATGTATGCTGTTACGCTGCCGCTCGTTCGTCCGTTTGTGACGGCCTGCCTGGGTGCCGGATTTGGCGGCGCGCTCGCGGCGCTGCTTCACATCGGCACGGTTTCTCAGGGCGTTTCCGGTCTGTTTGGCCTACTGATCGTTGTTCCTGGCCAGCAGCTCGGCTACGTTGCCGCTATGCTGCTTGCCTATGCCGCCGGCTTTGTCCTGACGTGGTTCTTTGGCGTCGACGAGCAGAAGATCAACGAGTTCTTTGGCGAGTAGTTTGATATCGCGAGCCGTGTTGCTCGGGGCTCGCGGTGCGCGGCAGATTTCTTGATGCTATGGTTGTGCCGGCGGGGCTAACTGCTCCGCCGGCCTTTTTTAAAGGAGCGTTGAAGCGTGAAAACGGGTATTTCGATTTATCTTTCCAGCCCTCTGCAGGATATTGAGCGGACGATTGAGCGTGGTGCCGCGGCGGGTGCGCGCTATGCGTTCACCTCGCTGCATATTCCCGAGGATGGGGGAGCGGCGTATGCCGATAAGGTCCGTCATGTGCTGTCGCTGCTTTCCGCCCGCGGCATTGCGCTCATTGCCGATGTGGGGCCGCGTACGTGCGATTTGCTCGGGCTTGAGCGTATCGAGGACCTGCGCGATCTGGGGTTGGAATACCTTCGTTTGGACTATGGCTTTAGCGCCCAGCGGGTCGCGGAGCTGTCCGGTGTATTTCGCATTGTGGTCAATGCATCGACGGTGAGTTCTGATGAAATCGCATCGTGGCGTGAAGCCGGCGCCGATGTGACTCGTTTTGCCGCCTGCCACAATTTTTACCCCAAGCCTTATACCGGTTTAGCTCTTGAAGATGTTGCTCGGACGAATCTTCGTCTTGCGGCGCTTGGATTCGAAATCATGGCTTTTGTGCCGGGTGATGCTAACGTTCGCGGGCCGGTATTCGAGGGACTGCCGACGGTCGAGGCGCAGCGCGGTCGCGCGTCAAAGGTTGCTCTCAATATGCTTGAGCTTGCACATGGCGCCGATTGCGACATTGTGTTGGTCGGCGACCCCGATCTTTCCGATGCGGGCTGGGCGCAGTTTGCTCAAGTTTCCGCCGGATACGTGGACCTGCAATGCGAGCTTGAGCCCGGTTATGCCTATGTGCGCGGGCAGATTCATCACGACCGGCCCGACTCGAGTGTCCTCATCTTTAGGTCTCAGGAGTCACGTACGAAGCTTAAGCCGGATTCCGTGCCGACGGATGCCGGAGCCGGCCTGCCGCGAAAGGCGGGGTCGATCGCTGTGAGCAATAGCGGATATGGGCGCTACGAAGGCGAGCTTGAGATTGCGCGGGTCGATCTTCCCGGTGACGAGCGCATGAACGTTGCGGGCCATATCACGCCCGAGGCAATGGAACTGCTGCCGTTTATCAAGCGCGGATTCGGGGTACGGTTCGTTTAACGTGTGACCCGCGGGCTACAATTGGCCCATCATACGAAGGCGCCTCGTGTGGCGTGTGCCTGCGTTGGCCGATCTATATTCGGAGGATTCCCATGACTGTACTGTTTGTTGAATATCCCAAGTGCTCGACCTGTAAGAAGGCCAAGGCATGGCTGGACGAACATGGGGTAGAGTATATCGATCGCGATATCGTTTTGGACAATCCCACGGCTGATGAGCTTGCGACCTGGATTGCTCGTTCGGGGCTGCCGGTGCGGCGCTTCTTTAATTCATCGGGCATGAAATATCGAGAGCTGGGCCTGAAGGCGCGTCTGGATGCGGGCATGACGGATCGGGAGTGCTACGAGCTGCTGGCGACCGACGGCATGCTGGTCAAGCGTCCGCTGCTGGTGGGCGACGACTTTGCGATTCCCGGCTTTAGGGAAGCGGCTTGGGCCGAGGCGTTGCTGTAGCGGCTGCGGAAAGTGCGACCCGGAATTCGCTTCCAGAATGGGATGCGCTTTCCCAAAGTGGCCGGTTGCGGAAAGCACGTCCCATTCTGAGCTTCGATTGTGGGACACGGTTTCCGGTTGAGGGCTCGACGGGAAAGTGGGGACCAGTTTGAGCTTGAAATCTGGGACGCACTTTCCGCCGGCGGGCCTGCCCCAGTCAGTCCGCCAGCTGTGCCCATTCGTGCGGATCGTAGACCTTTACGTGTTTGTTGGGCTTGCCGCTCCAGTACTCCTCGTCCATAAAGGGCAGATATGCCTGAACGCCAGGGCAGATAAAGGGAATCCGCTGCTGTTGCAGTCGCTCGCGCTGGCGCTGCTCCAGGTGCGCCTCGGATATGACGGTTGGCATGCCGGACAACTCGACGAGGCTTGCCTGGATTCGCTTAAGGTCGGGGAGTCCCGCGTGCCATGACATCCGCATGATCAAAAAGGATGCACGGCGGTATTTTGCCTGCACCACAGTAATGGCGGGGCGTAACGTGGGGTGAATTTTGTCCCGTTCGGGCCAAAGGTCAGCAGTGATCTCGAGGCCCAGGGTCTCCCATAGGTAATCAAGCTCTTCGTCCATGGCGCCTCGATATCTACGCGATCATTGATACCTCGATTGTGTTGCCTGGTGCTATCGTTTTCGCGGTAGAATCTGCCAACGGTTGACGGCTACCGCTCGCGGCGTTTTGTCCTTCGTGTACAGCGGTCGGCTTCACAGGTCCTTCACGGGTTGGACTAAATTAGGCCAATTTGACTGAATTTCAAAAAAGTCAAAATTGGGGCTTGCGTCACGGCGGGACTTCCCGTATATTTCTTTCTTGCGCAAAGGCACAGCCGAGCGCAGCGATGCAGTCATTGGGATGTCGTCTAATGGCAGGACAGCGGATTCTGGTTCCGTCAATGGGGGTTCGACTCCCTCCATCCCAGCCATTGCATTTGCTACATATGGCCCGTTCGTCTAGCGGTTTAGGACGCCGCCCTCTCAAGGCGGAGATCACCAGTTCGAATCTGGTACGGGCTACCAAAATTGAACGCCCGGGCCTCGTAAGAGACCCGGGTTTTGTGTATTGACCGTATATACGGCGCCTGCCGTGTTTCGCTCAGATCGAGGAGTAGCCATGGATCTGCCCATCAGCTTGCAAGACATCACGTATGCCGAGAACTATCTGGCGCAGGGCGACCTGGCTACGGCGACGCCGCTGCTGGAGCGCCTGGTGGAGCTCGCCGAGGAGTATATCGACGCCGAGTGCAGGACGGAGGAGAAGCGCCAATACTTTAGCTTCGATAGCAAGTTTGAGCGCTTGGCCTATCGCCGCGTGGAGAAGGATCCGCGCGAGCTCGTGCAGGTCGAGGTGCCGTTTGACCGCCTGTACTCTGATATGGCGTTTGCCTACATTCGCCAGCAGGATTATGTGAGCGCTCGTAATGCCCTGATGCAGGCTGTGCGTTGGGACCCCATGAACTGCAACTATCGCTTGGATTTGGCCGAGCTGTTCCGCGCTCTCGAGGACAAGCAGGAATGGGCATCGCTCTCGTTCTCGGTGCTGGAGCGTGCAAGCGATGGCAAGTGCGCCGCCCGCGCTTACGCCAATCTAGGTCAGTACTTCTTGGAGCCCGAGACCGAGAACGTTTCGGCTGCCGTGGGCTGCGCGCGTCTGGCACTGCGCCTGGCGCCCAACGATGCGCATACGACGCGCCTGCTCAACAAGATCCATACCACCTATCCGGATGCCGCCGAGGAGAGCGACGAGCACGTGATGGGCGAGCTGGCGTTGCAGGGCGTTCCGACCTCACCTTCGGCCGAGATTGCCATCTGCCTGATTATGTGCGCGACCGATGCTGCAAGCGACGGCGACAAGCAGGAGGCGACGCGCCTGACGGTGCGTGCTCGCGACTTGGTGGGCGAGGAAGCCTGCGCGGCGATTATCAAACTGGTGCGCGAGAGCGATGCTGAGCTCAATGCCGAGCGCAAGGCAAAGCGCGAGGCTGCGGGCTCAAACGCCGATGGCGCCAAGGAGGCCGGCGATGCCCAGTAAGCGCGAGCGCAAGCTCATTTCCAAGAATCGCTCGGCACATCACGAGTACTTTATCGATGAGACGTTCGAATGCGGTATCGAACTGAGTGGCACCGAGGTCAAGTCGATTCGCGAGCGCGCCTGCCAGATTACCGATACCTTCGCGCTGATCCGCGGCGGGGAGTGCTGGCTCGTCGGCCTGCATATCCACCCTTATAGCCATGGTGGCGTGTGGAATCGCGATCCCGACCGTCGGCGTCGTCTGCTGCTGCACCGCAAGGAGATCGACTTTCTTGACGGCAAACTTCGCAACCGTGGTTATGCGCTGGTTCCGTTGGAGCTCTACTTTAATACCGACGGCCGCGTAAAGCTGCTGCTGGGTCTGGGTCGCGGCAAGAAGCTCTATGACAAGCGCGAGGACATGGCCAAGCGTGATGTCCAACGCGAGATCGACCGCGCCCTCAAAGAGCGCAATCGCTGACCACCCTTCATAAGTTGCGGTGGAATACGGACTGTTTTGCCTGATTGAGGGACTATTCAGTCCCTATTTCACCGCAACTGCGGGCGTCTCATCTTTCTTACTGTTCTGACACATATGTCTCAAAGGCGGCGTCCGTTATGGGCGTCGCCTTTTTTGTGGGTACATACATCCATGAGGTTCAATCCTGGGTTAGGGGAGTGATCGTTATGGACAAAACTGCGTTCTTTACGATGCCGAGTGGCCTGTACGTGGTGAGCGCCGCGGCGGACGGGCTGCGTGCCGGCTGCGTTATCAACACAGCAGTGCAGGTGACATCCGCCCCGCCGCGCATCTCGATTGCCGTGAACAAGGAAAATGTCACGTCCGGCGTAATCGTATCGGCTAAGGCCTTTGCGCTGACCGTGATCGATCAGACGGCCGATATGCTCTACATTGGCAACTTTGGCTTCCGCACCAGCAGCGATTACGACAAGTTTGCCAAGTACGAGACCCACGAGACCACTCTGGGCATGCCCTATGTGCCCGAGCACGCGGCGGCGCTGTTCAGCTGCCGTCTGATTGATACCGTGGATGTGGGCACGCACCTGCTCTTTATCGGCGAGGTGGAGGACGCCGAGCGCTTGAGCGGCGAGGCCCCGCTGACCTATGACTACTATCACAAGGTCTTGAAGGGCAAGACGCCGCCCAAGGCTTCGTCGTATCAAGGCTAGAAATGTTCTAAAAATACTTGCATTATATTATTGAGAATCTATACTAATAAGTGAAGTACATCACCAGTCGCGTTCGAGAGGAGAACATCATGGCTGAGGAGAAGAAGACGTATAAGTTCGTGTGCACCGTTTGCGGTTACGAGGTTGAGGTCGACACGCCCGAGCTGCCCGAGGATTACGTATGCCCGGTCTGCGGCGTCGGCCCCGATGAGTTTGAGCTCGTCGAGGAGTAACTCGTAGACACACGGCGATTAGCTATACAGAGCTCTGTCCAAGGGCCCCGGCCGGATATTCCGGCCGGGACCCTTTTGATTTATCTGACGGTTTAAAACGGCCTTACGTGTTACAGATTGAGACGTTATATCTGGACAGTCACGCCATCCCAATTACATCCCTGTCAACAACACGACATCGAGAATCGTCACGATGACGCCGATCCCTACGAGCAGCGCGTTGAGCGGGCGCGAGTTGGCGTATTTGCCCATGACGCGGGGCGAACTGGTGAGTCGTATGAGCACAAAGACCGTAATCGGCAGCTGAAGCGACAGCAGTGCCTGACTCCAAATGAGACCCTCAAAAGGATTCGGGACGACCAGGCACGCCGCCACTGCGCCGACGAAACAGGTCGCCACCCCGATTGAGGAATGTCGGTCGTGGATGTCGTATTCCTCATCGAACATGCCCGCGGTGATGGTGCCCGCTGCCATGCCCGCCGTCACACTGCTCGATAGGCCCGCGAACAGCAGTGCCACTGCAAAGATGGTCGAGCTTGCCGGGCCCAGAATGGGGGAGAGCGTGGCCGCTGCGACGGCGAGGTCGTCTACGACAATGCCGTGCGCAAAGAAGGTCGTTGCGGCCAGGATGACCATGGCCGAGTTGATTGCCCAGCCCACACCCATCGAAAAGAGCGTGTCGAAGAGCTCGTAGCGCAGACGTTCCTCGATAACTTGCTCGCCTTGGCCTTCGAAGTGCATGGATTGGATGACCTCGGAGTGCAGAAAAAGGTTGTGGGGCATAACGACCGCACCCAGGACACTCACGATAATCGCGGCAGAGCCGGTGGGCATACTGGGCGTGATCCAGCTTGCGGCGGCTTGCGGCCAGTCGACCTTGACTAGCGCAAGCTCGGCCAAAAACGAGAGTCCTACCACGCCGACGAAGGCGATGATCCAGCGCTCGGCACGCTTGTAGGAGTTCGTCATGAGCATTGCCATCGATGCCGCGGCCACGATGACGCAGCCGGCGCGCACGGGCAGTCCAAAGAGCATCTGGAGCGCGATCGCACCGCCCAGGACTTCGGCCATGGCGGTGGCGACCGTGGCTAGATACGCGCTGCCGAGTATCGCACGCCCGACGAGGCGGGGTAGGTGGCGCGTCGTGGCCTCGGCAAGACACATGCCCGTGGCGATGCCCAGGTGCGCCGCGTTGTGCTGCAGCACGATGAGCATGATCGTGGACAGCGTGACGATCCACAGCAGCGCGTAGCCAAACTGCGAGCCCGCGGCCATATTGGAGGCCCAGTTGCCCGGGTCGATAAAGCCGACGGTGACGAGCAACCCGGGGCCGATATGCCGCGCAATGTCTAGGCCTCCGTGACCACCGGTGCGCCGGGAACCAAAGTGTTGTTTGAGATGGTTGAGCATGGTGCACTCCTGCGTGCCGTTTGTTTGACGCCGTAAAGGGTACCCGTTTTAGGCTTAAAGGTTAACCGAGACTAACAAAATTGTTGTATTTGAATAGGATGGGGAAAGGAGTTGCCGAAATGTCTTGATCCGTAACAACTAAGGATGGAAATTGGGCCTAGGTGTTACAGATCGAGACAGGAAGAAATGGTCCTATGGAAAATCTCGATCTGTAACAGCTGACCGCCAAAACCGGCCCTTTGTGTTACAGATTGAGACATTCGGATCCGTCTCTCAAAAACATCTTAATCTGTAACAGTTAGTCGTCGTAATTGGGTCTTCCTGTTACAGATTGAGATGTTTGAAGCGGCGAGCTTACAGGCCGAACTTGGGGGCCCTTGCTGCCGCCCTTGAGCTCGGCGGTGTCCACTCGCAGGGCGCGCGTTACGCGATTGTTTCGAAACGGGTGGGAAACACAACGGGCCGGCGATGCTCCTAGTATGCCTAGTCAACTGACTGTCTAAATATCTAGGGGAGGATCGCGATGCAGGCAGATTCCGCTCAGCAGCAGGGCCTTTATCGCCCCGAATTCGACCACGATGCGTGTGGCATCGGCGCGCTCGCCGATATCAACGGTGAGCGCCATCACCAGATTCTGGACGATGCGCTGTCCATTCTGGTCAACTTGGAGCACCGCGGCGGTACGGGACTCGAGAAGAACACCGGCGACGGCGCCGGCATCCTGTTTCAGGTTCCGCATCACTTTTTCCGCAAAGAGGCTCAAAAGTGCGGCCAGATTCTGCCGGCAGAGGGCGACTATGGCGTGGCCATGCTGTTCTTCCCGCAGGACGACAAGGGCGTAGAGGATGCCCGCCGCGTGTTTGAGGAGGGCTGCGCCGAGGCCGGCGTGCCGCTGCTCTTTTGGCGCGAGGTGCCGGTCGACCCGCGCGACCTGGGCGAGACGGCCCGCGCCTGCATGCCTACCATCCTGCAGGCCTTCCTGGGCCGTCCGGACGACACACCCGCCGGTGATGCCTTTGAGCGCCGCCTATACGTGTGCCGCCGCACCATCGAGAAGAAGGCCGACGCTGAGTTTGCCCTGCGCGACAAGATCTTCTATGTGTGCTCCATGAGCTCGCGCACCATCGTGTACAAGGGCATGCTGGTCGCCACGCAGATGCGCCGCTTCTTCATCGATCTCAACGACGCCGCCGTCAAGACGGCCGTGGCGCTCGTTCACTCGCGCTACTCCACCAACACCACGCCCAGCTGGGAGCGTGCGCACCCCAACCGTTTTATCATCCACAACGGCGAGATCAACACCCTCAAGGGCAACGTCAACTGGATTCGCGCCCGCGAACCCAACCTGTACAGCCCCGTGCTGCAGCACGATCTTGAGCGCGTGATGCCCATCATCAACCGCGAGGGTTCCGACTCCGCGATTCTGGACAACGTGCTCGAGTTTTTGGTCATGAACGGCCGTCCGCTCACGCGCGCCGCATCCATGCTGCTGCCCGAGCCGTGGGACCACAACGACAGCCTGAGCGAGGAGCGCCGCGCCTACGACGCCTACCAGTCCATGCTCATGGAGCCGTGGGACGGTCCTGCCGCTATCGCCTTTACCGACGGTCGCACGCTGGGTGCCGCCCTCGACCGTAACGGCTTGCGTCCCGCCCGCTACTATGTGACGCGCGACGGTCGCTTTATGCTGGCAAGCGAGGTGGGCACCATCGAGGTGAGCCCCGAGAACATCCTGACGAGCGGCTGCCTGGGACCGGGCCAGATGCTCGAGGTCGATTTTGCCCGCGGCCGCGTCATCTACAACGACGAGCTGCGCGCCCGCTATGCCAAGGAAAAGCCCTACCGTGATTGGATCGCCGAGGAGACGCTGACCGTCGACGCGCTCGATGAGCCCGCCGCGCCCGCGCCCGCCGAGGATGCCGAGGTGCCCGCCGCCGTGTGCATGGCCAAGCTCGGGTATCACTGGGATGATGTTGACGAGGTCGTGCGTCCCATGGCCCAGCAGGGCAAGGCGCCGCTCGCCTCGATGGGTATCGATGCGCCGCTGGCCTGCCTGTCCAAGAAGACGCGTTCGTTCTTTGACTACTTCTATCAGCTGTTCGCTCAGGTCACGAATCCGCCCATCGATGCTCTTCGCGAGCATATGGTCACCTCGACCACGCTCTACCTGGGCAACCACGGCAACCTGCTCGAGGACTCCCGTACGGCCTGTCAGCTGGTGCGCCTGGAGCGTCCGCTGCTGAGCGAGGAGGAGTTCGAGCGTATCTGCGCCATCGACCGCGTGGGCTTTAAGACCCGCCGTTTCCGTGCCGTCTACCGCCGCGATGCCGGCGAGGGTGCGCTGCAGGCTGCGCTCAAGCAGCTTGCAGAGGACGTTGAGGCCGCGGTCCGCGACGGCGTGAACATCGTGGTGTTGAGCGATCGTGCCGCTGCGGGCGAGGTGCCCGTACCGTCACTGCTCGCCGTGGGCTGCGTGCACAACCACCTGATCCGCGCCGGCGTGCGTACCTTTGCCGACATCGTGGTGGAGTGCGGCGACGCTGTATCCCCGCACGACTTTGCGGCACTGGTGGGCTACTCCGCGAGCGGCATCTATCCGTACAACGCACATGCGTGCATCCGCGATCTGGCGGCACGCGGCGACCTGGACGTGACGGCCGAGCAGGGCATCGCCAACTACAACAAGGCTGCGACCGCCGGCATCGTCTCCATCATGTCCAAGATGGGCATCTCCACGGTGCAGAGCTACCATTCGGCGCAGATCTTCGAGGCCGTGGGCTTCACTCCGGAGTTCGTCAACGCGTACTTCGCCGGCACGGTGAGCCGTGTGGGCGGTATGGGTGTCGAGGACGTTGAGCGCGAGCAAAACGAGCGCTACGACGCCGCACTCGCTATCCTTAAGAGCCCGGCTCCCGATCAGCTGCCCACGTTGGGCCTGACCAAGTGGCGCCCGCTCGGCGGCGAGGATCACCTCATCGATCCGCAGACCGTCTACTTGCTGCAGACCGCCTGCCGCGAGGACAGCTACGACACCTTTAAGGAGTACAGCGCTCGCCTGCACCGCACCGGCCGTGCCGTGCGTCTGCGCGACTTGCTGGACTTTGATGCCAGCGGCCGCACTCCGGTGGCACTCGACGAGGTGGAGCCCGCGCTCAACATCGTCCGCCGCTTTAACACCGGCGCCATGTCGTACGGTTCCATCAGCAAAGAAGCACACGAGTGCATGGCCATCGCCATGAACCGCCTGCACGGTCGTTCCAACTCGGGCGAGGGCGGCGAGGATTCGCGTCGCGAGACCCCGCTGGCCAACGGTGACTCCAAGAACTCCGCCATCAAGCAGGTGGCAAGCGCGCGCTTTGGCGTGACGAGCCGCTACCTGTGCAGCGCCTTCGAGATTCAGATCAAGATGGCCCAGGGCGCCAAGCCCGGCGAGGGCGGCCACCTGCCCGGCAAGAAGGTCTACCCCTGGATCGCCGAGGTCCGTCAGTCCACGCCCGGCATCGGCCTGATCTCGCCCCCGCCGCACCACGATATTTACTCTATCGAGGACCTGGCAGAGCTGATCTTTGACCTTAAGAACGCCAACCCCGGCGCACGCGTGTCGGTCAAGCTGGTCAGCGAGGCCGGTGTCGGCACCATCGCCACCGGTGTGGCCAAGGGCGCTGCCGACAAGATCTTGATCAGCGGCCACAACGGCGGCTCCGGTGCCGCGGCGCGCGATTCGATCTGGCACGCCGGTCTGCCGCTGGAGCTTGGCCTTGCCGAGGCCCAGCAGACGCTGCTGCAAAACGGCCTGCGCTCGCGCGTGGTGCTCGAGGCCGACGGCAAGCTCATGGACGGCACCGATGTTGCTGTCGCCTGCCTGTTGGGCGCCGAGGAGTTTGGCTTTGCGACCATGCCGCTCATCTCCATGGGCTGCCTCATGCAGCGCGACTGCCAGCAGGATACCTGCCCGGCCGGCATCGCTACGCAAAACTGCCGCCTGCGTCGCGGCTTCCGCGGCAAGCCCGAGCACGTTGAGCACTTTATGCTCTTTGTTGCCGAGCAGCTGCGCGAGGTCATGGCGAGCCTGGGCTTCCGCACCGTCGACGAGATGGTCGGCCATCCCGAGTGCTTGCGCCAGATTGAGGTCCCGGGCAACCGCAAGGCCAACCTGCTCGATCTGTCGCCCGTGCTGGCGAGCGCGACCTGCGAGTTCGGTGCCCACATCCCGGGTGCCGACGGTCGTCACTTCCTGCCGCAGATGGCTGCGGACAGTGAGCTCGACAAGACGCTCGACTCCACGTTGTTTGTGCCCTATACGGCCGATGCCCGTGCGCACCTGCGTCCGATTCGCTTCCGCGCCGATATCGCCAACGTCAACCGCTGCGTGGGCACCATCTTGGGCAACGCGGTGACCAAGGCGCATCCCGAGGGCCTGCCCGCCGGCTCCATCACCATCGATTGCGATGGTTCGGCCGGTCAGAGCTTTGGCGCCTTTCTGCCGCGCGGCATTACGCTCAACGTGTGCGGCGACGCCAACGACTACTTTGGCAAGGGCCTTTCGGGCGGCGAGGTGTCGGTGCGCCCCAACCCGCATGCGACCTACAAGTTCGACGAGAACATCATCGTGGGCAACGTTGCGTTCTTTGGCGCTACGAGTGGCCGCGGCTTCATTAACGGCCTGGCCGGCCAGCGCTTTGGCGTACGCAACTCCGGTGCCACGGTGGTGGTCGAGGGCTGCGGCAACCATGGCTGCGAGTACATGACGGGAGGTCTGGCGCTCATCCTGGGCGAGGTCGGGCAGAACTTCGCCGCCGGCATGACGGGCGGCGTGGCTTACGTCTTTGACCAGTACGGCACGCTCGATGCCCGTGTGAACCACGAGAGCGTTGAGCTCAAGGCCCCGACGGCCGGCGAGCTGGCGCAGATTCGTGCGCTCATCCAGGAGCACGTGGACGCGACGCAGAGCCCTCGCGGCATTAAGCTGCTCTACAGCTTTGAGACGATGAGCAAGCACTTTGTGAAGGTCATTCCGACCGAGTACGAGCGCGTGCTGGCGATTGTCGCCGCCGCCGAGGCCGTCGGCAAGACGCATGAGCAGGCCGAGGAGCTGGCGTTTGACATCGTGACCGGTCGCGCCGACGCCGCCGATGTCGCTCGCTTTGATGCGGCGGGTGGTGTCGCTGGCGCTGTGCCCGCCGCCAGCTCTGTTGCTTCGACCAAGAAGGAGGCGTAAGTGCCATGGGTAAGCCCGGTGCTTTTCTTGATATCGATCGCGTGACCCACGGGCTGCGCCCCGTGGAGGAGCGCAGCCGCGATTTCGATCCGCTGTACGTGGAGCTCGACGACGATGCGCGCCGTGCCCAGGCGAGCCGCTGCATGATGTGCGGTGTGGCGTTTTGTCAGATGGGTGCGAGCTTTGGCAAGGCGCGTCCGAGTGGCTGCCCGCTGCACAATCTGATTCCCGAGTGGAACGAGCTAGTGTATCGCGGCCGCTGGGACGAGGCTGCCGAGCGTCTGTCACTCACCTCGCCCATGCCCGAGTTCACGAGCCGTGTGTGCCCGGCGCTGTGCGAGGCCGCGTGCAACCTGGGCTCGGTCGACGGCCAGCCCACGACGATTCACGATAACGAGCGCGCGATCAGCGACCATGAGTGGGCCAACGGCGGTCCGCGCCGCTTTGAGCCGGCGGGGGAGGGCGCGCCCACGGTTGCCGTGGTGGGCTCCGGTCCTGCTGGTCTGGTGGCAGCATGGGAGCTTGCGCGTCGCGGTGCCCGCGTGACGGTGTTTGAGCGTGACGACCGCCCGGGCGGCCTGCTCATGTACGGCATTCCCAACATGAAGCTCGAGAAGTCCGTGGTCGAGCGTCGTGTGGCACTTATGCGCGAGCTGGGCATTGTGTTCGAGCTGGGTGCTGACGTGAGCGATCCCAAGGTTACCGCCAAGCTCGACGACTTTGATGCCGCCGTGGTGGCTGCCGGCGCTCGTGCTCCGCGTGGGCTTTCGGCTGCGAACATTGATGCCCCGGGCGTGGTGTATGCCGTGGACTACCTGACGGCTTCGACCGTCTCGGTGCTCGATGGCGGCGAGCCTGTCGTCGATGCACGCGGCCTGGACGTCGTGGTCATTGGCGGCGGCGATACCGGTAACGACTGCGTGGGCACCGCGGTACGTCAGGGTGCGCGCAGCGTGCGCCAGTTTGAGTTCTTGCCGGCTGCGCCCGATAAGCGCGCGGCGAGCAACCCCTGGCCGCAGTGGCCCAATGTAAAGAAGACCGACTACGGCCAGCAGGAGGCTATCGCTGCGATGGGTGGCGAGATGCGTGCCTGGGGCGTGGATACGCTCGAGGTGCTGCTGGACAAGAAGGGTGCGGCCGCGGGCCTGCGCGTGGTCGATTTGGATTGGTCGGCGGGAAAGCCCGAGCGCATTGCGGGCTCCGAGCACGAGGTGCCGGCGCAGCTGGTGCTCATCGCCTGCGGCTTTACGGGTCCGGAGCACAGTGTGTTCGATGCGGTGAGCGTGCCTGTTGCCACCTCTGGTCGTCCGCTGCCTGTGATGGCTGCCGAGGGCTCGCACCTCGCGGCTCGCACGGAGGGTGTCGCCGCGGATGCCGCGCCGGTGTATGTGGCAGGTGATGCCCGCAACGGCAGCTCGCTCGTTGTGAACGCCATGGCCGATGCCCTGACCTGCGCAGCCGAAGTCGCCGAGGCGCTGGAGCTGTAAGGCGGCTGTCCACAACCGAATCGTCAAGGGCTGTCCCCAGCGGCCGGCACATAAGGAACGTCCCCAAGTCAGCTGGGGACGTTCCTTATGTGCCGGCACCCGGGGACATTCCTTGCGAGTTCGTAGGCGACTTTGTCATTTGTCGACGTACAAGTGTTCATTCGTCGACGTTTGCGATTGTGGTGCTCTGCTCTTTCTGTGGTGGTAGCGGACGCTTGCCCCAAATGAGTGAAATGGCTGTCTATGTTTACCTGCGGTTTCTTTGCGGTGCGCTCATTCGGTCAAGTGTCCCGTCAAGTGTTTGGTTAGCATCTGGTTTGCAGTCGAAGGCCTATTTTGCCCGCGCTTGCCTCGGTTGCTCGCTCTCCTCGTAAGCTCAAATTGAGGTCCATCAGTTTGAGGAGGATGCCATGACTGACCAAGTTTTTGACCGAGCGCAGCTGGCCGAAGCCGTCGGCAACGATATTGCCGACATGGCTCACTTTTGGATGCTGCGGAAGTTTCAATTCCTGGAGCCGGCGCGCGAGCAGTTCGAGATTATCGTCGATCCGTGGCTCAGCTATTGCGAGGAACCTTCTCAAAACGAAATCATGGCCTACAACATGGCATTTACCGATTGGCTGCTCTTCGAGCGCCCCTATCGCCATGGCAAGACGCTGCTCGAGCTGTATGTTGATGAGCCGCCGGCATCGCTTTCGCCTGCCTCGCTCAAGCGGCTCGAGCAGGTGCGCGACACACAGTATTTCTCGCGCTTTGGCATTTTGGACAAGGATCCTGCGAACGGCATGGTTGCGCTGAAGGATACGCGCACCGACCGTCGCTTTGATGTCTACGACCCGCATATCGTGCAAAAGGAGCATTGGAGCGACGGCGCGATTGCGGTGCGCCTCGCCTGCGTCGACGATGTCTGGCTGACGGCGGGACAACTCTATCTGTATGACATCGCACGCCTGAGTGACACGGCGGTCGATGGGCCTGGTGCGGTGCATCCGGAGGACCTGCAGGATGGCTTTGACACCTCGTGCATCAGTTTCTTCTTGCGTCTGGTCCGCGACATCATGGGCGCCCAGGGGCGGTACGTGAAGTCGCTCAACATCTACGAACAGGAGTGGGAGTAGGGGATGGGCTGTCGCAGCGCCGTCGCGTGTCTATTTGTCTCGATCTGTAACGTTTAGGGACAAAAAACCGGTCTACCTGTTACAGATCGAGACGAATGCTTGGGCGCTGCTGATTTGTCTAAATCTGTAACGTTTAGGGCCCTGGAGAACGTCTAACTGTTACAGATCGAGACGTTTGGCACCTGGTTGGGGGAATGTCTCAATCTGTAACATCTACAGGCCAAAACTCGACCTACCTGTTACAAATTGAGACAAAGGTTGGACGCGGTGTCGATAGATCTCGATCTGTAACATCTAGCGGCCAAAAATCGGTCTTCCTGTTACAGATCAAGACATTTGTCAGCGGAGGCAACGGTGACGATGGTCCATTTGCCTGACGTGGTGGTGATGAAAGTGTCTAATACCGTTCTCAAACACAAACATGCGACTCGCAACACGTTTGCGCGGAATAGGATGCTCGCGCGGCTCACGGAGACGGCCAAGCAAGGTGCGCTGCTCGCAACGCATGACAATGCCGAGCTCATGTGGCTGCGGCGCCATGTTGGAACCGACGATATCGCGGAGCCCGAGCCGTACCTGTTCTGTTTTCAGCATGATTGGGATGCATTGACGCCGGCGGAGCGAGCGCTGAGGACTATCAGAGGGCTTGCGGAATTTCATCCCGATTGGGCGTTTTGGGGATATGACGCCGCACTGATATGGGGTCTGGAGGTGCCGAATGATCTGCTTGGGCCGCGTTTTCTTGTTAAGACGGGTTGTTCGGTGACGTTGAGCAGCGGGTGCAGGTTGTTGCGTCCACAGATGGCGGGCGCGCTCGAGCGTGTTGATGGCGTGCGGGTGACGTCGTTTTGGCGCACGGTGGAGGATTGCTTGCTGCGTGCGCCGTTCTCCTACGGGTTGGCGATTGCCGATTCTGCACTGCGGGCGAAAGGCGTATCACGTGGGGATTTGTGCGAGCGCCTCCGCGCCGATTGCGAGGGCAGGCGAGGGTATCGCAGGGCACAGGTGATCGCGTCGTATGCGGACGGGCTGTCCGAAAACGGCGGCGAGTCTCGGTTCCGAGCGTTCTTTATTGCGTACGGCTTTCCGGTTCCGGAGCTGCAGGTGGAGTTTCGCGACCCGCTCGATCCGAGCCAGGCGTTTCGCGTCGACTATTTTTGGCGGCTCGAGGACGGGACGTGTGTCATCGGCGAGCTCGACGGAAAGGGGAAGTACACCTTGCAGAACGGCGAGGGCCGGGAGTCGGTCGACCCATTCGTGGCAGAACGTCAACGGGAGTCCCATCTGACAATGCTCGGGCATAAGGTGCTTCGGTTTACGTTTGATGAGCTCAAGAATCCGGGGAAGCTGGTTGAAAAGATGAGGCTGGCGGGTATTCCGCGACGGCCCGATTTGGCTGAGGAGTGGAGACGTCAGTGGTATGGGCGCTAAGAGGTTTTGTCTCGATCTGTAACGTTTGGAAGTTGTTTGAGTTCGTAATTGTTACAGATCGAGACAAACCGGTGAAACGTCGACCGAATGTCTCGATCTGTAACAGCAAGGGGCCCAATAACCCTGTACCTGTTACAGATCGAGACATTTCCCTGGTGTCGCTGGGGTGGGACTGCAACGTATTCCGTCCCCCACATCCCCTCTTCCCTCCGTTAACCGATATGTCTGTGGCAATCGGGCTACACTGGATAATAATGGACAGATGTTCAAGTTTTCTGAGGGGGAGGAACTCGATATGGCGTCTGCCGATCGTTCCACGTTGTTTATCAATGCGACCATTCTGGATGGCTCGGAGCATATGGAGCCGCAACCCGATATGGCCGTGACTGTTGAGCGCGGCGTCATCACCTGGATGGGGCCGAGTGCTGTGGCGCAGGCGCCCGCGGGTGCCGAGGTTATCGACCTGGGCGGTGCGTATCTCATGCCCGGTCTCATCAATATGCACGTGCACCTGTGCGGCTCGGGCAAGCCTGTCTCGGCTGGCGATGCGGGCGCGCTGATGAAGAAGCTCGATAATCCCGTGGGGCGCGCCATCGTGCGCCATATTCTTAAGGGCAGCGCCCAACAACAACTGGCAAGCGGCGTGACCACGGTGCGCGGCGCGGGCGACCCACTGTTTGCCGATCTGGCCGTGCGCGATGCTATCGATGCCGGCAAGTATCAAGGTCCTCGCCTGGTGGCGCCGGGAACGGGCGTCACGGTTCCGGGCGGCCATGGTGCGGGCTTGTTCGCCCAGGTGGCAAACAGTCCCGCCGAGGCAGCCGAACAGGTGCGCGACCTGTATGCGCGCGGTGCCGACGTCATTAAGCTGTTCGTAACGGGCGGCGTGTTCGACGCGACCGAGGTGGGCGAGCCGGGCGTGCTGCGTATGCCGGTGGAGGTTGCCGCGGCGGCGTGCAAGGCTGCGCACGAGGTGGGCCTGCCGGTTATGGCCCATGTCGAGAGCACCGAAGGCGTGAAGGCCGCGCTTGAGGCCGGCGTTGACACGATCGAGCACGGTGCCCCGATGACTCCTGAGATCTTGGAACTGTACCGCGGCGCCGCGGGCACGCAGCTTGAGGATCGCGCGCCCAGCGTTACCTGCACTATCAGCCCGGCGCTGCCGTTTGTATTGCTCGACCCGAAAAAGACCCATTCGACCGATACGCAAAAGAAGAACGGCGACATCGTGTGCTCGGGCATTATCGAGAGCGCCCGTGCCGCACTGGAAGCTGGCGTTAAGGTGGGCCTGGGCACGGACTCGAGCTGCCCGTTCGTGACGCAGTACGACATGTGGCGTGAGGTGGCCTATTTTGCCAAGCATGTCGGCGTGAGCAACGCCTTCGCACTGCATACGGCTACGCAAGTCAACGCCGAGCTGCTGGGGCTGGACGGCGAGACTGGCACAATCGAGTGCGGCAGGGCCGCCGATATCTTGGTGACGCGCAAGAACCCGCTCGATGACCTGTGCGCACTGCGTGAGCCGACGCACGTGATGTGCCGTGGCGATTTGGTGCGCAAGCTCAAGGTGAAGCGTATTCCCGAGGTGGACGCCGAGCTCGACGCGATTATGGCCATGCCAGCCGAAGCGCTTGCCGAGGAGCTGGCCCGCGACGGCGTGGCGTAGACGAGACAAAGGGACAGCTCCGTTGCCGCATACAAAAAGCCGAGGTCTCAACACGAGGCCTCGGCTTTTTTATCGAACAAATACTTAAGATTTGGGACAAACAAACCTGATTTATTTGTCCCGCGTGCGGGCGCTAGGAGCGCGTTTCCATCTTGGCGTGGCACTTGGGGCAGGTGACGCGGATCTTGCCTTTGCCCTTGGGGACGGAGAGCATCTGGCCACAGTTGGGGCACTTGAGGTATGCCGTGGTCTTGCGGCCCTTCCACATCTTCTTAGCCGTGCGTTTGGCACGCTCAAAGTCCTCCTTGCTGGTGCCGGCCGCGCGTGAGGTGCTGGCCGCTGCAGCGCCGCCACCCAAGCTGGCGACGAACTTGCCCAAGCCGGGGACATTGGCGGTCGCAGCGACAAAGGCCTCGTTCTCCTTGCGACGTGCATCGGTATTTTTGGACAGGCCGCGCAGCACGCCAATCACGATGACGGCGATGGCAATCCAGCTGAGCCACTGGATGCGGGCCATCGATCCGATCATTGCGATGACGATGCCGACAAAACCCATCACGATGGTGAGCTCGTCGGCGCCATTGCGACCCTTCATAAAGTCATTCATGCAAATTGCCTTTCGTTCGATATACTGCACGCTTTTATACCCGATTTAGAGCAAGGGGGACAGGTTAATCTGCACCAAGGTGGTGCAAACATACCTGTCCCCGGAACACCAAGGTGGTGCAAACATACCTGTCCCCGGAACACCAAGACGGTGCAAAGAAGTCTGTCCCCAATGCCCCAATTACTTGGAGAGCTTGTCGACGACACGTTCGATCTCGGCGAGCTTGGCGGCTTTGAGGTCTTCGTCGCCTGATTCAATTGCCGAGGTCACGCAACCCTCAATGTGAGCCTTGAGCACATCGGCGTTAATGCGCGCGAGGAGCGCCTGTGTGGCCATGAGCTGCGTGGAAATATCGACGCAGTAGCGGTCCTCCTCGACCATCCGCAAGATGCCGTCGATCTGGCCGCGTGCCGTCTTGAGCATGCGGGTCACCGATTTATGGTCTGCCATCATGGCGGGTCCTCGTTTCTGGTCGATTTTCCGGATGCCCCCGTCAGTTGCGGTGAAATACGGACTGTTTAAAGGCCTAGGGCGGCTCAACAGTCCGTATTTCACCGCAACTTCTGAGGATTGAGTGGGCGGCGTCTGCTACGCGGCGGTCACCGAAAGGGCGTGGAACTTCTCGCCGGCGCCCTCGACGGCGGCGGCGAGCTGCTCGGCGGTCACGGTGTCGGCGCACTCCACCTGGACAGTCTGGGTCTCGTGATCGGCGTCGGCATCGGTCACGCCGACCACGTTGAGCAGTGCCGTCTCGACAGTAGCGTCGCAGTGGCCGCACATGAGGCCGGTAGTCTTGATTGTGTATCGCATGGGTATTCCTCTCTGTTGTGTCGGCTTTCCCAGGCACCCGACCTTGACCTTCAAGCCGTCGCTCGCGTACCAAAGTACGCGTCGCTCCTCTTTCAGGTCAATCTCGGGCACCTGGAAAACCCGTTCTAAATGGACTTGGTGGTGAGCCTATTTTGCCACTTTAGGCTTAAAGGATTTTAGGCGCAGAGCGTTGCTTACGACGCAGACACTCGACAGGCTCATGGCCGCGGCGCCAAACATCGGCGAGAGCTGCCACCCGGTGAGCGGGAAGAACACGCCCGCGGCGAGCGGAATGCCGATGCCGTTGTAGAACAGCGCCCAGAACAGGTCCTGCTTGATGTTGCGAATCGTGGCGCGCGAAAGCTCGATGGCGCGGGCGACATCCATGAGGTCGCTGCGCATGAGCACCACATCTGCTCCTTCCTTGGCGATGTCGGCACCGGTGCCGATCGCAAGACCCACGTCGGCGCGCGCCAGGGCGGGGGAGTCGTTGATGCCGTCGCCCACCATGGCGACCTTGCTGCCCGCATCCTGCAGTTCGCGGACGTGGCGCTCCTTGTCGGCGGGGAGGACGTCGGCGATGACCTGCTTGCTGTTCAGTCCCACGCGGCGGGCGATTGCTTCGGCCGTCACGCAGTTGTCGCCGGTGAGCATGCGCACGTCGACGCCGAGCTTGTGGAGCGCGGCGATGGCCTCGGCGCTCGTCTCTTTGACCTCGTCAGCTACGGCGATGGTACCGACGAGCTCGCCGTTCTTGGCAAAGAACAGCGGCGTCTTGCCTTCGGCGGCGAGCTGTTCGGCAAGGCCGGCGGGCACGGTAACGCCCAACTCGTCCATCAGGCGCACGTTGCCGGCGGCGATGACGTTTTGACCCTCGCGTGCCGTAACGCCACGACCGGGCACGGCGGCAAAGTCCTCGACCATGCGCGCGACAATTCCGCGTGCCTCGCACTCGGCCATAATCGCCTCGGCCAGCGGGTGCTCGCTTGAGCGCTCCAGCGCAGCGGCCAGCTTGAGCAGCGCCTTTTCGCTCATGGCGGGCAAGCCGTCGGCGCGTGTGGCTACCACGATATCGGTCACGGCAGGCTTGCCGCGGGTGACCGTGCCCGTCTTATCGAGCACAACGGTGCCCACGCTGCGCAGGTTCTCCAGTGCCTCGGCGCTCTTAAACAGAATGCCCATCTCGGCGCCCTTGCCGGTGCCCACCATAATGGCGACGGGCGTTGCCAGGCCCAATGCACACGGACAACTGATCACCAGTACGGCCACGGCGGAGGTGAGCGCCTCGTTCATACTGCCGGTCAGTGCCATCCACACCACAAAGGTCACGGCCGAGATCACGAACACCACGGGCACGAACACGCCGGCGACCTTGTCGGCCATGCGGGCGATGGGCGCCTTGGTGGCGTTGGCGTCCTCGACAAGCTTGATGATCTTGGCGAGCGATGTCTCGGCGCCCACACGCGTGGCACGGAAGGTAAACGAGCCGGTGCGGTTGACGGTGGCGGCGTTGACGGTGTCGCCGGTGGTCTTTTCCACGGGGATGGACTCGCCGGTGAGCGCGCTCTCGTCCACGGCCGAGCTGCCCTCGAGCACCACGCCATCGACAGGGATGGACTCTCCGGGGCGCACGCGCAGGACCTGGCCGGGAAGGATGCTATCGACGTCGACGGTGGTCTCGCTGCCGTCCTCTGCCACGACGGTCGCGGTCTTGGGCGCCAGGTCGATGAGCGCCTCGATGGCGCCGCCGGTTTTGGACTTGCTGCGCGTCTCGAGGTATTTGCCCACGGTGACGAGCGACAGGATCGTGCCCGCGCTCTCAAAATACAGATTGTCCATGCCCGTCATCATGGCCTCGTGCACCTGACCCGCGGCTAATTGGTCGGCCATGATGAACATGGCGTAGATTGACCAGGCGATGGAGGCGGTGGCGCCCACGGCAATAAGGGCGTCCATGGTGGGCGCGCCGTGCGCGAGCGATTTAAACCCATTGATAAAGTACGCGTCGTTGACATAGACGATGGGGATGAGCAGGACGAGCTCGGTGAGGGCGAGCGTCATGCTGTGGGTATGGTCGGTGAAAATGCCGGGCAGCGGCCAGCCGAGCATGTGCCCCATGCCTATGTAGAACAGTGGGATAAGGAATACGATCGAGATGATGAGACGAGTGCGCATGGCAGAGGCGGCAGCCTCCAACTTTTTGGTTGGCGACTCCATGTGGGCGGTGCCGGACCTGGCTTGCGCGCTGCCGCTTGAGCTGGCGGTGTCGGTACCCGTGCTGACGGGTGAGGCCGAGTAGCCCGCGCGGTCGACGGCGGTGCAGATATCGTCGGGGGAGACCTGCGCGGGGTCATAGTCGACCATCATGGAACCGGCGAGCAGGTTGACCGCGACGCTTTGGACGCCGTCGAGTTTGCTCACGGCGCGGTCCACGTGCGCCTGGCAGGCGGCGCATGTCATGCCACCCACGTCGAACTTATCTTGAGCCATGGCTTCTCCTTTCCGTGGTTCGGTGTTGGAATTGTTAGCCTGCCGATACTATACACCCATACCCCCTGGGGGTGCCCAGTACAGAATAAATGTATGACATTTCGCTACAGATGAAGGTAGTTGGTTGGCCGATGGACCGTTCCAACCAATCATCTCAATCTGTAACATCTGGACCGGTTTTTGGGTTTTAACTGTTACAGATTTAGACGAACTGTTGAACGGCAGTCCAAACGTCTCAATCCGTAACATATTGACCTGATTTTGCCGAGTAGATGTTACAGGTCGAGACAAACCATCCAGGCCAATCCGAACATCTTGATCTGTAACATCTAGACCGGTTTTTGGGTTTTAACTGTTACAGATCGAGACAATTGCCGGGGAGGGGTCCCGTCACGGCAAGACGCCCGCTCTCTAGATACAGAATCCGGGGATCACACAGGTTCGTTTGTTTGGCTTGTCCGCAGGCGTTGCGTACGTAAAGACGTCGCCGTCGTGTCCAACGCGATTCAAATAGAGCGTGCCTTCGGTCTCCGATGAGTCGGGGCTCACCGTGCGCTCCCACCAGCAGGTGTCCTTGCCCTTCCACTGGCGGACCATCGTCTCGTTCGTGGAATACGGGCTCACCTTGAGCTCGCGGAAGAGCTGATACTCCTTGCCCTCGCCGTTGTAGATGTCTGCCAGGTAGTGATGGTCCTTGGCAAACGAATCGGGCGGTTACGTACCGCACAGCTCGACCATGGCGGGCAGCCAAAGGGTTGCGGGCAACTCGCTCAGACACGATGCACTGTTGGCGGCGCCCACATTGTTCGAGACCTTCTTGACCCCTTTAATGAGTGCGCGCAACTCGTTGGGCAGCAGCTTAAGGCCGTCGCCGTTGAGCCATTCCCGCAGCTCGCAATCTGCCCAGCCGGCGCTCGGCGGTTCAGCCGCAGCGTTGCGCTCGGCAATACCCGCATCGAACAAAAACGTCAGTCCGGCCTTGCCCGTCCCGTCCAGAAGTTCATCGTGGCGGATGCCCACAAGCTGCGCGCCAACCTGCAGCCCGTTGGTGAGCGTGACACGCTTGGTACACGGATAGGGGATACGCCCATCGGCATCGAGCAGGTGATAGCGCTGGGCAATCTCGCGTGCCTCGCTACGGGTCTCGGCGGCCTTAATCTTGAGCGAAATCTCCTGCAGCTGATCCCAGGCGTAGTCGTCAAGCGTACCGCGGATGCCGTCCAGGTAGTCGGGGATGCCAAAGCCATGGGTTTCCGCGCCAACGACGCTGAGCCCCGCAACGACTGCAACGACGCCACCGATAATAAACCGGCGGCGGGTCATGGCATCGTGCCGGGCCTGCACCAGAATCTCTCGCGCGCGCTCGCCGGCGACGTCGACCTTAAGGTGCGTACCGGAGTCGATGTCGATTGCGGCGTCACTGCCTGCGCCCTCGCGGCCCTCGGATTCGGCGTCGGTGAGGTATGTCGAGAGCACCTCGAGCATCTGCTGCTCGGTAGGGCGATCGCACTGCTCGACTGAGAGACCCTTCATGATGATTTGGACGAGCGCTTCATCGCTCTCGCAGCGCGGCTCGAGCGCTGCCGGCTTGGTCTTGGTCTTTACGAGATAGAACGAGCCGGTTGCAGCGGCGTCCGTCGACTCAAAGTCAAACGGTTTGCGACCGCTGTAGAGCTGGTACAGAATGCTCGAAAGCGCATAGACATCGATTGCCGGCGAACGGCGAAGGGCCGCGATGCCTTCGATATCCTGCGTGAGCATCTCGGGCGCGGCGTATGCGGGCGTGGCAAAGCGCCAGATGTCGGCGCGCCGGGTGATCGTGTCGTCGCCGAGAGCCATGGTCGCGGAGCCCATGTCGATGAGGCAGGGGTCAAAGGAACAATCAGCAATCTGCTGCTCGAGCGTTCGGCTAGTGGTGCGGAACATGATATTGGCAGGCGACAGGTCGCGATGGATGACCGGATTCACGAGGCCTTGGGTCATCAAGAGCGCAGGAAGCACGGCGTTTCCGACGGCGGCGACCATCTGGGTGGTCAGCCCGCCCGAGGCGTCGTGCGGAAGCAGGGGCAGCGCCTGCTTGAGTGAGGTGCCCTCGACCCACTCCATGAGGATGAGCGGGTCGTCCTCGCATGAACCGTAGCCATAGACGCGCGGAAATCCGCGCAGGTGCGAGACGGTACACAGATGACGGTACTCCTCGAACAGCGCGGCGGTGTTGGCCAGGTGAGCGGCCGATTGCTCGGCGGAGCGGTCGGGGGCTTGGCCGGAAAGGACGGCGTTGTCCTTGAGTAGCTTGACGGCAAAGACCTCGCCGCTCGTGTTGGTCGCGCGCAGCACGTGCCCGATGTTGCCGTTGTTGCGGTGGGCCGTCTGGAGAATAAGCGTCATAAACCGACGTTTGGCGTCGTCCTCGGCGCTGGGGTCGACCGCCACGGCGGTATCGAACGTATCGAGACGGATGAGTTTGTCGCCATAGGCGCTATCGGTAGTATCCATGGCGTTCCTTTGTCTGGCATGGGTTGCCGCACGTATACGTGAGCAGTGCGGATATCGGTAAAGTACCATGATAGCCGCACTGCCCACGTATACCGCTGAGCATTGTCGTTTACGACGCAGAAGGTAGAAGACGAAAGACGGACGGCGACCGTCTTTCGATCGCCGTCCGCGCTAGTCCACAATGACAAGGAATGTCGTGTAGAGACCCAGATGGAGCCTGTCGCTGTTTTCGATTTCCACTGGGGGATAGATCTTGCCGGGCTCGCGTTGGTCGCGCGGCGGCTCAATCACAATATCGCCGTTGCCTGCACCCGATTCGAGTACCGTGCCGTTGGTCGATCCAAGGCCCTGGGCGTACCAGTGCTCACCCTCAAGCCAAATGCGAAGATGCTCGCGCGATGCGTCGGCGCCCACATCGGTGATGCTGGGCGAGGTTTTGGGCAAAGAACCAATTACGGTGCCGCGCGGATCGCGTATGAGGGGATGGATTTGCATGTCGGCGCAGTTGTCGGCATGGGTTCTGAGCAGACCGAGGTTGGGGGCGACGGTGCGCGGCTGCTCCAGGCTGCTCATAAAGCCACGTCCGACGGTAGTTTCGATGGTGCCAAAGTGCTCGCCCGTCTTGCTGTCGCAAAAGCGCTCGACGGTGGCCACGCCCTGAACGGGATCGGCGAGCGCCCCCGTTGCCACAAAGAGCATAAGGTAAAGCGTGCTTTTCTCGCGCACGGCATTGCCGTCAAAGTTGTCGATGCGATTGAGGGCATTTGCATATAGGCGGCTGTCCAGCTTGTAGCTGGCGAGAGCCGACATCATTTCGTTGGCGGCCGGACCGCGATAGTGCTCGGCGATTGCCCGATAGGCGGACTCGCCGCCGCCGAGCTTGCTGCAGATTGCCGAGGAAAGGTTGAGCGTGGTGACAGTAAAGTCGCTGTAGATGGAGGGCGCGCACTGGTCAGGCTTGCGATGGACGATGTAACGGGTGAGATACGAGCGGTTGGAAGAGCATTTCTCGAGCAGGGTACTGCCGAGATAAGAGTTTCCATTGATGAGCATTCGGGCGATCTCGAGATGTTTAAGACCGCCGAACGAGCGAATATCGTTATAGAGGACCGAGCAAGGCGTCTCTGCTGCCACGGATACCTCCTTTGATTGCTTCCTAGCCAATATGGCGATAGGAATTAATGGCCCCCGGTGGGCGACGTATTAAATGGCTGCGCAATATATAGCGTAACCAAAGCAACATTATAGGCCACATGTTCGAAATTGCAGGAAGACTGAGAGATTTGGTTTGGACTGGACGGAAATCCCCTTCTGTTTTGATCTATAACAATTAGGGCCGATTTTACTCGGTAACTGTTACAGATTGAGACGTTTGTGAACCGTGTCGACCGTTTGTCTCGATCTGTAACACGTAGAGGAAGATTTGCCCTGTAGATGTTACAGATTGAGACAATCAGCCGGGCCCACCTCGTCCGCCTCGTCATCTGTGGTTTACGTGGGGGCATGCGAAGCACGGGTATACTAACCGGCGGCGAATCTGCTCCTTCGCTTAGAGCTGCTGCGTCTGGACGGCGCGTGATAGGGCTGCCAAAGCGATCGCCAGCGTGCTGAGCAACGTCCTCTCTGTGCGCACCCGTTTTTGTATGTATTAGCGCACTACCAAGCACGCCCGCGCGGCCGCATGCCGTGCCCATTGCGCGTGCAGATAAGGAACAACAACATATGCGTAATTCTGTATCCGACGTCACGGACGCCGAGATTCTGGACGAGACCCGCGAGGCCATGACCCAGGCTGCCTTCGATGCTGCCGACGAGGCCAGCGCCGCCGAGACCGTCGAGTCCGCGACCGAGAACCTGCCCGCCTTTGACGAGCTGGGCCTCTCCGACGAGATGCTTCGTGCCATCGAGAATCTGGGCTACACGGCGCCGACGCCCGTGCAGGCCGGCTCGATCCCTGTGGTGCTCGAAGGCCGCGACCTGCTTGCCGCCGCTCAGACCGGCACCGGCAAGACGGCCGCTTTTTTGCTGCCGACCATGAACAACCTGGAGCACATCGCTCCGCCCAAGCCCGTGCGTGAGCGCGGCGGCCGCAACCGTCGCCGCGGCGCCAAGAAGCCCGAGGGCAACGGTCGCGGCCCGGTGATGCTCGTCATCACCCCCACGCGCGAGCTTGCCCAGCAGATCGACGAGGTCGCGAGCAAAATCGCCGACGTCACGGGCCACGTTGCCGTGACCGTCGTGGGCGGCGTGAGCTACAAGCCGCAGACCGCGGCGCTCAAGTACGGCTGCGACATCCTGGTTGCCACGCCGGGCCGTCTGGTCGATCTGATCGAGCAGGGCGCTTGCCACCTGGACGAGGTCAAGGTGCTGGTGCTCGACGAGGCCGACCGCATGCTCGACATGGGCTTTTTGCCCGCCGTCCGCCGCATTGTGCGCGAGACGCCGGCCGAGCGTCAGACACTGCTGTTCTCGGCGACCCTCGACGAGGAGGCCGTGGGTGAGATCACCGACCTGGTGAGCGACCCGGCCCGCGTGGAGATCGCGCCGGCCACGTCGACCGCCGACACCGTCGACCAGTTTGTGTTCCCGGTGTCCATCGAGGCCAAGAACAACCTGCTGCCCGAGTTCCTCAAGAAGGAGGGCCCGGAGCGCACTATCGTCTTTATGCGCACCAAGCACCGCGCCGACAGCTGCTGCCGTCGTCTGGAGCGCAAGGGCATCAAGGCCGCCGCGATTCACGGCAACCGCAGCCAGGCCCAGCGCGAGCGCGCGCTTTCTGCCTTCCGCGACGGCACCGTCGACGTGCTGGTGGCAACCGATGTTCTCGCCCGCGGCATCGACATCAGCGACGTGCGCTACGTCGTGAACTTTGACGTGCCGGCCGAGCCGACCGACTATATCCACCGCATTGGCCGTACGGGCCGCGCCGGCGAGCTGGGCTGGGCCATTACGTTTGTGACCGAGCAGGACGTCGACGAGTTCTACGAGATCGAGAAGCTCATGGACAAGACCGCCGACATCTATGAAGCCGGCGACCTGCACGTGGGTCCCAACCCGCCCGCCGTTGACCCCGAGCGCGATCCTGCCGCCTTTAAGGTGAAGAAGAAGACCAAGCGCGGCAAGTCCAAGAGCAAGAAGAAGCTTGAGCAGGCGCGTCGCGACGGCAAGCGCAACGGCGACGATTACGGCGATGTGGCTGGTCGTTCCAACCGCGGTCGCGACGAGCGTCGCAGCGACGGTGAGCGTCCGAGCCGTCCCAAGCGCGGCGGCAAGACCCGCGTGCGTGAGGGCGTTCAGGCTCGCGTGGACGAGGCCGTGGAGAGCGTGGCCCGCGAGGCGGCTGCCGAGGAGCGCGGCGGTGCTGTCGAGCAGACCCCGCGCGGCAACCGTGCCGAGCGCCGTGCTAAGCAGTTCCAGGGCGAGGCTCATCGCCGTCGTCGCGAGGACGAGGACCGCGGCGGTCGTCGCCGTGTCGAGCGCAAGGACGAGGGCCGTGGCTCGCGTGGCGGCAAGCGTGGTGTGGGTGACCGTCGTCGTTCCGGTCGCGATGGCGAGCGCGGCGGGCGCGATGAGCGTCGCGGCGGCGAGGGTCGCGGTGAGCGGGGCACCCGCAGCGGTGAGTCCCGCGGCGGCAAGCGCTTTGAAGAGCGCGGCAGTCGTGGCGGCGAGCTTCGCGAGGGTGCTCGCGGTAATGGCGGGCGCAGCGGCGCCGGCCGTTCTGGTGAGTCGCGCGATCGTCGTGACCCGCGTGCCAGCCGCGATCGTCGCGATGACTGGCGCAACTACGACGATACCCGTGAGGAGCGTCGTGGCGGCTATCGTGGCGGGCGTGGCGGCAACCAGGCCGGCTCCCGTGGCGGCCGTGCCGGCGGTCGCGATAACCGTGGCGGCTATGGCAACAGCCGTGGCGGCAAGCGCGGCGGCAGCTCCCGTCGCCCCGGTGACGGCGGCGGCAAGCGCAAGTAACATACGCATCGCCCGCTAGAGCGAGGTGAACCAAGGGTCCCGAGCAACTACGCTCGGGGCCCTTTTTGTTTGTCGTATCCGATCGCTAGTTCAAATGTGATTTCCTCGGGAATGCATCTAGAGGATGCCGAGGACCTATTTCCTGCCATGCGGCAATGGGTCCCATGGGGTGCGCCGTGCATTTTTTGGAGTATTCTGCAGTTCGAGTTGTCTGCATATGATTCGACGTCGCCAACGGTGGCCTTCGGATATCCCTGACGAGCGTTCTGAGTCAGATTTCGCCGTTTTCCGGAGCAGGGGCGCGTCATTCTCGCCATGTCGGGACTTAGAATGATACGGCGCCCTCCAGTTTTGCCCACCCGCGGCGGTGCTGGCGTGGTTACGTTGCAGAATACTCCGTTTTTTGCACGGGCCAGGATGGGGTACCTCAGGAGAACACAGCGGTATCCCGTAAATATATACAATCTGTACCGTAATTTATACAAAACGAAGAGGCAGACAGCGTAGGGTGGGTGCATTGGGGTGCTTGGTGCATCAAAACGGGGACCCTACGTGCCGTATACTCTGGCTGGATGTGAAAGCGGCTTGACGCGTTGCCAGGCGTAGGGGAGGGTGCCTCGATGAGCGTATTCGAAATTGTGTTTAGTCCGACGGGTGGAACGCGGAAGGTGTCTGGCCTTGTGGCCGGGGCACTGGGCAAGAATACCGTTACCGTCGATCTGACCGATAGCGGGCTAGATTTTAGCGCTGTCTTGATGACTGAGGACGACGTGGCCGTAATCTCTGTGCCGGCGTATGCCGGTAGAATCCCGGCTGTGGTGGCTGACCGGTTGGGCATGGTGCGAGGCAACGGGGCTCGGGCAGTTTTGGTTTGTGTATACGGAAACCGCGCGTTTGAGGACACGCTCGTAGAGCTGGAGGACGTTGCGAAGCGCGCCGGATTTAGGGTGGTTGCAGCGGTTTCTGCTATTGCTGAGCATTCCGTTGCTCGTCAGTTTGCTGCTGGGCGACCGGATGCGCAGGATGCGGCGCAGCTCG
The DNA here is from genome assembly GCA_958420355.1 of uncultured Collinsella sp. GTDB lineage: Bacteria > Actinomycetota > Coriobacteriia > Coriobacteriales > Coriobacteriaceae > Collinsella. The sequence goes on from CATZJG010000011.1 coordinate 49,573, forward strand.
CAGAGTTTGCGCAACAAATTCAGCAAAAGCTGTTGGCTGAGGATGCGTCCGAGCCCTCTATCCCCGGCAATCGTCCTCATAAACAAGCTGGAGGTCACCGCATGGCACCCGAGGCAACAGAGGATTGCGTCTCCTGCGGTGCATGCGCCGCGGCGTGCCCCGTTTGTGCTATCGACAAGGGTGACCCCAAACGAGCAGCTGGCGAGGCGTGCATCTCCTGCATGCGCTGCATTGCCGTATGTCCGCGAGGCGCTCGCAAGCTTGATCCCAACAAGCTATCTGCTGTTTCCCAGATGCTGAGCAAGGTTTGCGTCGTGCGGAAGGAATGCGAGCTCTTTATCTAGCGCATACGAAATTGGTGCAATGGGGCCAGGTTAATCTGCATCAACCTGGTGCAAACAAACCTGTCCACAATGCACCAGAGTGAGGAGTGTCCCCGAGTGCCGGCAGAAAAGGAACGTCCCTAAGCGCCGCTTAGATACCGTTTATCGATGAAAAAATACCGTTCACCGGTCATAATGATTACTCTGGCTTTGCTGTTGCCTACAATAACCCCCGTAAAAGAAATGCGGAAGGTTACCGAGTCCCCTCGGACATGGGCCTAACCAAAGTCTTTGAACGGGTGCGTCTCAATGGGCGCATTCGATTGATTTTGGTTGGGCTATATTTATGAAGGGACATGCCATCATGGGTTTCTTTTCTCGCCTTATGGGCGGCTCGGACAAGCAGGCGACTGCGACTTCCGAGTTCGAAATCGTCGCCCCTGTTTCCGGCGAGCTTGTTAATCTAGAAAATACCAATGATCCCGCTTTTAGCAGCCGTGCAGTGGGCGATGGCGTTGCCGTGGTTCCCCAAGAGGGAACGGTGTGCGCTCCTGTTTCCGGCACCGTCGCCGCGCTGTTTCCGACTGAGCACGCGTTGGGCATCATGTCCGACGACAGCTCTGCTCAGGTGATGCTGCATATCGGAATCGACACTGTTAAACTTGAGGGCAAGGGCTTCCATGCGCTTGTTGCCCAGGGTGACCATGTCGACGCGGGCCAGCCCCTCGTCGAGGTCGATTTCGACGTGGTTCGCGCTGCCGGCTTTGATCCCACGGTCTTCGTTATCGTGTGCGAGCGTTCGGAGAACTCGACTCTTCGTGAACATGCTTCCGGCCCTGTTGCTGTTAAAGAGCCTGTCGTCTGGCTTTCCGAGTAAATTCTTGTGGTGGGTACCGTGGTTATCAAGCGAGTTTTTAACAACAACGTCGCAATGGTCACTTCGGACGATGGCTCCGAGCTCATCGTCATCGGTCGAGGCCTCTGCTTTGGTCGTCATGCCGGCGATACCATCGATGAGACGTCGGTCGAAAAGACCTACGCGTTGCAGGAGGGAACTTCTCAGGATTCGCGTACGATTGACCGCTTGGCTCATCTTTTGGAGTCCATCCCCACCGTCAACCTCGTAATTTCCGAGGACATTGTTCAGATGCTTCGTCGAGAGCTCAATGTTGACATCAACGATAAGATTCTCATTGCTCTCGCAGACCATATCAGCCTTGCTTTGGAGCGCGAGCGCAAGGGCGTCCCCTGTGAGAATCCGTTGCTGCTCGAGATCCAGCAGTTCTATCGCAAGGAGTATGCGCTTGCGGGCCGTGCGCTGCAGATTATCAAGGAGTATATGGGCATCCAGATGAGCGAAGAAGAGCAGGGTTTCATTACCTTGCATATCGTCAACGCCACCATGCCGCAGCGCTCTGACCGTCTGATTGTTTCGGTCCAGCTTGTTCGCGACGTGCTCGCGATTGTTTCCGAGCGCTATGCCACGACCCTCGATGACACCTTGCTGCCTTACGAACGTTTCGTTCGTCACCTACAGTTTTTCGCACAGCGAGCGCTCGATCCTACGGCCGGGCAAATCAACGGAGACGCGCTGTTCCGAATCGATGAAACGGCGTATCCGTGCGCATTCTCGTGCGCGGACGCCATAGCCGCCCACTTGTCGTCTACCTATAACGTTGTCGTTACCGATGCCGAGAAGAGTTATCTCGCATATCACATTGTTAACCTGCTTGGAGAACCTGGTCTCTAGGCATAACGTGCCCACACATCGATTGGTATAAGGCAAGGCTTACGGTCTTGCCCAGGGCACATCTGTCTTAATTTGCGGAAAAGGAAGGGGAGTACCGCTATGACCGCAAAAAAGAAGTTCAATTTCAAAGCGCCGTTGGAGGTGTTCGCGAAGTCGATCGTTCAGCCGATGATGTATCTCTCGGTTGCCGGCATCCTGCTCATCGTGGGCATCATTCTGACCAACAAGACCATCTGCGCCATGATCCCCGTACTGGGCTTCGGTCCGTTCCAGCTTGTGGGCGCCGTTGTCTATCAGTCGCTGATGTTTATCATCAACAACCTCTCGATTCTGTTCTGCGTGGGCATCGCCGGCGCCATGGCAAAGAAGAACAAGGGCCATGCTTCGCTGATCGCCCTGATGTCGTTCTTCCTGTTCCTGCAGGCTAACAACATCGTGCTCAACGCCACCGGCTCTCTTGCCGATGCGAGCGGCATGCTCGGCCTTACCGGAACCGGCCAGGCCACCGTTATGGGCATCCAGGTGCTCGATACCGGCGTGTTTGGCGGCATCATCCTTGGTTGCATCACCGGTGCCGTGTTCAACAAGTACTCGAACAAGCAGTTCCCCATTGCCCTTTCGATGTTCTCGGGCGTTCGCTTCCCGTTCCTGATTATGATCATCATTTCCTGGATCATGGGCGCTGGCTTCTGCATCGTTTGGCCTCCGGTTCAGGGTGCCATCTCCTCCGTTGCCGGCATCATTAAGGAGTCGGGCAACATCGGTCTGTTTATCTACGGCATGCTCAACAAGCTGCTCGTTCCCACCGGTCTGCACCACCTCATCTACACCCCGTTCCAGTTCTCCGATGTGGGCGGCACCCTGACGCTGGGTGATCAGGTTATCGCCGGTGCCTACCCCATCCGTGTCGCCGAGATGGCAATGACGGTCCAGCCCTTCTCCGATAGCACCTACTTCAACAGCTATACCTTTAACAACCTGTGGCCCTACATCGGTATCGGTCTCGCCTTTATCGTCACCGCTTACAAGGGGAACAAGGATAAGACCAAAGCTGTTATCATCCCGCTGATCATCACCGCCGTGCTCTCCTGCGTGACCGAGCCCATGGACTTCCTCTTTGTCTTTGCCGCTCCCGTGCTCTTTGTCGTTCACTCGGTTCTTTCCGGCATCTTCCTGGTCCTGCTCAAGGTCCTCTCCGTGCCCGCTTCGACTGCAGGCGGCATCATCAACATCGTGGTTTCCAACCTGGTCCTGGGTGTCGACAAGACCAACTGGCCGGTTATGCTGGTGCTCGGAGTCGTCAACGCCGCTCTGTACTTCTTCCTCTTCACCTTCCTCATCAAGAAGCTCAACCTCCACACGCCTGGTCGCGAGGAGGAGTCCGAGCTCGCCGAGTCCGTTGCCGAGGGCGAGGCCGCCGCGTCTGTCGCGGTGAAGCAGGGCGCTGTTGCCGCGGCTCCCGCAGAGGGCGTCGATGCAGGTATTGCCGACCTGGTCGCAGGTCTTGGCGGCAAGGACAACATCGAGGAGCTCGAGAACTGCTTTACGCGTCTCCGCGTGAACGTTAAGAACCCGGACCTCATTGATGAGAACCTCATCAACCACGTGCCCAACAGCGGCATCAACCGCAACGGCAACAATATCCAGATCATCTTTGGCATGAAAGTCGCCGAGATGCGCGACAAGGTCGAAAACGCAATTGAGAAGGAGCAGTAAACAATGATCATTACTCTGTGTGGTGGCGGATCCACCTTTACCCCCGGCATCGTCAAGTCCATCGCTCTGCGCAAGGACGAGCTCGATGTTGACGAGATTCGTCTGTACGACATTAACGAGGAGCGCCAGCGCAAGATCGGCGTGCTCGTGGACTGGATTCTGCATGAGGACCTCGGTCTGGACATCAAGCTCACGGTGACCACCGACAAGGAGACGGCTTTCACCGACGCGAGCTTCGTGTTTGCCCAGATGCGCGTGGGCGGCTATGCCATGCGCGAGCAGGACGAGAAGATCCCTCTGCGTCACGGCTGCGTGGGTCAGGAGACTTGCGGTTGCGGTGGCCTTGCCTATGGCATGCGCACTATCTTCCCCATGGTCGAGCTGATCGATGACGTTGAGAAGTACGCCAAGAAGGACTACTGGATTCTCAACTACTCCAACCCTGCCGCCATCGTCTCCGAGGGCTGCCGCGTGCTGCGTCCCAACGCTCGCATCATCAACATCTGCGACATGCCGATCGCAATCATCGACGTGGTTTGCGCCGCGCTCGATATCGACAAGAAGGATGTCGAGTACGATTACTTTGGCCTCAACCACTTTGGTTGGTTCACCTCGATTCGCCACAAGGGCGAGGAGGTGCTCCCGCAGCTGCGCGAGTACATCAAGGAGCATGAGATCCTGCTGCCCGATTCCTACCTCAAGGGCATGGGCTCGCTCATGGCAAAGAAGCCCGAGGAGGCCACCGACGAGCACCCCGAGCAGAACCGCCACACTAAGGGCAGCTGGTACTACGTCTGGAAGGGCGAGTACGAGATCCTGGAGTGCTTCCCGGAGTACCTGCCCAACACGTATCTGAACTACTACCTGCAGCAGAAGGAGTTCGTCGAGCATTCCAACCCCGAGCGCACCCGTGCTAACGAGGTTGAGGAGACGCGCGAGAAGAACCTCTTCGACGGCATCGACCACTACGAGAAGACGGGCGAGATCGACGAGAGCACGTTCTATGCGGGCAGCCACGGCGACTGGATTGCCGACCTGGCTATCGCTCTGAAGAACGACACCAAGCAGCGCTTCCTGGTCATTTGCGAGAACAAGGGCGCTATTCCCAACATGCCCTACGACGCTATGGTCGAGCTGCCTGCCTACATTGGCAAGAACGGCCCCGAGGTCATCAGCCGCGACAACATTCCTCTGTTCCAGCAGGGCCTCATGATGCAGCAGCTGAACTCCGAGAAGCTCGTGGTCGAGGCTACGATCGAGGGTTCGTACGAGAAGGCGCTCAAGGCCTTTACGCTGAACAAGACCGTGCCGTCGATGAAGGTCGCCAAGGAGGTTCTCGACGACATGATCGAGGCTAACAAGGGTTACTGGCCCGAGCTTAAGTAAAAGCAACAGGGTCGCTGACCGCATACCTAGAGCAATGCCCCGTCCACGTGATTGCGTGGGCGGGGCATTGTCGTTTGGTAACGCGTTTTACCAAATATGGCATTTATCTGCGGTAATGTTCTATTTCACCGCTGAGGGTGACATTTCATGCCGCCTGCCGAACTGCGTGGAGACCTAACAACTTTTTAGGTCAGTGTTGTGCGTATAGCAATTTCGCCCGGCCTCGCCTCCGGGCTGCCGCATGAGAGGGGATCTTATGGCACGACTGCACGTAATGGAACGCAGCCACGCTCAGGCCGTCATGGACGACCTACATGATGCGCTTGGGCGCCGTCTGGCGGTGAGTTCGCTCGCCCCGTGCCCCGTTGAGTTTACGGCGGCGCTCGTCAACCTGTGCTCCACCCAGAGCTGCGGCAAGTGCACGCCCTGCCGTGTGGGCCTGAGCGCGCTGAGCGACCTGCTTGCCGATGTGCTCGAAGGGCGCGCCGATGAGTCCACGCTCAACCTGATTGAGCGCACGGCCCGCACCATCTACCTTTCGAGCGACTGCGCCATCGGCTACGAGGCCGGCGCCATGGCACTCACGGCTATTCGCGGCTTTCGCGACGATTTTGAGCACCACATCCGCGAGCACTCCTGCGGCTTTGACCGCGAGGCTCGCGTCCCGTGTGTCTCGGGCTGCCCGGCGCACGTCGACATTCCCGGTTACATCTCGCTCGTCGAGGCAGGCCGTTATGCCGACGCCGTCAAGGTCATCCGCAAGAACAACCCACTGCCGCTCGTCTGCGGCTTGGTGTGCGAGCATCCCTGCGAGATGCACTGCCGCCGTGGCATGGTCGATGATCCCATGAACATTCTCGCCCTCAAGCGTTTTGCCGTTGAGCACAGTGACCTCAACGACCACAAGCCGCATGTAGTGGACAACACCGGCAAGCGCATCGCCGTGATCGGCGGCGGCCCGGCCGGCCTTTCCTGTGCCTACTACCTGGCCGTGATGGGCCACAAGGTGACCATTTTTGAGCAGCGCCACCACTTGGGCGGCATGCTGCGCTACGGCATCCCCAGCTATCGTCTGCCGCGCGAGCGCCTGCAGGCCGAGATCGACTGGATCTTGAGCGCCGGCATCGACGTTGAGCTCGATCACTCCGTCAACGGCGAGGAGCTTGCCCGCCTGCGCGACGAGTCCGATGCCGTCTACCTGGCCATCGGTGCCCACAGCGATAAGAAGCTCGGCCTTCCGGGCGAAGAGGCGCCCGGCGTGGAATCGGCCGTCAAGATGCTGCGCGCCATCGGTGACGACGAACTGCCCGACCTGAGCGGCCAGCGCGTGTGCGTCATCGGCGGCGGCAACGTGGCCATGGACGTGGCGCGCTCCGCCGTGCGCTGCGGCGCCGAAAAGGTAAGCATCGTCTACCGCCGTCGCATCTGCGATATGACGGCTCAGGACGCCGAAATCGCCGGCGCCCAGGCCGAGGGTTGCGAGGTTCTGGAGCTCACGGCGCCGCTCGCCATCGAGACGGGCGAAGATGGTCGCGTGAGCGGCCTGCGCGTGCAACCGCAGATTATCGGCGAGCCTCGCCGTGGGCGTCCGGCCCCGCGTGCCGCAGCCACGCCCGAGCGCGTCATTCCCTGCGAGCGCGTGTTTGTGGCCATTGGCCAGGACATCGATTCCAAGCCGTTTGAGGACATGGGCATCGCCTGTAAGTGGGGTCGCGTCGTTACCGATTCGGACGGCGCCGTGCCCAACTTCGATGGCCTCTTTAGCGGCGGCGACTGCCAGACCGGTCCCGCCACCGTCATCCGTGCCATCAACGCCGGCCGCGTGGCTTCGGCAAACATCGACCGCTACCTGGGCTTTGACCACAAGATCAAGCTCGACGTGGAGCTGCCGACCGTGCAGTTTAAGGGCAAGCACGAGTGCGGCCGCTGCGAGCTGGGCGAGCGCGAGGCCGGCGAGCGCATTCACGATTGGAATCTGGTCGAGCAGGGTCTCACCGAGCAGGAGGCGCGCCAGGAGGCGAGCCGCTGCCTGCGCTGCGACCACTTTGGCTTTGGCGCGTTCCGCGGAGGGAGGAACCTGGAATGGTAGAGCTCAACAAAACCACCGTCGGCGACAACAGCGAAAACGGAGCGCACAACATGGTCAAGCTCACTATCGATAATTGCGAGGTCGTGGTTCCCGAGCATACCACGATCCTGGATGCGGCCAAGTCCGTCGGCATCCAGATTCCCACCCTGTGCTATCTGCGCGATCTGAACGAGATCGGTGGCTGCCGCGTGTGCGTGGTCGAGGTTGCGGGCTGCGACCAGCTGGTTGCCGCCTGCAACAACTACGTGCTCGACGGCATGGTGGTCCACACCAACAGCCCCAAGGCCCGCGAGGCCCGTCGCACCAACGTGCAGCTGCTGCTGTCCCAGCACGATTCGCAGTGCACGAGCTGCGTGCGCAGCGGCAACTGCAACCTGCAGACCATCGCCAACGACCTGGGCATTTTCTATCTGCCGTATCAAAGGCATTTGGCGGGCGAGGGTTGGGATTTCGATTTCCCCATCATCCGCGAAAACGACAAGTGCATTAAATGCATGCGCTGCATCAAGGTGTGCGAGAGCGTGCAGGGCCTAGGGATTTGGGACCTGACCAACCGCGCCACGCATACCGCTGTGGGTACCCGCGGGCGCGCACCGATCGGCAAGACCGATTGCGTCGCGTGCGGCCAGTGCATCACGCATTGCCCGACGGGCGCGCTGCGCGAGCGCGACGATACCGAGACCGTGTTTGACGCGCTTGCTAATCCCGACAAGATCGTGCTGGTGCAGATCGCGCCTGCCGTGCGCAGCGCCTGGGGCGAGGAGCTCGGCATATCTCGCGAGGAGGCAACCGTCGAGCGTCTGGCCTGCGCACTGCGCCGCGTTGGCTTTGAGTACGTGTTCGACACCGATTTCTCGGCCGACCTCACCATTATGGAGGAGGGTTCCGAGCTGCTCGAGCGCCTAGGCGCCGCCGCTAAGGGCGAAGGCGACAGCCGCGGCTGGCCCATGTTTACGAGCTGCTGCCCGGGTTGGGTGCGCTTTGTGAAGGCGCGCTATCCGGAGTTTGTCGACAGTCTGTCCACGTCCAAGTCGCCGCAGCAGATGTTCGGCGCCATCGCCAAGACATACTACGCCAAGGTGCTGGGCGTGGAGCCCGAGCGCCTGTTTGTGGTGTCCGTGATGCCGTGTACGGCCAAGAAGGCCGAGTGTGCGCTGCCGAGCATGATGGGCGAGGGCGGCGCGCCCGACGTGGACGTTGCGCTGACGGTGCGCGAGATGGTGCGTATGATCCGCGCGAGCCACGTGAGCGTTGACACGCTGGTCGAGGAGCCGCTCGATACGCCGTTGGGCTTTGGCACGGGCGCGGGTGTGATCTTTGGCGCCACGGGCGGCGTGATGGAGGCCGCCGTGCGCTCGGCATATTACCTGGTGACGGGCAAGAACCCGGATGCCGACTTCTTCACTGACGTGCGCGGACTCGAGGGCTGGAAGGAGGCCGTGGCCGATATCGACGGTACCAAGGTGCGCGTCGCCGTGGCGCACGGGCTGGGCAACGCCGCCCGTCTGCTCGACGCGATTCGCGACGGCCGTGTGAGCTATGACTTCGTCGAGGTCATGGCGTGCCCGGGCGGCTGCGTCGGTGGCGGCGGTCAGCCCATCCATGACGGCTGCGAGCTGGCGGCCGAGCGTGGTCAGGTACTCTGGGGCCTGGATGCGAACGCCGAGATTCGCTTCTCGCACGAGAATCCCGATGTCCAGGCTTGCTATCGCGAGTTCTTGGGCGCGCCGCTCTCGCCGCTGGCCGAGGAGCTACTGCATACCGACCATCATGCCTGGTCGATGCCCCACGAGGGGGCGTGCTAACGATGCGTGCGTTTGATGCTGAGATGACGCGCCGAGGATTTGCCTCGGCGCTTGCCGCAGGCGCGTTGTCGCTCGCACTGGCTGGCTGTGGCGGCGGAGCTGCGGGGGCGGGGTCCGCCGCGGGCTCGGCTGCCACGGACGGCGCCGGTGCTGTCGCAGAGCCGGTCGAGGTGCACGTCGCCTCGCTCAAGGGGCCGACCTCGATTGGCCTGGTGCAGTTTATGGACCAGGCTGCCGATGGCGAGACGGACAATGAGTTCGACTTTGCGATCAACACTGCCGCCGACGAGATTGTGCCCAAGGTCATTCAGGGCGATATCGATATCGCCCTGGTGCCCGCCAACGTGGCGAGCGTGCTCTACAACAAGACCGAGGGTGCGGTGCAGGTCATCGATATCAACACGCTGGGCGTGCTGAACGTTGTGACGGGCGACGCGAGTGTGGCCTCGTTTGGCGATCTGGCGGGCCATACTGTCTATATGACGGGCAAGGGCACCACGCCGGAGTACGTCATGAACTACTTGCTGGAGCGCGCGGGCCTGACCGGCCAGGTGACGCTTGAGTTTAAGAGCGAGCCCACCGAGGTGCTGTCGGCGTTGCTTGTCGACCCGTCCGCCGTGGGCGTGCTGCCGGAGCCGTTCAAGACCGCTGCCATCGCCAAGAGCGAAGGCAAGCTGTCGGCGCCGGTGAGCCTGACCGATGTGTGGGATGAGCTAGCGGGTGACACGGGTTCGCGCCTGCTGACGGGCGTGACCGTGGTGCGCCGTGCCTTTGCCGAGGAGCATCCCGAGGCCGTGGCGGAATTCTTGCGCTGCCATGAGGCGAGCGTGAAGGCTGTCAATGCGGCGCCGGCAGATTGGGCACAGGCCGTGGTCGATGCGGGTATCGTCGATAACGCCGCGATTGCTGAAAAGGCGATTCCCGGGTGCATGCTCGTGTGCCAGACGGGGAAGGATATGAAGGCGGCGCTCGGTGGGTACCTGCAGGTGCTGGCCGATGCGGACGCGAGCGCCGTGGGCGGCAAGCTCCCGGCTGATGATTTCTATTACATGGAGTAGCCTGTGCGTGCGTTTGCTCGACAAATGACAGAGCGTATGAAGGCGGTGACGGCAGCAGGTGCCGTTGCCGCCTTTTGGCTTGCCGTGTGGGTCTTTGCAGCAGCACTGGTGGCGCAGCCGTTGATTTTGCCGGGGCCAGGCACTGTTGCGATGGCGTTGCTGCGGCTAGTATGCGATGCCGGTACGTGGGCGATTCTGGTGGACTCAGGCGCGCGAATCTTGGGTGGGCTGGCGCTTGCCGCGGCGTGCGGCGGCGTGATGGCGGGAGCCTCGGTGCGGTCGCCGACGTTTGCCCGCTTGGTGGCGCCGGCGCTTTCGTTTGTTAAGGCGACGCCGGTTGCCTGCGTGGTGGTCCTGCTGCTCATTTGGTTGGGGTCGGCGCGTGTGAGCGTCGCGGCGGTCTTTTTGATGGCACTGCCGGGCGTGTATTTTTCGCTGGTCGAGGGCTTGGCGCAAGTGGATAAGCCGCTGGAGCAGATGTTTCGTCTGCATGGCGTGCGGGGTTGGCGTCTGTTTTGTGCCCACACCTGGCGCGAAGTCCTGCCGTTTGTGCTTTCGTGCGCCCGCGCTGTGATCGGCATGAACTGGAAGGCCGGCGTGGCGGCGGAGCTCATCGGCATGGCGACGGGCACCGTGGGCGAACGCATCTATCAGGCGAAGCTTTTGATCGAGACGGCGGACCTGCTGGCGTGGACCGTGCTGGTTGTTATGGCTTCGTGGGCATGCGAGCGCGTGCTGGTGTGGTTGCTGCGGGCTTCGGGGCCCGTGGCGTGGCGTACTGCCGTGCGGGCGCATGGGCGCGGTGGCCGCGGGCGTGCGTGCGGCTCTGCTGGCGGCGGGGCTGCTGCGGAGCTTGCGCTCGCCGTGGGCGACCGGGCGCCCTGGTCGCCGGCGCTCGACGGACTGGTGCTTCATGTGCCCGCCGGTGGACGCACCTGTGTGATGGGCGCTTCGGGCGTGGGCAAGTCGACGTTGCTTGCGCTGGTGGCGGGGGAGTGCGCACCGTGCTCCATGGTGTTTCAGGACGTGCGCCTGGTCGAGGACGCCTCTGCTTTGGATAACGTGCTGGTGTGCGCCGATGCACGCGTGAATGCCTCGAGTGCCGCTGCCTTGTTGCGCCTGCTGGTACCGGGGATCGATGTGCATGCCCGCGTGGCCGAGCTCTCGGGCGGGCAGCGCCGTCGCGTCGAGATTGCCCGAGCCCTGCTGTGTCCGGGCGGCGCAGTGATTCTGGACGAGCCCTTTACCGGTCTAGACATCGCTGCGCGCGACGCATGCACCGAGGTCGTGCTCGACTTGCTCGACGGTCGTATGCTGTTGCTTGCCACGCACGATTCCGCTGACGTTCGGGCCCTCAATATCTCGGACATCATCAAGCTCTAAAGACTTACTCAGCAACAAATTGATCCGTTTTTTCTCCGTCCCCATGGGGTCGGGTATGGTATTCTATCTGCGGGGTAATACTTAGGAATACCAAGTAATACCAACGCCGTAGAACAAACTCCAGATGCGGGCCAATCGGGTTGCCTTCACAGCCCGTCGCCCAGCCGCGTGGCCCGCATCCATCCGCACCACCGTCGTTTCAAAAAGGAAGCGCCATGGCAGAACACATGACCCCGGTTGTCGCGAAGGTCTTGCCCGAGGAAAAGGCGGCCTTCGCGGCGGCAACCCAGCTCGTGGGCACTACGCCGTCCAACGCCATCCGCATGTTTATCGCCGCCTTCAATCGCTGCGGCACCTTCCCGTTCGACATCTCGCCGAGCGGGGCTTTTGGTAAAGAGTGTCCCCAACAGCTAGTCGTTGAAGAACGTCCCCAATGACTAGTCGTCGGGAGGAGGTTGGCATGCTCAATGCGATGATTTGGGCGCTTGCCTGTTTTGGCGTCGTCGCTGCCGATATTGCCCTGAGCGTCGTTTTGTTTTCCGCCCTTGGTGTCGCGTCGGTGTTCATGGGCTTTTCGATTGACGACCTCGATATTCAATTGCTTCAGGCTGCCGCGCAGATGGCGTCGTTTTTGATGGCACTGCTGTGGTGGCGTTATCTGTGGCCGCGCTCGTTTATGGCGCGCTGGCAGGGCGAGCGCCCGCTTGGCGGGGGAGCAGGCAAAGCATGGAGGCGCATCGCCTGCGTTATCGTGATCGGCCTTGCCCTGCAGGTGGTCGTTGGCTACGTGACCGACGCTGTGCTGTCGCTGTTGCCCGAGGCGGCGGCCGATTACAGCGAACTTGTCGAGGAGACGGGCATGGGCGAAACGAGCTATCTGGCCGTCCTGACCACGGTGATCGGCGCTCCGTTTTGCGAGGAGCTGCTGGTGCGCGGTATCATTTTTGAGTTTTCGCTCCGAGCATTTAACCCGCAGTGCCGTCCGCTCTGGAAGCGCCGGCGTCGTGCGAGCGCGCAGGGCGGCGCCATGGTGCCCTGGGCGGCCCCAAGCACGTGGGGTATCGCAGCGGCGATTGTACTGCAGGCGGCAATCTTCGGTTTTATGCACATGAATTGGGTACAGGGTTGCTACGCGGGTGCCGCCGGCCTCATCTTCGGTTGGGTGCTCGTGACCACCGGAAAGCTCCGCTACACGATCCTGCTGCACTTTGCCTTTAATGCCGGGTCGTATCTCATGGGGCTGCCGTGGTTTGTGAATACGCCGCTCGACGTTGTGGTCACGGTTGGCATCGCCGGCTTTGTGCTGGTAGAGGCGATGCGCTCGCTGCTTCGATTGCGCATTCCCGTGTCGCGCGAAGCTGATCGGTCTGAGTAATAACGCCTTTAATTAGACCGATGCGTCCTGAACGCACCTGGCGTTTCGCCGAATGCTTCTTTAAATTTTGAGTAAAAGAATGACATGTTGGAGATGCCGACTTTTCGGGCTACATACTGCACGCTGCGCTCGGTGTTATTGAGAAGATATGCCGCCTCTGTGAGCTGCTGGTTGAGCTTGATTTGCGAAAACGTTTTGCCGGTTTTTTGCTTGATCAAGCTGCTGAGATAGCTGGTGCTATAACCCGTATCGCTCGCAATGCTTTCGAGTGTGCAGTCGCCGTAGCTTCGCTCAATATGATTCAGAATCGACACGATGCGTTCGTCCGACATGATCGCCTGGTTATCAGTTGCGGAGCGTCGGTACAGTCCTCGAATGAGAACAAGGAATAGGCTGACGGCGAGGTGCCTCATGAGTTCATTGGAATAGGCATCTTTAAAGTGATATTCGATAAAGAGCATTTCGATGAGGCGTCGCGCATGCCGGGCGTATTCCTCTGGAAGAATGAGATATTTTCGGGCCTCGCGGTTTTTGGACACAAAATCAAATAGAAGATTCGTTAATGGTGACGCGCCGGGTAGCTGGCTCAGGAACAACGAATCGAACATTTCTTTTTTGAAGACGATCGAAATGACGATATCATGCTCGCCCTTAACGTATGGAACGCTTCTGACTACGCCGGTGTTGCAAATGAGCACGTCGCCCTTTTTAAGGAGTAGTCGCCGTCCGTTGACGATAAACGTGCAGACGCCGTCGTACACGTAGTTAAGCTCCATATCCCGATTGATATGAGGAGGAATATCGGTAAAGCGCGACTCCTTGATAAGGCCCACGGGGTTTTCGTCGAGAGTTTCTTTCCAATCAAACAGATAGACCTCTTCGCCGTTAATGGTTGTGGTTTCCACCCTGTTATATCGCGGGCTGAGCTCTCCCGGATGTGTGCGATGCCACTCTTCGGTCTCGGTATGCGTATAGAGCAGCTGTTTGAGATTCGAATCCATGGGGTGCTCCAGGGGTGAACGGTAGAATCGATGCCTTAAACGGTATTATATCTAAAAAAATGTTATAAACAAACGCTTTCTATGCGATATCTTATGCATCTTGTTCTTCCTAGTATTGGGTTATCCGCTGGAGCATCCGATCAAGGAGGGCAAATGAGTAAGTTAAAACATGGGTTTGACTCCGACTTTTTATGGGGCGGAGCCATATCGTGCTCGCAGGCCGATGGCGCCTGGAATGAGGGCGGAAAGGGAAAGTCGACGCAGGATTGTCGATGGCTGGATGGTACCTGGACTCATGACCAGATTGAGGACAAGCATCAAAACAACCCCTTCTGCCATGACGAACTAATGAACGCTCTCGCAGATGATGGTGTTGAGTTCTACCCGTTTAGGCGCGGTAACGACTTCTATCATCACTACCGTGAGGACATCGCGCTTTTTGCGGAGATGGGCCTCAAGCTGTTCCGCACTTCTATTTGCTGGAGCCGAATCTATCCTAACGGAGATGATCTTGAGCCTAACCGCGAAGGCATCGAGTGGTATCGAAGCATGCTGGGTGAGTGCAAAAAGCACGGCATTAAAACCTTCGTCACCATGCTCCACTATGACATCCCGGTAAATCTTGTCACCACATATGGGGGATGGAAGAATCGCAAGACGATTGATTTCTTCGCCCGCTATGTCGAGACAATCGTTACGGAATTGGGCGATCTGGTCGATTTCTGGCTGCCTTTTAACGAGTTCAATGCAGCGCGTTTTTCGCCTTGGGACGGGGTCTGTCTGGTCAAAGACGAAGAGGGGGAGAACTTCGATCGAGCCATCTTCCAGTGCCTGCACCACGAGTTCGTTGCCAATGCGCGTGCCGTCGAGATTGTCCATCGTCTTTCGCCCGATACTCCCGTTGGCGGCATGATCGCTCGATTCTGTACGTATCCCGCCACCTGCCGTCCCGAAGATAACATGCAGGCTATTCACGACGACCAGTATTCCAACTGGTTCTATACGGACGTGATGGCTCGTGGAAAATACCCCGCTTATATGAATCGCTATTTCGATGCGTGTGATATCGAGATTCAAATGGAACCGGGCGATGAAGAGCTCATCGCTCGCAACACGGTCGACTTCCTGGCCTTTTCGTACTACTTTTCCCAGGTATCCACCTGCGATCAGGGATGGGAGAAGACTGCGGGTAATCTGGTCATGGCAAACAAGAACCCTTATCTCGAGACGAGTGAGTGGGGCTGGCAGCTCGATCCCATTGGCCTGAGGGTTACCCTTAACCAGATGTATGACCGCTATGGGCTGCCTCTGTATATCGCCGAGAACGGCCTCGGTACATCTGATGTAGTCGAGGAGGATGGCAGCATCCACGACGAGTATCGAATCGATTATTTGCGCCAGCACATAAAGTGCCTTAAAGAAGCGGTGATCGATGGCGTTGACGTGCGCGGATACATGATCTGGGGATTCATTGACCTTGTTGCCTGCGGTCCTCTTACGATGGACAAGCGCTACGGGCTTATCTATGTCGATCTGGATAATTGCGGCAACGGCACTGCGGAGCGCTCGCGTAAAGACTCTTTCTATTGGTATCAGAAATGTATCGCCACTAATGGCGAGGATCTTGGGTAGGAGTGATTGTCGTGGCAGACAAGAAGGAACTGGCCGCTCGTGTCCTCGAGCTCGTGGGCGGCGCCGATAACGTTGTTATGGCAACGCACTGCATTACAAGGCTCAGATTCAACCTGAAGGACGATAGCAAGGCAGACCTGGAGGCCCTTAAGACGCTTGACGGCGCCTTGGGCGCGCAGGTTAAAGACGGACAGTGGCAAGTTATCATCGGCGCCAGCGTGGGGTCGGTATATGACGAATTGGAGCCCATGCTAGGTGACAGGATGGGTGGCGAGGTCTCCGCCGACGCCGAGCAGCCTGAGCTCCAAAAAGGTTCGGCTCGCGTATTCGATATCATCACCGGCATCTTTTCCGCTATCATTCCCGCACTGGTGGCGGGAGGCATCGTAAAGGGCATCCTGGCTGCTATCGCGGCTTTTGGAATCGACACGGGTGCCGGCGACTTTGCGATATTCAATATGATTTCGGATATCCCGTTCTACTTCTTGCCGTTTTTGCTGGCAATGTCTACAGCTGATAAGTTCCGGGTCAACCGTTCGCTTGCGCTTTGTGTTGCCGGATCGCTGATGTACCCGACCATTGTCAACGCTGTCGGTACGGGCGAGACGCCCCTTGCGCTGTTCGGTTTTGCGGTGCCGATTTTTAGCTACGCCGATTCCGTGTTCCCGGTTATCTTTGGCGTCATTGGCTTGTCTTTTGTATATCGTGCAATCGACAAAGTCGTGCCGGATCTTTTTAAGCTCGTTGTCGTTCCGGCGCTCTCCCTTGCTATCGTGATTCCCGTCAACCTGTTTGTGCTCGCTCCGATTGGTGCCTGGTGCGGTCTTGGTCTTGCCAACGGTATCGTTTGGCTATTCTCGACGTTAGGCCCCGTTGCCGGTTTTCTGCTGGGCTTCTTTATGCCGCTTATCGTGCTCTTCGGCATGCATCAGTCAACGAGCCCTATCCAGATTTCCAATATCGCAACGCTTGGGTATGACTATCTGCTCCCGATCTCTTTCTGCCATAACCTCGCCGAAAGCGGTGCGTCTTTTGGTGCAGCCCTGCGCATGACCGACGAAAAGCTCAAGTCCGCTGCAATGACGTGCGCCTTCTCAGCATTTATGGGAATTTCCGAGCCCGCCTTGTTTACCGTTCAGGTTCCTAACAGGACTCCGCTTATCGCTGCGATGATTGCGGATGGCATTGGCGGTGCGCTTACCGTTGTTCTCGGCGCAAAGTGCTTCGGCTTTGTTATGCCCGGCATTACCTCGTTGCCCGTTTATGCCGATCCAAGCGGCAATCCCATGAACCTGATCATGATTGTCGTCTGCATCGCTTTGACTTGGGTTATCTCTGCGGCGCTCTCGTTTGCGCTCTATGGTCGTTTCGACAAAAAGTAACGACGTTTTGAGATAGACAATATTAATCGGCCGCTCGCCGGGGAATCGTTCTGCGACGCCCCAGCGAGCGGCATTTTATTGGTGGGGCGTGTCGTGTCGCCAACGGCGGCATGCCGCCTCGCCGCGCTAGTTGCGTCTGCCGCCTCCGTTGGCGCCCTGACGCCCCTGTGCCGCGCGATTGCGACCGGCAGTGTTCTGCGCGCGGGGCATACCGCCGTGACCCTTGCTGCCCTTGGGCCCCTTGCCGGCGGCGCCACCGTGGGCCTTGCCGCCCTTCTTGCCGGTGCCATGCCCACCGCCGGCAGACGTCTCGCCCGGGCGTGGCGGCACGGGGCGAATCAGGCAAAGCTTGGTATAGCCGATCAGATCACGACGCCCGGCCTTCTCTAGCGCCTCGCGCACCAGCTTGTAGTTCTCGGGCTTGCGATACTGGATGAGCGCGCGCTGCATGGCCTTCTCATGCGGGTCGCGCGCCACGTAGATCGGCTGCATGGTGCGCGGATCTACACCGGTGTAGTACATGCAGGTCGACATGGTGGACGGGGTGGGGTAGAAGTCCTGTACCTGCTCGGGCATGTAGCCCATGTCGCGCACGGCTTCGGCAAGGTCCACGGCTTCCTTCATGGTTGAACCGGGGTGGCTCGAGATCAGATACGGCACCACGTACTGCTTGAGTCCGTATTCGCGATTCAAGCGTTCAAATTTACGGCAGAATGCGTCGTAGACAGCTCGGCTCGGCTTGCCCATCACGGACAGCACCGCGTCGCTCACGTGCTCGGGCGCTACGCGCAGCTGGCCCGAGACATGGTGTTCCAGCAGCTCGCGTAAAAACTCGTCCGAGGCATCGGCCATGGTGTAGTCAAAACGGATGCCGCTGCGCACGAAGACCTTTTTGACGCCCGGCAGCTGGCGCAGGTCGCGCAACAGCTGCGTGTAGCCGCTTTCGTCGACCACCATGTTCTTGCACACGCTCGGCCACAGACAGCGCTTGTTCTTGCACACGCCGTGCTTGAGCTGCTTGTCGCAGGCGGGACGGCTAAAGTTGGCCGTCGGTCCGCCTACGTCGTTGATGTAGCCCTTAAACTCGGGATCGCGCGTGAGCAGCTCTGCCTCGCGCATGATCGAGTCGTGGCTGCGCATCTGCAACACGCGACCTTGGTGGAAGGTGAGGGCGCAAAACGAGCATTCACCAAAGCACCCGCGGTTGGAGCTGATTGAAAACTTGATCTCGGCAAAGGCCGGCACGCCGCCCGCGGCATCGTAGTCGGGATGCCAATCGCGTGCGTAGGGGAGTTCGGCAACCTCGTCCATCTCGTCGGTGGTGAGTGTTGCCGACGGCGGGTTCTGCACCACGTACACGCTGTTGGGATATGGCTCTACCAGGCGATGCCCGGTGATGGGGTCCATATTCTGCTGCTGCACGTTAAAGCTGCGGGCGTAGTTGAGCTTGTCGGCGGCAAGGTCGTCCCAGCTGGGCAGCAGGTCGTAGTCGTAGACCTCGTCGAGCGAGCTGGTGCGGTAGACGGTGCCATTGATATAGGTGATCTGATCGACGGGCAGCCCCGCGTCGAGCGCGTCGGCGATCTCGACAATCGCGTGCTCGCCCATGCCGTAGATGAGGATGTCGGCGCCCGAGTCGAGCAGCACCGAGCGCTTGAGCTTGTCCTGCCAGTAGTCGTAGTGGGCCAGGCGACGCAGGCTTGCCTCGATGCCACCGATAATGATGGGGGCGTCCTTAAACGTCTGGCGGATGAGGTTGCCGTAGACCGTGACGGCGCGATTGGGACGGCGCCCCTCCTCGCCACCGGGGGTATAGGCGTCGGTGTGGCGGCGGTGTTTGGTCACCGAATAGTGGTTGACCATGGAGTCCATGTTGCCGGCACTGACCAAAAAGCCCAGGCGCGGCTCGCCGAGCACAGTGATGCTGGCGGGGTCGGTCCAGTCGGGTTGGCAGATGATGCCCACCTTGTAGCCGTGCGCGTCGAGGACGCGACTGATGATGGCCATGCCAAAGCTGGGATGGTCCACATAGGCGTCGCCGCAGATGTAGACAAAGTCGCACTGGTCCCAGCCACGCGCATCCATGTCGGCGCGGCTGACGGGGAGGAACTTATCGCGGCCCGGTCGCCAGGGGCGGGCGGGCGTCGCTTGGGAATGCTTGGTGCGGGCGACCGTGGCCTGCGCCTTACCGCCGCGCTTTTGCTGCTGGCCCTGTTTGCCCTGCTGACTGCGCTGGTTGTTCTGAGCGTGCTGAGGCTTTTTTGCCACGATCCCTCCCGGTGTTTGTATGCTGCACGTAATTGTAACCAGTCTTTTTGGGACGGGGCTAAAAAGACTGGGGGAGTACATGAGCTGGGGATCGGCGCGTCGATGCGGGGATCGTTTGTTTCCAGACTGTGTATCTGCGCGTTGGAGAACCCGTCTCGCGCGCACGCCATGTTGTCAATGGGTTACAGTATGAACGGCGGCTATGTTTCCGCCAACGCACGAGAGAGTCGTCAACAAGGAGGATGCACGACGATGCAGCGTGCCAAACAGATATCGGAGTCTATTGAGCTGGGCATCATCTTGGCGCTCGCCGGTGGCTTTATGGACGTCTATTCGTACATTGGGCGCGATCATGTTTTCGCCAACGCGCAGACAGGCAACATCCTGCTCGTGGGCGTGAGCATCTCGGAGGGCAACTGGGCACTTGCGGGACGCTACTTCTTCCCCGTGGTGTCGTTTGCCGTGGGCATTATGCTTGCCGACCTGGTGCATGAGCGGTTTGGCAGCGTGATTCACTGGCGCCAGGTAACGGTGTTCTTTGAAGCCGTCATCTTGCTGGGCGTGAGCTTTATCCCGGGCGGCAATTTCAACCTGCTCGCCAACTGCCTCACCTCGTTTGCCTGCGGCATGCAGGTCGAGAGCTTCCGCAAGATCCACGGTCACGGCATCGCTACGACCATGTGCATCGGCAACTTGCGCAACGCGCTGCAAAACGTGGACGATTACATCATCACCCACAGGCGCGGCTTTTTGGAAAACGGCCTGCTGTACTTTGGCGTGATCTTTACCTTTGTGTTTGGCGCCGTGTTGGGCAACTGGTGTATTGAGCGCATGGGCCTGCACGCCATCGTCGTGGCGAGCTTGCTGCTGTTTGTCGCGTTTGCCATCATGTTCATCGACCGCGAGCGCGACTTGCGCTTACGCTGGAAGGTTGCGGCCGAGGCTTGGAAAGAGGGCTGCCGAAAGTAACCGAATGCGGCAAAGGGGTTGTCCCTTTGCCGCAATATTTTTCATCATCTGTTGAAACGCTTTAACACTATTGACGTTCTCACGCGTTTTTTGTTTCAAAAGCGTTAGGATGGGACTCATAGCGTGGGGCGTAATGGATGCCCCGCACACGATGGGAGGCTATCAATGGCTAATCGTTTCGTTCTCAATACCATCTCTTATCATGGTTCCGGCGCCATCAAGGAGATCCCCGGCGAGCTCCAGCGTCGCGGCTACAAGAAGATCTTCGTCTGCTCCGACCCCGATCTGGTCAAGTTTGGCGTTACCGCTAAGGTGACCGACGAGCTCGACGCTGCCGGCATCGCTTGGAGCCTCTACTCCGAGATCAAGCCCAACCCCACTATCCAGAACGTCAAGGACGGCGTCGAGGCCTTCAAGGCCGCCGAGGCTGACGCTATCGTGACCATCGGTGGTGGCTCCTCCATGGACACCGCTAAGGCCATCGGCATCATCATCAACAACCCCGAGTTCGCCGATGTCCGCAGCCTCGAGGGCGTTGCTCCCACTAAGAACCACGCCGTGTTCACCATCGCTGTGCCGACGACCGCCGGTACCGCCGCCGAGGTGACCATCAACTACGTCATCACCGACCCCGAGAAGGTCCGCAAGTTCGTGTGCGTCGACACCAACGACGCCCCCGAGGTCGCCGTCGTCGATCCCGACATGATGGCCTCCATGCCCGCCGGCCTGACCGCTTCCACTGGCATGGACGCTCTGACCCACGCCATCGAGGGCTACACCACCAAGGGCGCTTGGGAGCTCTCCGACATGTTCCACTTTGAGGCTATTAAGCTGATCAGCGAGAACCTGCGTGACTCCGTCGCCGAGGCCAAGTCCGGTCAGCCCGGCTCCGGTCGCGAGGGCATGGCCCTTGGTCAGTATGTCGCCGGCATGGGCTTCTCCAACGTTGGCCTGGGCATCGACCACGCCATGGCTCACACCCTGTCCGCTCACTACGACACCCCGCACGGCGTCGCTTGCGCCATGCTGCTGCCGATCGCCATGGAGTTCAACAAGCCGGTTTGCGCTGAGCGCCTGGCCAAGGTTGCCGTCGCCATGGGTGTTGACACCACGGGCATGAGCACCGCCGAGGCTGCCGATGCTGCTATCGCCGCCGTCAAGCAGCTTTCCGCCGACGTGAATATCCCGCACGTCTGCGAGGCCATGAAGGCTGACGAGATCGAGGTTCTGGCCAAGGACGCCATGGCCGACGCTTGCTTCCCGGGCAACCCGCGCGAGGCGACGCTCGACGACGTCATTGAGCTCTTCAAGAAGATCTGCCCGGCTGCCTAGCCCAGTTTGGTGGTCCTTCGCCCGTAGGTGTATGGTCTTTTGACGTGCCGCTGGCCCCGCCGTGCTACGCACGGCGGGGCTTTTTGTGCTGCGTCGATGCCCTGAGACGGACAAAACCAAGGCGTACTGCCCGCTGCGGATAGGTGGTGCACTTCCCTGCGTGCATTTTTGGGAGTATTCAACAAGCTCTTAAAAATGCATAACGTTGTGAATGGGCGGTAGTGATCCGCAGGCGCTCATCGACAGCCATTGTGGGCGGGCTATCGATGAGTGGAGGGGGTTGTTACTGAGTTTCTGCTTTGCGACGACCTGCAACACTGCTGTAACCGCGTCGTTTTGTCGTTCGTGATGGGGCCGTTGGGGCCCACGGTGCTGAATACTCCGTTTTTTGCACGGTCCAAGGTGGGGCACCCTGAGACGAAGCAAAAAGATGCCTCATTTCTATGCAAATACCAATAGGATTTATGCAAGATTGAGATTGTAAACCGTGCACGTGCACAAAACCGGTGCGGGGACGTCTGGAGGCGGCTCGGCTCCTGGGGCATTGCACGTGCAGAACGGTTAAAATCGGGACTCGGTCTTAGTTTTACTTGGAAGGATGCATATGACTTCTAATATTGATGCTTCTCTAGAGGAGACGCTCTCCTATATCGCAGGACAGCTTAAGACGCTGACTTCTATTGCTTCGCCTACCGGCTATACCCGTGCGGCGACTGATTATCTGATGGAGACCCTGCGCGATATGGGGTTTGGGCCTGAGCGTTCTAATAAGGGTAACGTGCTCGTTGAGCTTGGCGGCGAGGGCGAGCCGCTCGTACTGGCGAGCCATGTCGATACCCTAGGCGCCATGGTGCGTTCCATTAAGGACAATGGCCGCCTGCGCCCCACGACGCTCGGTGGGCATCAGTGGTCTACGGCCGATGGCGAGAACTGCACCGTCTACACGCGCGACGGCAATGTCTACACGGGCGTGGTTCTTAACACCGAGCCTTCGGCGCACGTGGCCGACGAGCCGGTCAAGACCATCGAGAAGAACATGGAGATCTTGCTCGACGAGAACGTCGACAGCAAGGACGATGTGCTCGAGCTGGGTATTCAGACCGGCGACATCATCGCTATGGATCCTCGCACGACGGTGACGGAGAGCGGCTACATTAAGAGCCGCTTCCTGGATGACAAGCTATCGGCCGCCATTTTGTTGGGCTTGGCGCGTGCCGTCGCCGCTGGCGAGGTGACGCTTTCGCGTAAGGTTTCGCTGCTCTTTACCGTGTACGAGGAGGTGGGCCACGGCGGCGCCTTCGTGCCGGCCGACACGCGCGAGATGATCAGCGTTGACATGGGCTGCGTGGGCGACGACCTGGGCTGCACCGAGCGCATGGTTTCGATTTGCGCCAAGGATTCGGGCGGTCCGTACAACTACGACCTGGTGACCACGCTGTCCAACATCGCGCGCGAGCTGGAGCTCGATTACGCCATCGATGTGTATCCGCACTACGGCTCGGACGTTGAGGCCACGCTCTCGGCCGGCTACGACATCCGTCACGGCCTGATCGGCCCCGGCGTGTACGCGAGTCACAACTACGAGCGCAGCCACATCGACGGTGTGCGCAACACCTTTGAGCTCGTCCGCGCCTACGTCCAGCGCTAACGATGCAGCGGCCTCGGCTGATATGGCAGTACCGACCGAGGCCGTCCTCTCTAAGTTGCGGTGAAATAGGGACTGTTTGGCGGTTTTAAACGCTTAAACAGTCCCTATTTCACCGCAACTTATGAAGGGGATGGGACTACTTGATGGCGCCGGTCACGGTACCGCCGCCGAGGACGATGTCGCCGCGATAGACTACAACGGCTTGGCCGGGGGCGATGGCTCGCTGCGGCTCGTCAAAAGTCAGCAGCATTTGCCCGTCTTCGCCGCGCGTAAGGGTCGCTGCTTGGTCTTTCTGACGGTAACGGTACTTGGCGCCCACGCGAATGCCGCCGGCATCGAGTTCTGCCTCCATGCGGTCGGCAGGGGCGCTCCAGATCCAGTCGTCGGCCGTGAGTGCTGTGGCCGTTAGGTCCTCGGCCTCGCCCAGATGCACGGTGTTGTTGACGGCGTCGACGCCTGTCACGTATACGGGATGCGCCATCGCTACGCCCAAACCCTTGCGCTGGCCGATGGTATAGCGCAGTGCGCCGTTGTGGCGCCCGACCACGCTGCCGTCGCGCCATACAATATCGCCCGGCTCGGCGGCATGTCCGCAGCGGCGCTCGATATAGCCCGCGTAGTCGCCGTCTGGAATAAAGCAGATATCCTCGCTCTCGGCCTTTTTGGCGTTGGCAAAGCCCTGTTCGGCGGCAATGCGGCGCACGTCGCGCTCTTTGTCCAGCCCGGCCAGCGGAAAGATTGTGCGCGACAGCCGCTCCTGCGTGAGCGAATACAAAAAGTAGCTCTGGTCCTTCTTGGGGTCCTCGCCGCGATGCAGCTGCCAGGTGCCGTCGGACGCCTGGCTCGTTTTGGCGTAGTGACCTGTGGCGATGTAGTCGCAGCCCATATCGAGTGCCGCATCGAGCAGCGCGCCAAACTTAATATGGCGGTTGCAGATGATGCACGGATTGGGCGTCAGCCCCTCCTGGTAGGCGTTAACAAAGCGCTCGATTACGTTGCGGTCGAAGGTCTGCTGCAGGTCGAGCACATGGTGGGGTATCCCCAGGCGCTCGGCGACGGCCTTTGCATCAGCGATGTCGCGGTCGACCTTACTCATGCCCGTGACGGGATCGGGCGCGGGACAGGTGAGGCGCATGGTGGCACCGACGCATTCGTAGCCCTGGCGCTTGAGCAGATAGGCAGTCACGCTGGAATCGACGCCGCCGCTCATGGCGACGAGCACGCGCTTGTTGTGCATGGGGAGGTTCTCCTTGGTGGCATGTGGCCAAAAAAGAAAAGCGGCGCGGGAGGCTGGTTCCGCGCCGCAGACATTGTAGCAAGTTCGGGTGTCATGTGGGACGCCCTGTTGGAATGAGCCCAGGCTGCCAGAAGAGAGGGAAGGCCGGCGTGCCTTGGACTCGTTCTAAGAACGAGAAGCTCTAGTCCTGGAACAGTGCCGTGGACAGGTAACGCTCGCCGGTGTCGGCAAGCAGGGCCACGATGGTCTTCCCCTCGTTCTCGGGGCGCTTGGCCAGCTGCAGTGCGGCCCACACGGCGGCACCGGACGAAATGCCCACGAGCACGCCCTCCTTGTGGCCCACGGCACGGCCGGTGGCAAAGGCGTCGTCGTTCTCGACGGGGATGATCTCGTCATAGACCTGGGTGTCGAGGACGTCGGGCACAAAGCCGGCGCCGATGCCCTGGATCTTGTGCGGGCCGGCCTGGCCCTTGGAGAGCACCGGGGAGGTGGCGGGCTCGACGGCGACGACCTTAATCTCGGGGTTCTGCTCCTTGAGGAACTCGCCCACGCCGGTCACGGTGCCGCCGGTTCCAACGCCGGCGACGAAGATGTCGACCTTGCCGTCGGTGTCATCCCAGATCTCGGGGCCGGTCGTGGCCTTGTGGATGGCGGGGTTGGCGGGGTTCACAAACTGGCCGGCGATAATGCTGTTGGGCGTCTCCTTCTGCAGCTCCTCGGCCTTGGCGATGGCGCCCTTCATGCCCTTGGAACCGTCGGTGAGCACGAGCTGTGCGCCATATGCCTGCATAAGTTTGCGGCGCTCGACGGACATGGTCTCGGGCATGGTGATGATCACCTTGTAGCCGCGAGCCGCCGCCACCGAGGCGATGCCGACGCCGGTGTTGCCGCTCGTGGGCTCGATGATGGTGTAGTCGCCGCCGCGCACGAGCTTGCCGGCCTTTTCGGCCTCGTCGATCATGTTCTTGGCGACGCGGTCTTTAACGGACCCGGCGGGGTTGAAGTATTCCAGCTTGACGAGCACGCGGGCCTTGAGGTCCTCATCGGCCTCAAAGTGAGTGAGCTCCAGAAGCGGGGTGTGGCCGATAAGCTGATCGATGGACGTGTAAACATTGCTCATGGTGAACCTCCAAAGTGTTCAAATGACTGGATACCGTGTGGTTTTACGGTGTGTATAACAGCTAAACCCACAAACCTTATGGGTTGTTCGTTTTGCTGTTGGCAAGCATAGTAGACAGTAAAGCCTAGTAACGCAATAGGAAATAGAAGATTATTACGAGTCGATTAACCATCTTGACGGGAATGGGTATTTTCAAAACCAATTTTTCGGCTAGAATTTCTACGGACTAAATGACCGAAAGGCAGCACTATACATGTTGGTTTCTACTAAGGGCAGATATGCCCTGCGCGTTATGGTCGATCTGGCCGAGCACCAGGCGGCCGGTCGCATCCCGCTCAAAGAGATCGCGGCGCGACAGGGGATTTCCGAGAAATATCTCGAGAACATCTTGGCTACGCTCGTGCGCGCCAACATGCTTTCGGGTATGCGTGGCAAGGGCGGCGGCTATGTGCTCACGCGCCCGCCCGAGCAGTACACGGTGGGCGAGATCTTGCGCCTGACCGAGGGCAGTCTGGCGCCGGTCGCCTGTCTGGATGGCGACTGCAAGGGCTGCTCGCGTTCGGATGAGTGCCCCACGCTCGACGTGTGGAAGAACCTGGACAAGCTCATCAACGACTACCTCGACGGTGTGACGCTTGATCAACTTGTCGCTCCCAATCATGGCTACGACTACGTCATCTAACCCACACCTGCATTTGGGGACGGGGTGGAAATGGTAGATTCTCTCGCCCTTTGAGACTTGAAAAATAAGAAGGCCGCCCATTTTTGCGATGGGCGGCCTTCGTTTTGGGCTGTTGAGACGGACATGGCCGGAATGGCCGTTTTAGTCCTCGGCGATGCTGTCGAGGATGCTGCGCGTGATGGACACCAGGATGCTGCCCATAAAGGCCGATCCAAAGCTGGCGATGGAGATGCCGACGCCCAGCAGGTTGACCGACAGGTAGCTCGCGAGCTCAAGCATAAAGCTGTTGACGACAAGCTGGAAAATGCCCAGCGTAATGATCGTGAGCGGCAGCGAGATGACCGTAAGGAACGGTTTGACGAACGAATCGACAATGTTCAGGAACAGTCCCACAAAGGCAAAGCAGACCCAGGTCTCGGCAAAGCCGAAGGGTTGGATACCGGGGACGAGGAACGTGGCGATCGCGATGGCGATCGAGGTGAAGAGCCAGTTAAGCATAAAGCGCATGGCGTGAATCCTTTCTTGCGCCGGGATTGCTGGCGTCGCGTGAAGCGGCTTACGGCGGCGACCTGGATGGTTGCGCGGGCGCGCCGCGGTGTTTGGGCGCCCATTGTCTCAAATATTCGTGGAGCTTACGTGCGCATATGGTTTCTAAACGGCGTTCGTCCTGAAAAAGGTTGATTTCCGATCTCAGCCGAACACATTGAGCGAATAGGCCGTTCCCGCAGCTAGCCGAACGCCCCCGCGGCCCCTCCTGGGGTCCGGGGGCGCCGTTTTC
>CATZJG010000012.1:0-68466 GCA_958420355.1 uncultured Collinsella sp.
GCGCGGCAAGGAGATATATTGCCAGACCGGAGGGGCCCCGCGGGCGGGAATCTGGCACTCCATATTTTGTTCACAAATGAATATGTCCCTCAGTCGCGTCCCTGAGGTTATAACTGAAGCATTGGCTTCTGATATTGGCGATGACCAGCTGGTTTATAGGTGTTAAGGCATCGGTCATCTCTGGAGCGCCACTTTACTCCAAAAGCATCAGCTATTTGTTTCCCGTCGGTAAAAGGCAGGTTTTGTTCGCCAAGCGTTCTTATATATAGAGAAGTTCGGGTTCGAACCCATGCACCGGCAACAAAAAAGCGATCAACCGGAGTTGACCGTCTCAACAATCTTTGGGTGGGCCGTCAGGGGTTCAGCCTGCTTCGCAGGCGGCCGCTGCGGCGCTTTCGCGCCTTGCGCGCTGCGCTGGCAAACGCTCACGCGTTTACTCAGCTCCGCGCCCCGACGGGTTCGAACCCATGAAAGGGCGACAAAAAAGACGGCCAACCGAAGTTGACCGTCTCAACAATCTTTGGGTGGGCCGTCAGGGGTTCGAACCCTGGACCTTGGGATTAAAAGTCCCCTGCTCTGCCAGCTGAGCTAACGGCCCGCGGGTGGCATTGTACCACGGTCTGGGACTATTCCCAACTCCATTGGCCGTTCTGGAAAATCACAACTTCACGTCCATCAGGCGTAATGCCCGTAATATCGATGTCGTCCGTGCCGATCATAAAATCGACGTGCGTGCTCGAGACGTTAACGCCATGCTCCAGGAGCTCCTCCTTGGACATGTCATACCCACCCTCGATGCATTCGGGGAAACCGACACCTAGCGCGAGATGGCAGCTAGCGTTCTCGTCATAGAGCGTGTCATAGAACAGAACGCCGCTTTCGCGGATCGGAGTGTTCTTGGAAATGAGCGCGACCTCGCCCAGATGAGCGGCACCTTCATCGGTGTCAATAATGCTCGCAAGCGTTGCCTTGCCCACGCGGGCGTCGTAGTCCACCACGCGGCCGCCCTCGAACTTAATCCAAAAATCTTCGACTTTATTGCCGTGGTGGATGAGCGGCATGGCCGAGTACACGATACCGTCGGCGCGCATGCGATCGGGCGAGGTGAAGACTTCCTCGGTGGGAATGTTGGGGAAGAAGGGGTGTCCATCGGGCGTCTTGCCCTTGCCGCCGGCCCACTCGTGACCCTTCGTCATGCCAATCGTCAGATCGGTTCCATTTGCCGCGGTGTAATGCAAGTAGTCGAAACGATTGTCGTTCAGGAAACGCAGGTTCTTTTCGAATGCGGCGTCATGGAGTTCCCAGTCGCTCTCCGGGTCCTGGCCATCGGCGCGCGCGGTGTGCAGAATCGCATTCCACAGTTTATAGATTGCAACCTCATCGGCGTCTCCTGGGAACACCTCTTGCGCCCAAGCCACGACCGGAGCGCCGGCGATGCACCACGGATTGATGTTGTAATCCAGTCCACGGCGGAAAACTTTGCATTGCGTATTCCTCGCCTTTGATGCCGCGGCCGGCTTGGCTGGATCGATGCCCTTGAGGGCCGCAGGATCCGCACCTTCGATAAAGACAAAGCAGGCACCATCCTGGGCCAAGGAATCCAGCTGCATGCGCTTCCACTCGGGTGTCTGCTCAAAATAGCTTTTCTCGACATGCTCGTACGTGAGCCTCGTCACGGCATCATCGGCCCAAATGACCGTCACGTGGCCGGCGGCGGCAGCATAGGCCTCCGCGACCACCACGCGCGCAAACGGCGCGCACTCGACCGGAGACTGAACGACGACCTCCTGGCCGGGCTTGACGTTTACGCCCTTGCGGACGACCAGGCGCGCGTAGTTTTTAATCTTGGGCTCCAGGGCCTTCATGCCCTCCAGAGCCTCTTCGACCGTCAGGGCAGCTCGAATCATGTGCCACTCCATCTATCTATAGAACAGTAAAAAGGCGCGCCGCAAAAACGACGCGCCTTATATCTTAGCGATAAGTATGTATGCAAACGCTACTTCTTCTTGGAGTCCTTCTGGTCCTCCTCGGCAGCCGCGCGCTCAATAAGAGCGTTGAGCTTGTTCTCGGACATGCCCTCGGCCTGCGCGCGGTACATGTTGCGCAAGGGACGAATACGAGCGAAGTCGTAGATAAAGTCACCTAGGATGATGACATAGGACAAAACGATGCCGACCATCTGGACAGGGCTGGACACCATGCCAGCGGGAGCGAAGTACAGCGAGGCCCAAATTGCCACGACGAGCACCATGCCAATGGCGAGCACAATCCACCAGATGCGACGGCGCTTGGTGTAGTCCTCGTCCTGCTTGAGGAGGATATTCGACACCGTATAGATGCGGTCCTCCTTGGCGCGCTGCTTGGCCTTGCGGGCGCGCTTCTCCTCTTTAGAGAGGCCCTCGAGGTTCTCGCCCTTCTCGAGCTCTTTGCGGCGTGCCTTAGACGAAGCCGGCACGACGCGAACGGAGCTCGCTGCTTGGCGGGCGGGCTTAGCAGATGCGGCAGACTTGCGCGCAACCCCGGTAACTTCGTGGGATTGCGTGCGCTTGTTCGTGGCGCTACGGGTACTCACTTATGCGTTCTCCTTCATGCTTGTGAACTGGGAGCCGGTGATGATCTGGAAGGCCTCGCGATAGCGCTCGGACGTGCCATCGATGACCTCGGCGGGCAGGTGCGGGGTCTCCCCCGTCATATCCCAGTTGGCCTTGAGCCAATTGCGGACGAATTGCTTGTCGTAGCTAGGCTGGATCTTGCCCTCCTCGTAGCTGGCAGCAGGCCAGAAACGGCTGGAGTCGGGCGTGAGGCACTCGTCGATCAGCGTGACCTTGCCATCAATAACACCAAACTCGAACTTGGTGTCGGCAATGATGATGCCACGGGTCGCGGCGTACTCGGCAGCGGCCTTGTAGATCTTGAGGGAAAGGTCACGAATCTGCGTGGCGATGTCCTCGCCCACGATCTCGCAGCAACGCTCGAACGAGATGTTCTCGTCGTGGTCACCGATCTCGGCCTTCGTGGACGGCGTGAACAACGGCTCGGGAAGCTTGGAAGCCTCGGTCAGGCCCTCAGGCAGCTGGATGCCGCAGACGGTGCCGTTCTCGTCGTAGGTCTTCTTGCCCGAACCGGTCAGATAGCCGCGGACGATGCACTCGATAGGAATCGTCTGGGCCTTCTTAACCAGCATGGCGCGGCCAGCGAGGTAGTCACGATACTCAGCAAACTCCTCGGGGAAATCCGCCGGGTCGATGGAAACGAGATGGTTGGGGACGATGTCGGCAAACTTATCGAACCAGAATGCCGAGATGCGATTGAGCACCTCTCCCTTAAACGGAATCTCGTCGGGAAGAATGAAGTCGAACGCAGAAATGCGGTCGGTGGCGACCATCAGCAGGTTTTCACCGGCATCGTAAATATCACGAACCTTGCCACGGGAATCCGGACGACGCTCCATCGTTGTCACGTGAGTCACTCCTTACCTAAATACGACAGAAATGCGGGTTCTTTCCCGCATGTTTTCGCAAACTCGGAGCGGCAGGGACGCGGCCCCTCCTTCACCGAATAGCGAAAAGCTAGTGCTCCATTGTAGTAGATGCCGCGTCTGCCGTGTGCTCGCGGGGCAGATGAATTGTAAAAGTCGTACCCTTTCCAAGCTCCGACTCCACGGATATGTAGCCATGGTGACGCTCGACAATCTGCTTGGTCACGGCGAGGCCGACGCCCAGGCCGCCAGCTTCGCGGGCGCGGCTGGCATCGGCGCGCCAAAACCGCCCGAAAATGCGCGACAGATCGTCCTTGGCAATACCGATGCCGGTATCAGAAACGGCAATGCTGACGTGCCTGCGGTCACTGAGCACCGACACCACGACCCAACCGCCCTCGGGGGTGTAGCGCATGGCGTTGCTCATGAGGTTGATAACACATTGCGTGATCATGTCGGGATCTGCCTCGACAACGTCATCGTGGCCCTGCGTCTCATCTGCAAAGCGCAAACGCAGGTCACGGTCGGCAAACAGGCGCTCCTGGCCATTCACAATCGATCGCACGAACGGAACCATGTCCACCGGTTCTAGATTGAGCGGAGCCGTGCTGTTTTCCATACGCGATAGGTCGAGCATCTGCTGCACCAGACGAGCCAGGCGACGCGTCTCGGAAGCAACGGTCTCCAAATGCTCATCGTCGGTGGGATACACGCCATCCTGCATGGCCTCGACCGTTGCGAGCATGGCCATAAGCGGCGTGCGAAGCTCGTGTGCAACGTCTGAGGTCAGGCGCTTCTCGTGTTTCATATCCTTCTCGAGCGAAGTGGCCATCTCATCGAAGGTCTCACCCAGCTGATCGATCTCGTCATCACCGCGCAGTCCCGTGCGAGCCGACAGGTCGCCGTCACGGATTTGCTTTGCGGTACTGGTGATGCGATGAATCGGCTTGGTGAGCATGCGCGACACGAGCGATCCGATAACGACCGAAATGCAGATTGCAACAACCGCGGCGAGGGCCATGGCGTTAAAGGTCTTCTCCCTAAACGCAGAGTCCGCCTTGGTGAGCAGAGCGTCGGAGCCGATGGCCCACAGCTTTACCTGTCCGACATGCTCGCCGGAAGACGTTACAATCTCGACGTTAGCAACGCTATCGGAGTCGGTTGGAGCAGACGAGACCGGGCTATGCGATGCCCTCTTGCCGCTCGTGTCGTCGGTCGTAGCCTGGTTTTCGCGTACATCGGCGGTCGCGCTTGCCGAGGGCCAGGAATCGTCATAAACGATCACGCCCTTTTTATTGACGACCTGCATGCCCAGATCGTCGGAAACCAAACTCGACGTTGCGACCGTGCGCAGTTCTCCCGCGGTCCAAGAGCCGTTTTCCTCATATGAGGTCGCCAACTTCTCGGCAGCGGAATTTGCGATTTCGACGATATTGGAGCGTGTGTAATCCGAAAAGACCGTGCCCCACACAACAGAGACAACGCCCACCAGCACCAATACTGTCATGAGCGATGTCAGAGCAAAAGCAAGTGCCATGCGCGAGGGATAGCTCATCGTTGGCCGTGAATCGGAACGAGGCGTGTTCCAACTAGCCTTGGAACCCGCCTCGCTCTCCTGCTTGTGCTTTTGTCCGATTTCAAAGCGCGCAGGTGTCATATGTGATTTCCCTATTTCTCGTCCGACTTATCGGTCTTAGCCGGAGCCTCGAAGCGATAGCCGACACCATGGACGGTGTAGAGCCACTTGGGCTTCTTGGGATCATCGCCCAGCTTGGCGCGAAGGTTCTTCACGTGGCTATCGATGGTGCGCTCATAGCCCTCAAAGTCATACCCAAGCACCTTCTCGACCAGCTCCATACGGTTGTAGACACGGCCGGGATGACGAGCAAGTGTGGTGAGCAGCTTGAACTCGGAAGCCGTCAGATCGACTTCCTTGCCCTCGACCAAGATCTTGTGGCCCGAAATATCGATGACCAGATCGCCGAAGTCGAGCACCTCGACGGCGGGCTCGTCGGCCTGGTGGGCACGGCGGAACAGAGCGCGAACGCGGGCGACGAGCTCGCGCGGCGAGAACGGCTTAATCAGATAGTCGTCGGCGCCGAGCTCAAGACCGATAATACGGTCCTCGATCTCGCCCTTAGCCGTCAGCATGATGATGGGGACATCCGAGGTATCGCGAATGGTGCGGCAAACACGCTCGCCGGGAATCTTGGGGAGCATAAGATCGAGCACGACCAGGTCGAACTGATGCTTCTCGAACTCCTCGATCGCGGACTGGCCGTCGCCGACGCCCACAACCCAGTAGCCTTCGCGCTCGAGATAGGCAGCGACGGCGTCACGGATTGCCTTCTCATCCTCGACCAGCAGAATCTTTTTTGCATCTGAAGCCATAACACGGCCCCCCTGTCTCAATTAGCTAAGAACAAGCCCATTTTAACGCACCTGAGCCCGCCAGATGCCGCTATGACGCGGCAGCTCGGCGGGCGGTACTCACAATTACAACGCGCTTATTCCCCTGTTGGCGCCTTTTTAACCCCTCTAAGCTTAAAGAGAGAACAGGCGTGCAGTGACCGTCTCTGGTATACCCTGGCTGTTGCGCACCGTGGCGTACGTAAGGAATGAGTCCGATTTTCCCGCCGTAGCTGGATAATCGCCATACTCCAAAGCGCGGTCGGGCGACAGCAGTGAGCCATAGGTCTTGGCAGAGGTGTCGATCAGGAAATGCGACGCCTGTACCTTAACAAGGTATTTATTCTTCTTGCCAGCCGCACATGCGAGCGGCTCGCGTGACAGGAAGAGGTACGGCCCTCCCTCATTACCGATATACGTGCCCATATTGCCCAGGCTGCCCACGCCACTATAGGCCGCCTCGATAGAAAACACGAAGGTATCGCCCATATATACGGCCTCGAAAGGCGAAACTGACGAAGGGAGGACCAGCTGGGCACGCTTGGTGTTGTTGCCGTCGGTCAGATCGATTGCCGTTATGCCGTAGTAGACGCCCTCGTCGTTGCGGACACGCGGCGAGATGGTCAAAATGCCGTCGCTCGCGCGCGGGGCCGATGCAAAGCGGCCCGTCGATTTCCAAATTGCCTCGGCCTTGGATTCATCAAGCGAGCGACGATAGCAAAACGAATCACTACTCGTTTTATTGCCGCCTGCCGAAGGCATTTTATACCAGATGACTGATGACCCGAACGCCGTGAACAGGGGCGGATCATAGTCCTTGCCACCTCGATCGAGCTCAACCACATCGCCAGAGAGCGAAGCGCCCGACAGATTTTGAGCGTAGAGCTTCCACGATGAATTGGCAAAGTTCATCTCAACCCACGCGAATACGCCGTCGCCGGCACGGACATCGTAGAATGCATATCCCGTGCCCTCGATAGGATCCTCGATTAATGTGGTAAGCGAGCCATCGCCCAGGTTGAGCACACCGAGTGTGTTGGCGTGCAGTGCCGATGCGGGCGCCATCATCGCCGCGGCGTAATCGCCGTCGCAGTAGTACAGCAGCGTACCCAGCGGCAGCGTCCACGACGCCGCCGGCTCAAGATCGATGTCGACTGCCTCGTACTCATCCGTAATCGAGATGATTTTGGAATCGTCCTTGATAACCTGCGGCTCGCCGGCGGCATCATCGCTGGTACCCGTTTTTTTCGAGCATCCGGCAAGCACCGTGGCAGCGCCCGCGGCAGCCCCACCGAGTACAAAGCCGCGACGCGATATTCCGTTCTTGATGTGATCGGCGATACCCATTAGGCGATCTCGGCGCGAGCGGCCTCGATAGCGCGCGTAAGCTGGTCGGCGCAGGAGGTCTTTTTCATACCGCAGGTATTACCGGCGAGAACCTCGATTACGCGATCGGCAGGAGCGCCCTCGACCAGCTTGGAGATTGCCTTGAGATTGCCGTCGCAGCCACCGGTAAACTCAACGCCCATCACCTTGTTGCCGTCATCGGAAAGGTCAAGGTGAATATTGCGAGCACACACGCCCTGAGGCTTGTAATCAAACGAAATCATGCGATCCCCTCTCAGAATGTTATTCGAGACGACTATTATCCCCGTCTTTCCCTAAATGCAACGAGGCGCTTCGCCGGCAACACACATTACCAGCAAAGCGCCCTAAAAAGCTAACGTTATGCCCGAACCTACTCGAAGCTCAACTGCTCCAGACGATCAAAGACCGTATCAATGCGGGTGAGGAAGTCCCACGGATCAAAGATCTCGTCGAGCTTCTCCTGGCTGACGGTGCAGCGCGGGTCGGCCTCGAGACGCTCCTTAAAGGTGGGGCCGGAGACGCAATCCTGCACCTCATGCCAGGTTGCCATGGCGTTCTCCTGTACAATGGCGTACGCGTCCTCGCGGGTGATGCCCGTGTCGACGAGGGCGAGCAGTACCTTGGAAGAGAAGATGAGGCCGCGGGTCTTATTGAGGTTGGCCATCATGCGGGCAGGGTACAGCTGCAGGCCGTCGATAACGCGGATGAGGCACTGGAACATGTGGTCGAGGGCGATGAAGCTGTCGGCCTGGGCGACGCGCTCGGCAGAGGAGTGCGAAATGTCACGCTCGTGCCACAGGGCGACGTTGTCGAAGGCAACCTGCGCGTTGGCCTTCACGACGCGCGACAGGCCGCAGACCTTCTCCATGGTGATGGGGTTGCGCTTGTGCGGCATGGCGGAGCTGCCCTTTTGACCCTTACGGAACGGTTCCTCGGCCTCGAGTGTATCGGTCTTCTGCAGATTGCGAACCTCGGTAGCGATGCGCTCACAGGTGGCCGCGGTGGTGGCAAGAACGCCGGCGAGGTAGGCGTGATGATCGCGGCTAATAACCTGCGTGGACAGCGGGTCGTGAACCAGGCCCAGGTGCTCGCAGACATATTCCTCGACAAACGGCTCGATGGAGCTGTACGTGCCGACAGCGCCCGAGATGGCACCAAAGGCAACGTTCTTGCGGGCATCCTCAAGACGGTCCAGATCGCGCTTGAGCTCCCAGGCCCAAGAGCCAAACTTCATGCCGAAGGTCATCGGCTCGGCATGGATGCCATGAGTACGGCCGGCGCAGAGCGTGTTGCGCTCCTCAAAGGCGCGACGCTTGCAGATCTCGCCGAGTTTTTTGACGTCCTCGATGATCAGGTCGCAGGCCTGGGTGAGCTGGTAGCACAGGGCCGTGTCGCCCAGATCGGAGCTGGTCATGCCATAGTGAACCCAGCGGCTGGGCTTGGGGTCGCCCTCGGGAACATCGGCATCGATGTATTCCTTCATGTTGGTCAGGAAGGCAATGACGTCGTGGCGCGTGACTTCCTCGATCTCATCGACCTTCGCCTTCTCAAAGTTGGCATGGTCGCGGATCCACTGGGCCTCGTCTTTGGAAATACCGATCTTGCCGAGCTCCGCCTGGGCCTCGCAGGCCAGAACCTCGATTTCCTGCCAAATGGCGTACTTGTTCTCGAGGGAGAAGATGTGTCCCATCTCCGGGCGGGTATAGCGATCGATCATAGCGGCTCCTTTTTGGTTATTGGCACGTTGGTCGTAACCCAACCATTGTACCGTGCGCAGGTGCAAGTATGGGCAGCAGGCATTAACCTAACATTTTGGAATTGGAGCGGACAACGGGACGTCCGCGTATTTGCTTCGCAAATCCGCACCGGCTTCAGGCGCCTGTCGGCGCCTTCGCCTGCTCGCTACAAACGCTTCGCGTTTGCTTAACGCTCGCACCCTGGCGGGTTCGAGTCCCGGCGCTTGGTAGTAAAAAGCACGGCAACGTAACGCTGCCGTGCTTGTGCTTTTTACTGGAGCGGGCAACGGGACTCGAACCCGCGAGTGTCAGCTTGGGAAGCTGATGCCTTACCATTTGGCGATGCCCGCATATGTGGGGGATAGTATAACGCGGTTGTCTTGTTCGATACAAGGGTGGCGATGCTTGTTTTAGCTGTGGAGATTCGTTTGAAAATCGCGTCAATTGTGGAGATGAGGACCTTTGGCCTCCTGTTCTCCCTATCTTCTACCTGCACTTTTGCTTGATTGTTGTATTTGAGCTCAATTTGTCAGGAATTGGGCAAGCTTTTGGTCAGGCTCCGGTACTTACCCGCATGAACCTCGGGGGTAGCCTCATCCTACGCGTCGCAGCTTCCCCGTGCGACGCACGAGGGATAAGGAGCAGCCATGTCCAACGCACCCACGCACTCTGTCCACAGCGCAATCGCAACAGGTCCGCTGCTCCTGCTCCTCTTCCTACTTTTCGGCTGCCTGGCACCGGGAGCCGCATTTGCCGTCGATGGCTACGACCAGCTCGGCTTCCGCACTATTAGCGATGATTGTGGGCCCTTCTTTATCGGCAAGTATGAAGCTCAAGACGCCTCGATTGCCTACTGCATGAACCAGGAGCGCCCCGGCCCCACCAAGCCGGGCGGCCCATGGCTCAACTTTGATCAAGGCTGGGTGTGGCTCGACGACGAGTTCGCGGCAATCGTTTGTCACGGATATCCTACCGCCACGTCGTTTGGCGGTTACCATCTTTCACCCGATCGCGCCCGCGCCGCAACCCAGCTTGCCGTATGGATGCTCAACGGCACTACCCATGTCGACGGTACTTACTCTTACACGACCGCTCAGGGCAAAACCAAGAGTGGGCACTTTACCACTGACAATGAAGTCGTGGCGGCGGCGCGGTGGCTCCACGACAGCGCAAAATCAGGAAGCATCAAAGCCGCTCCGCACCGCGCGCGACGCTATCTAGGAGCCGTATCGGGCGGCAGCAAACGTCAGGACATGCTCTATGTACTGCCGGCGGTCTCTGTTTCCTTCAAAAAACAGTCTGCAAACGCCGCCATTACCAGCGGAAACAATACTTATCAGTTTGACGGGGCAACATTCGATATTTTTGAGAGCGCCAGCGGCGCGCATGTCGGCACCATCCAGATGGACAGCAACGGTCGGGCGCAAGCAACACTTCTGCCCAACACGGCATACTACCTAGTTGAAACGAAGGCGCCGGCCGGCTATGTCCCCCGTCGTGATCGCATCGCCTTTACCACGGGGAATGACGGTGGACAGGTCGCCATTGATGAACAGCCCGGCACCATCAACCTGCGTATCGTAAAACTCGATGCCGCGACGAATGCCGGCCCCCAGGTGGGATCTTCACTCGCAGGAGCAGAGTTCACGTGTGTGTCGCAATCAACCCCTGGATGGGCGCAGATCCTCACGACCGACGAAAGCGGTCGGGCTACCCTCGTCGATGTCCCCTTAGGAACCTTTACCATCTACGAATCAAAAGCCCCCGAGGGCTACCTGCCATCCAACGACAGCTGGACCTATACCGTTGGAGCCGACCAGCTCGGCGATTCAGGCGTAGTCGAGATCGAATCTCGCATTTCCGATATCCCCATTGCGTTTGACCTTGAGATTTCCAAATTCAAGGATTACGGCAATAGCGACCAATCCGGCCTGGAGCAACCGGCGGGTGGTGTTGTCTTTGAGGTTGTCAGCAACAGTTCTCAGCAGGTTGTTGGCACACTGACCACAAACATCTATGGCTTTGCCTCCACCAAAGATCAGCCCGAAGCATGGTTCGGCACAGGCAAGCGACCCGCCGGTGTCCACGGAGCTGTCCCATACGACCGTGCCGGCTACACGATTCGCGAGGTTCCGGAAACCGTCCCCGAGGGTTTTAAACGTGCAGGGGAATGGACCGTCGGGGCCAATCAGATTTCCAACGGCGCCGAGCTTCAATATATCGTGGACAACCACGCGCTGTCGACGCATCTCCAGATTGTAAAACGCGATGCCCAAACAGGCGCTTCTGTTCCACTAGCCGGATTCACCTTCCAACTCCTCGACAGCAATCACGAACCTGTCTCACAAACTTGCTGGTATCCAGCACATAACGTAATGGACACCTTTACGACTGACGCGACCGGGACCGTCACACTGCCCGAATCGCTCGTGCCGGGCACCTATTATGTACGCGAAACCTCGGCCAAAGAGCCCTATCTTGTCGGCGAGGAGATCGAGGTAAACATACCCGCCGACATGAACCTAACGCCCGTTGCAATCGCCTCGTATTATGACCACGCCGCGACCGGAAACATCAGGATCGTTAAAACCGATGCCGTAGACGGCAGCAGCCTCGCGGGCGCCGTCTTTGAGATCCGTGCCTCGGGTGATATCGTGCGCCCCGACGGTAGCATTGCCGCGCTCGACGGTGAGACTGTCGCTACCGTCACGACGGATGAAACTGGAGAAGCACGCGCGGACGACCTCCCGCTGGGATCTGGCACCGCACGCTACGAGGTTGTCGAGACTCAAGCGCCGGCAGGCTTCTTACTCG
Source organism: uncultured Collinsella sp. (assembly GCA_958420355.1). GTDB lineage: Bacteria > Actinomycetota > Coriobacteriia > Coriobacteriales > Coriobacteriaceae > Collinsella. The sequence continues at coordinate 11,806 of CATZJG010000012.1, forward strand.
ATCGGACATCCCATATTGTCGACCTTACTTATGCCGACCAGAAAACACCCGTTGTAGAAGCACGGCTTAACGTATCCGACGATTACACCAAGGTTGATATCTCCAAGGTCGATGCAAGCGGTGAGCAGGAAGTGGAAGGGGCACAGCTCACCTTATATGGTCCCGATAAAACCGAAATAGACTCCTGGACCTCATCCGACAAGCCGCACCGCGTCGAACATCTTGCACCTGGCACCTACTCGTTGCGCGAAATGATGTCTCCGCGGACCTATGACCTTGCCGAGGAGATAACGTTTGAAATAAAAGATACGGGAGAAGTCCAATCCGTCGCGATGAAGGATGCGCCCATCGAGATCAAGGGGCAGGTCGACAAGCGTCAGGAACTTGTCCAACCTATCGAAAAGGGCCTGTTGGCTAACGGCGATGGTAAAAACCGCGCCACGACGCAAACCAATAGTGATGGGCTTTTCTCCTATACCATCGATGCTCGAAACGATTCCGCTACTTGGGTTGATGAGTTTACGATTACCGATGATCTTGAGTGCGCCAAAGACGGCACGGCGAGATTCATCTCAATCGAAACCCCCGTCGCCATCGGCGACCTCAACGGTCTGTGCAACGTATGGTATCGCACGACGCCGTTGGACTCGACAGACGTCGATGAGCCGGCAAACGCGACACTTGACGATGGGCACGAAAATCCTTGGCTTGAGTCCGACGAAGTAAAAGAGAGCCTGGGTGAGGACTGTCGCCTCGTCGATTACGACGGTTGGCACCTCTGGAAGGCGGATATCTCGACCACGGAATCCACCACACTCGAGGCGGAAGAGCTCGACCTTGCATCCAATACCGTCGTAACGGGCATTCGAATTGAATACGGTGCGGTAGCCGCCGACTTTACGACTCGAAGCGATGCGGATTCTTGGACCCGCGATGATCTCAAAGATGAGCACGACGACCTTGACGATGCCAAAGCAATCCTTGGTGCAGACGCTCGGGGCGCAGTCGTGCACATGCAGGCAACATCGGCTTATACGCCCCAAACCGCACTCACCAACAGCGCACGCGTCGATCTTTGTCGCAACGGCGGCGGCGATAAACTTGAGTCACATGACGAGGACTGTGTCATTCAACGCTGTACCCTACCGCAGGACCTACCGGCAACAGGACCAGTTCCCATCGCCGCTTGCATCACCGCGCTCCTGACCTCGGGTGCCGCAGCCCTATGGTTCGCTCGCCTTAGGTCGATCCCAAAGAAGCGCTAGCGCGATGAAAAAGCGGGCGAGCCAGTCCCCTGGCTCGCCCGCTTTCAATCATTTAAATCGCCGTATCTACTCTGCAGACGAAGATCCACCATCAACGATTGCCTGCTCGGACTCAGGAATCCCATCGGCACCCGTGCTCTGTTCTTGCTCCACCTCTTCGCTGATTGCGGAGGCGGGGGTCGAGCCCTTCGCACCCACGATGTAGGCAGCCCCAAATCCTAACGCAATGGCAATCAAGGTCAAAATCACGTAGACAGGCCAATGGCGCTTAATATACGAAAACACGTTGACTCCTTAGAGCTCCGTCTACGAACGGCGGATAACCTCGGTCACGACCTCGGATACCGTAGCAATGTTCGTCGGGTTGACATTGTGGGGCAGGTCGTCCTCGGTACGAGCGCAAGCCAGACGCGTGCCGTCCACGCCGGCGATGGTGAGGGCTCGGCGGCTCGCCTCGAGCGCGGCATAGGCATCGGTCTTGGCATAGGGCATCTCGAGCGCGCCACAATCGACATGGAACGACTTGCAGACCTTGCTGACCAGGTTCATGATGCGGCGATCGCCCTTGAGCAGTTGTTGTTCGCCCTCGACCGTCACAACCGAAAGCCTACCGGCGCCGACGGATTCAAGATTGATGAAAAATACGCCGCGGAGCTTATCGCGATGCGAAGCCAAGAAGGCCTTCATGCCGGCGCCATCACAATCCGAGGCGCCCGTTGCCACAAACCAGATATCGTGACCAAGCAGCTCATCATCGCCCATAGAGGCGACAGCCGAGAGCATATCTTCGGAAGAAGCGCCATCGGAAGACGTAGCGCCACCCTTCCAGCCATCGTTATCGTCCTCGAAGTTATCCCACGAACCGATACCGCGACCGGACTTCTTGGCATCGTAATCGTCTTCGACGCCCAGCCAGTCACTCATGCTGTCCTGCTCGTTTTTCTTTTTACGACCGAACAGGCCACCCAGGCCGCGCTTACGAGACTTGGGTGCCGCCGGGGCGGGAGCCGAAATGGTCTCGATCGGCTGCGCGCCCGACGCAACGGGCACAGGAGGCGCAACGGGTGCCGATGTGGGTTCGGGACCTTGGGCGGTAGCAAAGGGGTCGTTGACCTGGGCAGAGGGATCGGGAAGGTCGAACAGCGACGTGCGAGACGCAACGTTTGCCTGCTTCATAGACGGCAGCGACGGATCGGGGACCGAAGCCAGCGGAGACGAGGAAGGTGCAGGCGACGGTGCCGACGACGGATCGGGAACATTCATCTGCGGACGCGGCGATGCTTGGGAGGAAATCTGGGCCATAAGGGAATCGACCGTTTCGTCCTGGGTGGGAGCGACATTGGCAACCGTGGCACCGGAACCACTCGGGGTCGGCATGGTGAAAATCTGCGTGGAGTAAGGCCTCGACTCATCCGTTTCGAGAGTCTCGGAAACCGCAGGCACTTCCTCCTGCTCGGCCTCGGTCGAATCAGCTTGCTCGGCTGCCGCGTATTGCTCTTCGCCAGAGTTGGCCTCGACGGGCTCGTCCTCGGCAGCATCAATGGGCTCGTCATCGTCCACCGCGTCGCCCTGTTCATCGGAAACAGGAAGGGACTCGGCAATCGCGGTGCCCTGCTTTTCAAACGTTATCGTGGAATCGAACTTCGCGGCATCAAACGACATGGTGCTATCGACGTGCTGCTGAGCCTCGAAAGACGTTGTTGCCTCAACAACATCCGCGGACGTCGGTTGCTGGGACTCAAAGGACGTTGTAGCTTCGGCGGCGTCGACGGGCACGGACTGCACAGCCTCGTTCTGCTCGAACTCTTGCGCCGCGAGCTCACGTGCCGCCTCGGCTGCCTGCTGCTGAGCGATAGCCTCCTGCTCGGCAGCCTCGCGTGCGGCAGCGCGCTTCTCCTCGAAATCGTCGACAAATTTCTTGCCCTTTGCAAGCGCACCCTTAAAGAAGTTGGAAGCGCTGGCGCCAATCGAAGAGAACGCGGATGCAATATCGGCATGGGGCGTTGCCGCGGGAATCTCGGCCGAGAAATCAGTATCGCTCTCGTAAGACACGCGCCTCGGCTGTTCAACGTAATCGTCGTCAGACTCGTCCGCAACGTCTTGCGCCGGCGCGGCGGGAGCCAAAATGTCCAGTCCTGCCGCGGGATCGATCGCGGACACCGCCTCGGGCTCGGCAACGGCAGCGGTAACCGCGGCAGACTCATCATCCACAGTGACAACGGGCGCAGGCTCGGGCTCAAACGTCGGCTCCTCGCCCTCCTCGTAATCGAGCGTGCAGGACTCGGGAAGCATTCCGAGCGCACGGATGGCATCCGAACCAAAGCGGATGTTGCCGGCGGCGTTGCGATAGAGCTTGGGCTCGGGCTCGACCGCGGCAGGTTCCTCCGCCGACTCGGCAGCGGGAACCTCGTCATTGAACTCTTCGGCCTGGACAGCCTGATTCTGATCCTCGGGCACGATAGCGCCGATCAGCGTCTCGTCGGCAGATGCACCCTCAAAGCCCTCGATCTGCTCGTCGAAAGCCTCACCCTGTTCGGGCTCGGTCTGAGCGTCGGGAGCAATCGGCTGACCGAATTCGTCCTCGGCGTAGGTAGGCTCTTCATACTCGATGGTGTTGCCGTAGTCGTTTTGCTGCTGGGCCGCGGCATATTCCGCCGCTGCGCGCGCCATTTCCTCGGCACGACGCTTCTGCTCCCCAAAATAGGTATCGAACGGAACATCGTCGGGAAACTCGTTTTCGCCCTGGAAGGGAGCAACGTTGTCCATAACGCCGAGCATAGCGGCGACAGAAGACTTGTTGCACACCGCGCCGGACGTATAGGGAAGAATGTGGCGGTTAGAGATGATGTTTGCCGCGTTGGCAAGCGCAACGAGGGAAGCGAGGATCGCGACAATCCACAGCAGAACCTTGAGCGCGCCGGGGAGCGGCAGGATGCGCAGGATGGCAACGGCAGCGGGGGCAACCGTGGCAACGGGCAACAGCTTGGCGATGAGCGCACGATACGAAGCATAGGGCTCGCGGGCGAGCAGCTCAGCACGGGGAGAGTCGTAGTGTGCGACAACGACCACCGGGCGGTTGCGCGGAGACGCGAGCGGGCCCGAGGCCTTGTGGTAGGCGATGACATTTTGGCTCACGCCCGTCTTGCCCAGGCGCGAAACCACGGGATGCCCTGTGCGCTCGAGCACGTAGAGCACGGCACCGACAATAGCCAGCAAGGTGCCGACCAAGCCGATACCGCCGCCGATGCCCATCAGCAGGGCGCCGGCAAACGCAAGAATACCGGTAACGGCAAATGCCAACCTACTGGGCGCCGGGGCATTGAACTCCTGAACCTCGGGGTCAAAGCCGTGGTTGCGGAAGATCTGAGCGATATCTTCGGCAGCCAAGCGCTCTTCTTCGCTGCATGCCGGCGTAATGCCGGTGTTCTGCAGCAGGTGGTTAATATAGTTCTGGGTGTTCGCCATGTGCGCTCCACATCCATAATCCGACAAATAGGCCCAATGCATGCACATTAGAACCGTATATAGTCGAAAGTATACCCCGAGCGAGCGCAAACGACCGAATTCGGGCCATCTTAACGCCCCGAGCGGACAAGGATATAGCCTAATCTCCATATCGGACTAAAATCATGGCAGCAAACCACCTTCTCATGCGAGGACTCTATGACGGCAAGCGACACGACCGAGACAATTAAAAAGGGAAATTCGGAGCCCAGTTTCGATAAAACGGCTCAGCGCATCCTCAATCTTTTCTTTGTGCTCAATAGCTCCCCCGAACCGCTGACGACCGAGCAGATCGTCTTGGATTCTGACCTGGGATATGGCTCGGGCAATATCGACTCGGATAAGCGCAAGTTTCGACGCGATCGTGACAAGCTGCTCGAACGCGGCATCTTAATCAAGGAGGTTCGCCCCACCGGCGCGCAGGAGACCGAGGAAAGCTCGTGGACAATCGACCGCGAGCACACGTTTGCGGCAGGCGGCCTCATTACCGCAGACGACGCCGATATCCTGCTCAACGCCATCGACCAGACACTAGCGGCCGGCTCATCCACTTTTGCCGCACCGCTTGCCGATATTCGCTCCAAGATTGCCTATCTCACCGGCAGGACGACGGTAGACGAGGCGCCGATCAGCCGCTCTCCCACCGTCGATGCGGTTTGGAGCGCCTTTGCCGAGCGTTGTGCGCTGCGATTTTTATATCAGAACGGACGCGGCGAGCAGAAAGAGCGTACCGTCCGCGTCTACGGCATGTTCGAGCGCGAGGGCGTGGCGTATTTCTGCGGCCTCGACAATGCCACCGACGACATCAGGACATTCCGCTGTGACCGTATCGTTCGCGCTTGGCGTCCTTCGAAGGCCTACGCCATCCCTGCGGACTTCAATCTCAACGACTATCTGTTCTTTGAATTCGATTTTGCCGACCGACCGCCCGTTGCAGCTACGTTCTCGTTCGCCCCTCAGACGCAGATCGATATGATCAACGGCCTCACGCGTGGGCGAGGTGAGCTCGCACACACCGATGCAGGATGGACCTGGACCGTTGACGTGCGCGACCTTGAAGCCGCCGCCTCATTTTGCATGGCCCACGCCATGGACGGCATGAGGCCCATGGCCCCCAAATCGCTCAAGCAGGCGTGGAACCACCTCATCGAAAGGACGGTGCACGAGTATGCCCGTGCGTAAACTCACCAGCGAGCAGAGACTCTCGCGCGCCATCGACATCATGGAGGCCCTCTACGCCGCCGGCGAGAGTGGCATGACACGAACCGAGATTTGCAGTCGCTTTGACATCACGGGGGTGTCGCTCGACGAGATTCTCGAGATCGTCTCGACGCTCGCGGACCGAGAATCGGGCGCGCGTATCATCTGCGAATGCCGCGGCGAGCGTGTGGTCCTCACCGGTGACGCCGGGCGTGTGCTACCGCTGCGCCTGAGTGCCGCCGAGGGCGCTGTGCTCAACCATGAACTTGAATCGTTGGGGATCGAGCCGCAGACGGCAGCTCGGATTCGACATGCCCTTCTACCCGAAGAGCTCGGCTATAACCAGCGCGTCCTTGACACCGTCAACCACGGGTCGCACTGGCAGCAGCTGAGCTGCGCCATTCAGGACGGCGTTCGCTGCCGCATCTCGTATCGCTCGATGGACGATGCACGGCCACGCGAGCGTCTGGTCGACCCCTTGCGCATTACGGCAAACGGCGACCAAACATACCTGATTGCCTGGGACATCGCGGTCGATGAGCAGCGCACCTATCGCATGGATAAAATCGAGGGACTCGCCTTGACGGAAGACTCCGTCGTGCCTCACGCACCGGACGTCGCATCCCTCCACGATTCCCTTGCCCGGACGCAGCGTAGTGCAAAGCTCTTGATGCCATTCGATATGGCGGAGCATCTGGACTGGGCCGGCATCACCCTAATCGAGCGCAGCGGAGCAGACATGACAACGGTAACCGTGCATTACGGCTCCGAGCGTTGGCTACTGAGCCAGATAATCGCAGCGGGCGGAGCCATCCACATCTTGGATGACCCCGCCCTGTCAAAGCGTCTGTGCGATATGGCAAAAACCCTCGTCTGTCCGCTTTAGCGCCGCCGCTCGTGGCGTGCGCGCCACAGTTGCAGATAGTGCCCGATCTGCGCCGATTCGATGCGCTGGTAGGAGCTCGTGGGCAGCGACGTTAAGAACTTCTTTCCGTAGCCCTTCGTCACCAGGCGCGGGTCGGCCAGAATCAGCACGCCGCAATCGGTCGACGAGCGGATAAGGCGGCCGGCCGCCTGCTTGACCTCGAGCACCGCCTCGGGCAGCGAATAGCGCGCCCAAGCGCGGTCTTCGCGCAGGTTGCGCTCGCACGAGAGCGGGTCCGTAGGGCTCGAGAACGGCAGTTTGGGAATGATGACGCAGCGCAGCGTCTCGCCGCTGGCGTCGAATCCCTCCCAAAAGGCCTTAAGAGCAAAAAGCGACGAGGTCGGCTCGTTGATAAACCGGTCGCGCAGGCGACGAGGAGATGAGTTGCGCTGCTGGCAGTTGAGCTCCAGGCCCGCACGGGCCATCTTGGGCTCAACGCGGGCGTACAGGTCTTCCATGTCGCGCCGATTGGTGAACAGCGTGAGCACCGATCCGCCCATGGCAAGATGGGCGTCGACCAGCACGCGCTCGAGCGCCGTAAGATAGCTCTCACGATCGCGCGGATCGGGGATATCGCCCGCAACGACTACAGCCATGTTCGAATCGAAGTCGTAGCTCGAGTCCAAGTGCAACGATGAGGATGTTGAAGCACCGATGCGATCGAGGCCGACCGCGTGGTTAAAGTGTTCAAAGCTTTTGGACACCGTCATGGTCGCCGAGGCAAAGATAGCCGTGTGAACCTCGGGCAGCCACTCGGTTGCCAAGGCCTCGCCAATGTCGATGCGCTCTGCGGTCATTGACTCTCCGCCGGCGCGCAACCTGCGATTGACCTGCAGCGAATACACGTAGTGTTCATCGGTGCCATCAATGATGAGTTTGAGGTTCTCGGCCAGCTCGTGCAGGCGGCGCGAGATATCACCCAGGTCGACAACAACCTCGGGCTTGTCGGCGGCGACGGCTTGCACCAGCGCATCGACGCTCTTGTCAGCTTGTTCCAATGCGTCGATGGCAGTGTAGGCCGACTGTAAGAAATCATGCCAGTCGTCAGATTCGCGCAACTCGGGGCCAATCCATAGATTGGCATTGTCATAACCCCCACGGGCACGACGGCCGAGCTCGCGAACGCCATCGAACACGTCGGCGATTGCCATGCTCGCGCGCGCAACCGTCGACGTCGCCTTGGCAGTAAGGCCCAGATAGAGCGTAGAGCCCTCAGAGGTTGCCAAATCACGGGAGACCTGGCTTAGCGCACCGGTGCTCGAGCCACCCAGGCGCTCAAACAGAACGCGTGATTCGTCCGCCGACACCACGCGCGCCCACTGACGGCGCGCCTCGCGCTCGATAGAATGGGCCTCGTCGATTACCCAATGACGAATCGGAGGCAAAATCCTGCCCTCGGCCGCAACGTTGCGGAACAGCAGGGAATGGTTGGTGACCACCACATCGGCATGCGCCGCACGACGGCGAGCGCCGTGGACCAAACATTTATCAGGGAAAAACGGGCAGAGGCGACGAGCACACTCGCGCGAGGCCGTCGTAAAGTCGGGGCGGTTGACGCTGCGCCACCGAATGCCAAGTGAGTCGAGGTCGCCATCGGCTGATTGGCAAACGTACGCCATAATGACCGCGACCGCCGTGAGCGTGTCCGCCGGATCGCGCTTGGTGGTAATCTCGACCTGGCCGCGGCTCATGCGCTCAAGCTTGCGCAGGCACGGATAGTGGTCATACCCCTTGAGAGCGCAAAATGACAGACCACCTTCCAGTTGCTCGGCAAGTTTTGGAAGCTCATGGTACATGAGCTGGTCGGCTAGATTGTTCGATTTGGTCGCAATACCAACCGTGATGTTGTTACGGCGCGCTGCCTCGGCAAAAGGCACCAGATAGGCCATCGATTTGCCGACGCCTGTGCCCGCCTCAATTACACGATGAGTGCCCGTGACCAGCGCATCGCGGACCTCGAGCGCCATCGCGATCTGCTCATCACGCGGCTCGTAAGTGGGATACATGCGATTGACCAGGCCACCCGGCGCATAGTCTGCCTCAATCTCCTCACGACTCGGCATCTTGAGGACCGGTAGTTCGTCGGCGTCCACCCGATCGTCGGCGCGATCGGCCTTGAGAACGTCAGCACGAGCGGCGCTGAGAGAGAAGATAGAACCAGGGTTCTGCCCTGCCAAGAATGAGAAGATAGGACGATAGGACCAAGGCACGTCCGGATGCATGTCGGCTAGGCGCGCCATGAGGCCCTGGGGCAAGTCGGTGAGTGCCACGAGCAACACGCGCCATACGCCGCACAGGGCGTCGACGTCGGCATTGGCACGGTGTGATACCGAGTCACAGCCAAACAGATCGGCCATAAAAGACAGCTTGTGCGAGGCCAGGCGCGGTAGCGCGATGCGCGACAGCGCCAGCGAATCGATCCAAATATCGCTCACGTTGACGCCGCCTTTGACCGACTCGATAAACGAGCGGTCGAACGTGGCGTTATGTGCGATCACCGGGCAACCACCGACAAAATCGGCGAGAGCGGCGACGGCCTCAACGGCCGACGGGGCATCTGCCACGTCGGCATTTGTAATGCTCGTGAGCTCGGTAATCTCGGCGGGAATCAGCTGCTTGGGATGCACGAAGGTATCGAAACGGTCGACGATCTCGCGGCCCGAAAGACGGGCCGCCGAGATCTCGATCAGCTCATTGTCCTGCACCGAAAGACCTGTGGTCTCGGTATCGAGGACAATCACATCTTCCTCGATAAGGCCAAAGGACTGCGTTTTGGCGCGCTCGGCAAGCGTGGCATAGGAGTCGATGACAAACTGCGGCGTTCCTGATGAAACCGCGTCCCCGATTAGCATGCAATGCCCGCTCGACGAAGACCCATACGGATCAGGCTGTCACAGACCTGCGGGAACGTCATGTCGTCGGTGTGGCGGATCTCATCCGGATACAGCGACGTATCGGTCATGCCGGGAATAGTATTGGTCTCGAGGATAACGGGGCCGTCCTCACTCACGATAAAATCGCTGCGCGAGATGCCCAAGCAGCCGAGTGCCTTATGGGCAGCACAGGCGAGCTCCTGAGCACGAGCGTAGTTCTCGGGCGAAATCTGTGCCGGAATGCGATGGATGTCCGTAGGGTCGACATACTTCACGTCTAGATCGTAGAACTCGCAGTCCTCGGGCTTACGGATCTCAACGATCGGCAGGGCGCGCACGTCATCCTCGCCGTATACGCCGACGGTGATCTCGGTACCCTCGATACACTTCTCGACCAGCACTTTGTCGCCGTACTCAAACGCCTTGGCGATTGCCGCGGGAAGCTCGGAGGGCTCATGGACCAGGGAAATGCCATAGCTGGAACCGTTTACGGCCGGCTTCACAAAGCAGCGCTCGCCACAAACCTCGACGATATGATCGATATCGACTTCATCGCCCACTTCGAGCGCCAGGCCGGGGGCAATGGGAATGCCCGCCTTAGCGTATAGGAGCTTCGAGACCTCCTTGTCGGCACCGCAGGCGCTCGCGAGCACACCCGACGCCGTGTAGGGGATACCCAGGGTCTCCATGGCACCCTGCATGGCACCATCCTCGCCGCCGGCACCGTGCATGGCGATAAACGCCACATCGAAACCGCCAGTCGCCATGGTTACCATAAAGTCATCAGCGGCCGTGTCGAGCAGCTCCACCGAGGTGTAGCCGGCCTCCTTCAAGGCCACCACGACGTTCTTTCCCGAATTGAGCGAGATCTCGCGCTCGGCGGAATGACCGCCCGCCAAGACCGCTACGTGCATGTTCTCTAGGCTTTTACCCGGCATGGGCAGACTCCTCCTCTATAATTTCTGCAGCTGATACCATATTGTAGCGATACCCTCTACGTTTCCCCAAAATCGAAAGGCTTCCATGAATCCCAGGACTAAATCTCAGGACATTCGCGACTTGAGCCAAAACGATATTCGCGAGCTCGTGGCAGAACTTGGCCAGCCCGCCTTCCGCGCGAAACAGCTCATCGAATGGGTCTTTGAGAAGAACGTTTGTTCGTTTGACGATATGACCAACCTTCCCAAGGCCTTCCGCGAGCAGCTTAAAGAGGCTTTTGCCTTTGACACGCCGACGGAGCTTACCAAGCAGGTTTCCAAAGACGGCTCGCGCAAGTATCTGCTCGAGTACCACGACGGCATTTCCGTCGAGACTGTCGGTATGCCTCGTCGCAATAAACTCTCCGTCTGTGTTTCTACTCAGGCTGGCTGTGGCATGGGCTGTGCTTTTTGCGCTACCGGTCTCAACGGCCTCAAGCGCTCTCTGACCGCTCAAGAGATCGTCGACCAGGTGTTGCATGTCTCGAATGATTTTGGCGAACGTGCAACAAGCGTTGTCTTCATGGGCCAGGGCGAGCCGTTTGCCAACTACGATGAGGTTCTCAAGGCGCTGCGAATCCTCAACGACCCCGATGGCATTGGTATCGGTGCTCGTCACCTCACCGTCTCCACCAGCGGCGTTATTCCCGGTATTCGCAAATTTGCCGATATCCCCGAGCAGTTCACGCTTGCCGTTTCTCTGCATTCCGCCATTCAGTCGACGCGCAATAAGCTCATGCCCGGTGTTAAGAAGTACACGCTGCTTCGCCTTCACGAGGCGCTTCAGCTCTACACCGAGAAGACTGGCCGCCGCCCGACCTATGAGTATGCCATGATCGAAGGCGTTAACGATACGAATCCCGAGATGCAGGCGCTCTGCGACTTCTGCGAGGGAACGCTGTGCCACGTTAACCTGATTCAGCTTAACGACATCGAGGGCAGCCCGCTCAAGCCGTCGCCGATTCATAAGGTTGAGGATCTTCAGCGTCGTCTTGAGTCCCGTGGCATCGAGACCACGATTCGTAACTCCCGTGGTAACGATATTGACGCCGCTTGCGGACAACTGAAGCAGCGATTCAAAGTTCAGAAGAACGCATAGGGGAGTCGCACCCCAAAACGTTTCATGTGAAACATCGAACGACCCCGGTTACAGAATATGCAACCGGGGTCGTTTCATTTATTGACCTTTATTTTGAATCAGCTGCTACCTGTCCCATTTTTTACGGCCAAAATAAGGGGTCCTTGTCTCGTGAACCGGACAAGGACCCCTCAATATATGCTGAGTAATTGTTAGGTACCTAATAGCCTACATTTTCCCATTGGTTGCTAACCCAACCTTGATTAATCTTGGGATTCCTCGTTACCTGAGCAGTACGCATGGCAACATCTTCCGTCATAACATCCATTTTCTTTTTGGAAGTATCGACGATATCTTGCGCGCCACGAAGCAAACGACCTCGAAGTTCATCGTCTGTCGCGATCTTATAGCCAGCAAAGGTACCAGCCGCGACAGTCGTCACCAATGCAATCGCTATTAAAATCTTATTCCTTATCTTGGCCTCCTTGATCGAACTGAATCATTTCGCCAAGAATACGTGAGAGCTCTTCCTCGTCTTTAAACTCAATCTCAATCTTATTCTTTCCACGCGAGCTCTTCACACGCACGTTGGTATTAAAAAACTGACGAAGCACACGGGCAGCCTTTTTAAAAGACTGAGGCGTTGCAGGCCTCGGAGTCTTAGGTGTCTCTCCGGCAGAAAACAACGGGGCAAGATTCTCTGTCGCTCTTACGGAAAGACCCTCTGCAACAACTTTCTCTGCAAGTCGAATTCGAGCATCCTCATAGGGAACCGCAAGAATTGCACGTGCATGACCAGCAGTAAGTTTGCCCTCAAAAATCATCTGCTGAACTACTTCGGGGAGATCGAGAAGACGCAGCGAGTTTGTAATTGCAGAGCGTGACTTGCTTACCGCCTTCGACAATGCCTCCTGGGTCATACCGCTGGCGTCGATGAGCTGGCGATAACCCTTAGCCTCTTCGACGGGATTCAGATCAGAACGCTGAAGGTTTTCGATAAGAGCAAGAGCCAGCATCTCTTCATCATTAACATCTTTAATGATGACAGGCAGCTCCTCAAGACCAGCAAGCTTTGACGCCTGATAACGACGCTCACCAGCGATGATCTCATAGCCGTTTCCATGCTTGCGAACCAAAAGCGGCTGCAAGACGCCATGTTCTTGGATTGACTCGCTCAACTCACGAAGTTCAGTTTCGTTAAAGTGAATTCGCGGCTGATTAGGGTTGGGAACGATATCCTCAATAGGTAGTTTTGTTTCAGATGCGACATTTGAACCCGATGCAGCCGAACCACCGGTCTCATACTCGGCCTCTGAGACCAAAGCATTGAGTCCACGTCCCAATCCGCCACGTTTCTTTACACTAGGCACGCTTGATCACCTCTTTTGCAAGGTTCATATATGCTTTTGCACCCTTATTTTGAGGTGCATAGGTAATTACCGGTTCTCCAAAAGACGGAGCTTCGGAGATTTTAACCGTACGGGGTATCAACGTCTTAAACGCCTTATCACCAAAGTACGATTGAACCTCCTCAACAACCTGATTCGATAGAGAAGTACGCGAGTCATACATGGTCATAAGCACACCGTAGGTGTCTAAGCCCTTGTTCAGACGAGATTTGACCATCTTCATTGACTCAAGCAGCTTCGTAACGCCCTCGAGTGCGTAATACTCGCACTGGATCGGAATCAAAACGCTGTCCGCTGCGGTCAAAGCGTTGATAGTAAGCAGGCCGAGCGAGGGGGGACAGTCAATGAAAATAAAATCGAACTCGTCCTGAATCGGCTCAAGCAAATCTTTGAGGCGGGTTTCACGAGCGATTGCGCTTACGAGCTCAATTTCCGCGCCTGCAAGTTGAATTGTAGCCGGAATAACGAATACCTTTTTACAATTTGTATCAAGAACAAGCGATTCTGCCGGCACATCATTCAACAATGCATCATATATGCAGTGATCAAGGTCTTCTTTTTCAATTCCGAATCCACTGGTGCTGTTTCCCTGCGGATCAAAATCGACAATCAGTGTCTTACGACCCTGCTCACCCAGTGCTGCTGCAAGGTTTACAGCCGTCGTTGACTTACCGACGCCGCCTTTTTGATTGATGATTGCAATGATACGCGTGTCTTTTGCGCTCTTAGAACGCTTAACGTCGCGAAATCCCACGGTCCCTCCTGGTGTGTATTAAAGCTGTCAAACGGAGGATGTTTCACGTGAAACATTCCGAATCGATATCAACCGCCATGTTTCACGTGAAACACTGCGAGTTGTTAGTATCCATTATGTTTCACGTGAAACATCTAGGCAAGCGGATTCTTCTTTGCCACGCCATTTGCACGAGGCAATGAGACGGATGCTGGATGACTCTTCTTAAGAACAATGAACTCCCTGTGACCCAAGCCTTCAGGCAAATCAATTGCGTCATTCAGAAGCAAAGTGAAGCCGCAAATCTTAGCTGCTGACATGCCGGAAGCAAGCTCCTCATCCGAAGGATTGCCCTTGGTTATAACAAATAGCCCTCCATCCTTCAGATACGGAGCCGCATACTCAACAAGAATCGGTAGAGAGGCCAGTGCGCGGGCGGTTACAACAGAGAACTGCTTCTTATGGCTTCGAGCATATTCTTCAAGACGATCATGAACCGCATGAGCATGTTTCAATCCAAGAGCATGGACAAAGGAATTAACCGCATCAACCTTCTTGCCAACAGAGTCAATATAAGTAGCTTTACGATGCGTGGTTATGGTTAATGGAATACCAGGGAAGCCCGCACCTGTTCCCATATCGAGCAAAGCTCCCTCAGGAGCCTTGTTGATATAGGGGAGCAAAACAAGTGAGTCGAGGATATGAAGTACTGCAGCATCTTCTACGTTAAGAATACGGGTGAGATTGGTTGTCTTATTTGTTTCTAGAACCAAATCCAAATGCTGAATACATTTCATCAGCTCAACATCAGTTACGCTCAAGGAATACTCTTTGCAATAGGAAGTTAGACGACTCAACATCTCGTCAGCCTGCTGATCAGTAAGTACTAACAACGAAAGCTCCTTTCTGACAAAAATCAGTGTATCGAGAACTTTTGACAAAAAAAGGGGACGTGGAAACCACGTCCCCTTAGCATAAGCTCGAGAAGATTATCGAGCAACAATCACCACATGGCGATCAGGGTCAGAACCCTCAGAATGAGTATCGACGGCATCATTGCCACGAAGTGCAATGTGAACCAGTCGACGCTCGTAGGCATTCATGGGCGGAAGCGAAACACTCTTATGAGTGCGGATGGCACGCTCGGCAGCAGACTGAGCCATGGAAGCAACCTTGTCCTGACGGCGACTCTTGTATCCCTCTACGTCCACTACAACCGGATACCTAAAGCCAAGTTTGCGGCTCACCAGCAAAGAGAACATAACCTGAAGGGCATCAAGGGTGCGACCATGACGGCCAATGAGAACAGCAAGGTCGGGAGCCGTTACATCCAAAATCAGCTCACCCTCGTCGCCCTCATACTCATCGATAGGAGAGTTGGCGGCATCGAAGTGCGAAAGGATGGAACGCAGGATGGAAATCGCAACATCGGCAATGGTGTCGAGCTCCTCATCGGTCAGCTCTTCACCAGCCTTGTAGCGCTGTGCAATCTCGGGATAATCGCCCGCGACCTGCGGGGCAACCTCCTCAAGCATATCCTCGATGATCTCTTCAGACATAACGTACTCCAAAAGTTAGGTACCTAAATAAGATTGATATCCCACTACTTCTTCTTGTGCGGGCGCGGCTTCTTCTCTCGACGAGTGACCTCAACCTGCAGCGGAGCGTTCTTAAGACGCTCCTCCTCATCGGCCTTCGCCTTGTCGATGACCTTCTGCGTCACAAAAATCTGCTGGATAACCTGCCAAGCAGACGAGACGTCGTAGTACAGCAGAACACCAACGGGAAGGCTCCAGCCCATCCAAAGCATCATGACCGTCATGACAACGGCCATCATACGCATGCTCTGAGCCTGCTGGCCGGTCTGGTTGCGCGACATATAGAGCTGCGGAATCAGGGTCAGGACGGCGAACAGGATCAGGCAAACCAGCGCAGGCAGTGCAACCATAAAGCCATCGGCAAAGGAAGCGCTCGGCGTGGTGGTCAGGTCGGGCAGGATGTTGAAGAACGAGAACGTGCCGTCGTTAAAGTACTGCGGCAGGTTGCGCAGCAATGTAAACAGGGCGAACAGGATAGGCATCTGAATCAGCAGCGGCAGACAGCCAGCCATGGGGTTGAACTTGTTCTCGCTGTAGAACTTCTGCATCTCCTCGGCCTGACGCTGGGGATCGTCGGCATAGCGCTCCTGGATCTCGAGCATCTTGGGCTGCAGCACCTGCATGCGAGCCGTCGACTTGGTCGACTTGAGCATGAGCGGCGTCAGCAGCAGACGGATGATGACCACCAGGATGATGATGGACAGGCCCCAGTCGACCGCAAAGGTCTGGATGAGCTTGAGCAGCTCGAAAAGGATGTTAACGATCCAATCCCACATGTAAGTTTTCCTCCGATAGCGAGTGCCCACTAGGGCACAGGGTCATAACCGCCGACGTGCAGGGGATTGCAGCGAGCGATGCGCCTCACGGCAAGCCAGCAGCCTCTCAAAACACCGTGCTTCTCAATCGCCTGGACGGCGTATTGCGAGCACGTTGGGTAATAAATGCAGGCGTCAGGCAATAAGGGCGAAATAACCTGTTGATATATGCGAATAGGAGCGATGGCAACACGTCGCAAAACGTGATTGCTCATCGCTCCTCCCCGGCAACGCCGGCGCGCTTCATAAGCGAACGCAACGCCTTGTCCATCTCCTGCGGCGAGGAAACCCTCGTCTTGGGAGTTGCAAACAAGATGATGTCATAACCCGCAACGGGAAATCCGCAGCTGCGGGCGGCCTCGCGCATCACACGCTTAGATCGGTTGCGCACGACGGCACAACCGAGTCGCTTAGCACCAACGAAGGCGACCCTTCCGGAGTCGCCTTCGCCAACCGATTCACATATGGTCATTCGAATCAGAGGGTGATTGAAACGACGCCCCTGACTGAACACATGCTCGAAATCTTGCCGAGACTTAATAGTCTTCATGCGAGATGTGTGTATCGCTGCTAGACAGTGAGACGCTTGCGGCCCTTGGCACGACGACGGGCGAGCACGGCACGACCACCCTTAGTGGCCATACGGGCACGGAAGCCATGGGTCTTGGCACGCTTACGCTTATTAGGCTGATACGTACGCTTCATCTTAAGTTCCTCCTGCTGCATTTCGAGTGTCCGCGGGGACGCGGACGCAGATATAGACACGTGAGCTTGAAGATTGTAGGGAAATCAATGTTCAAATGTCAAGAAATCAAAGGTAAAAGGTTACGCAGTTCACACGGTTCCCCCATAAGCACAACCGAAATTTGCGCCTCATGGCAACCTTTCACGATATTTCATCGAGTTTTCAACAGGTCATGTTGGCAATGTTGAGAACTTTTCGCCCGTTTTCCAAAGTTTTCAACAAGTTTTGAAAAGTTGTCGAAAGATGAGAAACGTTGCACGGTGAGCTACTATTTGTTCGAAACCTTTTGAAAGATTGCGAGCGGCATGTCTGACGACTTTTACACCATGGTCGATTCCGGAGACCCGGCACCCGACAACGAGCACATCACCGGCGTGCGCGAAGAGCGTGCGGAAGGCGAGCAGACGACCACGCAGGCGCCAAAAGCCATGTACGCCGCGCGCATCGCCGTCTATGACGACATGCTGTCGACACCGCGGGTGATCGTCATTGATCCGCAAGATGTCCGCACGTATTTGGAAGAGACGACCAACACCGTCTACCAGTGCATGAAAGAACAAGGTGGCCATATCTCGCTCATGGTCATCCGCGAGATTGTCGAAAACTTTATCCACGCACACTTTGCCGAGCCCATCATCTCGATTCTGGACGGCGGAGACACCATCCGCTTTGCTGACCAAGGACCCGGCATCGACGACAAGGAACGTGCTTTCGACTTTGGCGTTACCAGCGCAAACAGCAAGATGAAGCGCTATATCCGTGGAACCGGAGCAGGGTTTCCCATGGTGCAGGAGTATTTGGAAAACGCCGGCGGTGCCGTATCCATCGAGGACAACATGGGCAACGGCACCGTGGTTACGGTAAGCCTGGACCCTAAACGCGTGCAGGAAATCGAGCGTGCCGGCGGACGCGGCGCTGCCGTGCGGCCCGAGACGGAGCAGCCCACATATCCCCTGCCGGGAGCTTTTGCGCAGCAGCCCGTGGCAACGCAGCAGATGCAGCCCCCCGTGGGACAGATGCAGCAGCCCGGAATGCTTCCCACACAAGAACCCCAGGCGGCATCTATGTCGATGCCGCCAAACATGCCAGAGGCCATGCCACTGGCTGATCAGGATGCAGCAGCAATGCAGCAGGCGACGGGGGCGCCGGGTGGCCAGCAAATGGGCTATCAGCCGTACCAACAGGGATATCCATATCAGCAGATGCCGCCACTGGGGTATGGCCAGCAGTTCCCGCAGCAGTACCAGCAGGGATATCAGCAGCCGTACCAGCAGATGCCGCAGCAGCAGTACAACCCCTGGGCCCAGCAGACGCCTCCGCAGCCTTACCAACAGTGGCCTCAAAGTTTTCAACAGCAAATGCCGCCGACGCAGAGTTCTCAACAACCAGCAGCTCAAATGATGTATCCTAATGCAGTAAATCAGTATGCACAGCCACAACCGGACGTGTTCGTAAGCGATCGCGGCAACGCCGCGCTGGGCTATCTGGCGCAAAATCAAGCGTGCGGCGCAACCGATCTTGCGAGGGCGTTTGGAAACTCGGCCCCCACTTGGTCACGCACGCTCAATGACTTGGCGCAGGCCGGCTTGGTCATCAAGCATGGCCAGAAATACCATCTGACCGAACTCGGCGCCGCTCGCGTGCGAGCTCAGAGCTAAAGAACGGGAGAGACAGTGGACGAGGAAGCAAGCATCATCCTGGGGGATGCCATCGCCTTTTGCCAGCGCGACGGCCAAGATGCACGCCTCATCAACATGCTGGGGCAATCGCGCGCCATAAGCCTGACCGAAGATACGCTCACGATCGAGGCCCCCTCGCGCTTTGCCATCGCGCAGCTCAAAAAGCATCAGCCGACTATTGAGGCTTATCTGGAAGAAATCGCCTTTGCACCGATTGCGCTCGACATCGTGGCGCCGCAAGGCGCCGCGACGGAATCCGCTGCCGCGACGGCGCCCGCCACGGCTCCCGCTGCTTCCCCGACGGTACCAGCCTCCGCAAGCGACGTGCCGACAATCGAGCACCAGCACAGCGATGTTTCCCGTGAAACCATGGCGCCGTTGCCGACCGCGGCGGCGACGTCAACGAACGCACCCGTCACGCACATGCCCATCGCTCACGACGCAGCGGCGGGCGCGGATTCGGGCATTGCAATCAAGAACACGCTCTCGGCCGATGATTTTCGTCGCATGATGAACCAGATGAAGGGCGGAGCGCCGACCAAATCCACGCAAGCTGCGACCCCCGCTTCACCCATGCCAGCACCGACCGTGCCGGCCGAGCAGAATACGGATGGAGCCCCGCTCGCCGCGAACTCAAAATTTACCTTTGAGAACTTTGTCTACGGCCCCGAGAACAGCCATGCCTATCGCTCGGCACTCAAGTTTGCCGCCCTCGCGGACGAGCGCGGCACATGCACATCACTGTTCATCTACGGCAAATCGGGCCTGGGCAAGACGCACCTGCTGCTTGCCATCAAAAACGAGCTCGCCGAGAAGTCGCCCGAGATCAAGGTCAAGTACGCCAACTCCCAGGCATATCTGGACGACCTGATGACCGAGTTCGACCGCCAAAAGAAGAGCAACGCCCCCATCATGCAGGCGTACCACGGCGTGGACGTGCTCATCATCGATGACATCCAAAACATCATCGGCAAGCGCGCAAGCGTGGACTACTTTTTCCAGCTCATGGACGAGTTCATCCGCAACAACAAGAAAGTCGTCATCGCGGCAGACCGCGCCCCCAAGGACCTGAGCATGGACGAGCGTCTAACCAGCCGCTTCAACGCCGGCATGCTCTGCCTAGTCGCAGAGCCCAGCTACGAGATGAAATACAAGATCTTGCAGCGCTATTACGAGAACACCATCGTCGCCGCTCCCGAGGCAGGCGACGACTCGCTGCTGGCGGCCTATGGGGGCGACGGCGGGCACCTGACCGATGAGCACTTTAAGCACATGGCAGAGGTGTCGGGCACCAACATCCGCGAACTCGAGAGCTTCTGCGAGCGCTGCGCCGGCGAGGCGGGCGACCGCGAACGCGAGGGCGGGGAGCTCACCTTTGACGATATCGACGCCATCGCCAGCCAGTACTTCGACACATCGGCCAAAAAGATCAACGTGCAAACGGTTCAGTCCGTCATCGAAGAGCAGTACGGCGTGACGCACGAGGAGCTCATCGGCCCGCGTCGCAACGCCAATATCGCCAAAGCACGCCATATCGCTATCTACCTGGCCATCGAGATGTGCGAGATGACGACCACGGCGGTGGGCGCCGAATTTGGCAACCGCAACCACTCGACCGTCAGCACGAGCTACAAAAAGGTCCAGAAGATGATCCAGGAAGACCGCACCGTCACCGAAGACCTTAAGTCGCTGCGCGATAAAATTACACTGCGCTCGTAGGGAAATAGAGACACCTGTTGAAAACTTGTCGAAACCACGGGCATAAGGTGTCTAAAACCCAACCCGCGGTGATGAAAAGTTTTGTGCAGGTTTTGAATGTGGAAAACCACCCCTGTTGCACACAGGTTGCTGTCGATTCTCTTTTTGGGTCTGACCTGCGTCTTTGGGAGTAATCAACAGTTTCGTCAGTACTATTACTATTATTAAGATATTTATATCTATAGAAAGGTATTAAAAGATGAAGTTCACCGTCAGCCAGAGCTCGCTTACGCAAGCCATCGGCGTCGTTATGAAAGGCGTCGCTTCGGCATCCACCCTTCCCATTCTGTCGGGCGTGCTCGTTAAGGCACAAGACGGCATCTTGGAATTCCAGACTTCCAACTACACCATCTCGATTCGTCACCGCATTGCGGCTCATGTCGAAGAGGAGGGCGAGATGGTGATTCCCTGCAAGATGCTCTCCAACATCACCAAGACCCTTCCCGATGCCCCGGTCACCTTTGAGCTGTCCGAGCGTCAGGTTTTGATTGGCTGCGAGAAGAGCTCTTTCCGCCTCAACACGCTCGATGCCAACGACTTTCCCGAGTTCCCGGCATACGCCATCGAGAGTGCCGTCGAGCTGCCGACCGATATCCTGTCCGAAATGGTGAGCCGCGTATGGCGCGTCACCTCGACTGACAAGGCCCGCCCCATCCTGGGTGGCGTGCACATGAAGGTCGAGAACAACACCGTGCGCCTGGTCGCGACCGATTCCTTCCGACTGGCCGTGTGCGATACGCAGGTCGAGACCTCGACCCTCGAAGGTTCTTTTGAGCTCAACGTGCCTGCCGACGCCTTCAACGACGCGCTGAGCATCATGGCGAGCCAGGCTACCATCATGATCGGCGCAACCGACACCCAGGTTGTCTTTGAGGCCGGCAACACCACCTACGTGTCGCGCCGCATCGAGGGCGTTTATCCCAATTACAAGCAGCTCATCCCCGATTCGTGCGTGACGAGCGTAAAGATCGACGTGGCCGCCTTTAACGCTGCCCTTAAACGTGTGGCCGTTATCGCGAGCGCCAACCCCGCTGTCAAGTTTGAGATTGACGTCGAGAACGGCCAGATGGGCCTGTCCTCCATTTCCAACGACCAGGATCTGGCGCAGGAGACGATCGATGTCGAGGCCGAGGGCGAGTCGGGCACCATCGCCTTCAACTACCACTACATCTTTGGCTGCCTCAATGCCCTGTCCAAGGAGAAGGAGATCACGCTGGAGCTCAAGAGCTATTCGCAGGCTGGCATCTTCAAGTCCTACGACAAGATCAACTACCTGTACCTGGTCATGCCGGTACGCATCTAGCACTGCCCATGACCATGTTCGCACGCGATCTTTCCGTTGCACGCTATCGCAGCTTCGACAGCTACCGCCTTGCTCTGAGCGACGGTGTGACAGTGCTCGCAGGTCCCAACGCGGCGGGAAAGACCAACCTCATAGAGGCGCTGCAGCTACTGACGAGCGGCGCCTCGTTTAGGCATCCGACCGCAGCTGAGCTCGTGCACGACGGCACGGGCTCATGCAAAGTCGAGCTGAGGCTCGAAGGTGATGGACGCGTGCTGGACATGGGGCTGAGCGTGGAAGACGGCAAGCGTTCGTTTAGCCGCAACGGCAAGCGCTGCGCTGCGTCCGGCGTGCGCGGGGTACTGCCGAGCGTTTTGTTTTGCCCGGACCACCTGGATATGGTCAAGCGGGGTGCCAGCGTGCGCCGCACCGCACTTGATGACTTTGGCGTTCAGCTGAGTGCGCGCTATGCCGATTTGGCTAGTGCCTACGGGCGCTGCGTGACCCAGCGCAATGCCCTGCTCAAGGAGACCTGGTGCTGCCGCGAGATGCTCGGCGCCTGGAACGAATCGCTCGCCCGCGCCGGTTCGGCCCTACTCGTGCATCGTCTGGCTCTGCTCGACCGGCTGTCGGGCCATGTGCGCGACGCCTATGGCCGCGTGGCATCCGGCGAGCCCGCCGGCGTGTCCTATGTGTCCACGCTTGGCGACTTGCCTCGCACCGAGGATCGCGACGAGCTCAGGGGCTGGGCGTATGAGCACATGCTCTCGGCGCTCGATGAGCGCGCCGACGAGGAGATCCGCCGCGGCGTGACGCTCGTGGGTCCGCATCGCGACGAGATTGAGTTTTCCGTCGCGGGCCGATCGGCCCGTTCATTTGCCAGCCAGGGCCAGCAGCGAACGCTGGTACTTGCCTGGAAGGTGGCGGAAGTGGCCGTGGCGCGCGATATCCTGGGCACCGCGCCGCTGCTGCTTTTGGACGACGTGATGAGCGAGCTCGATGCCGGGCGCCGAGGCGCTTTTCTGCAGCTGATCGGTGATGATATCCAGACGGTCATAACCACCACCAATCTGGGGTATTTTACCGATGACCTGCTTGATCGAGCCAAGGTGGTGAGCATGGGTGAGACGTGCTAATTACGAGCGCGAGAACGGGACGGTTGCCTTCGGCGGCTTTTTGGATGCCGAGCGTCAGCGCATCCTGGCGGCCGCGACACCTGAGCGCCGCGCGCAGATGGAGGCTGCAGAGGAGTCTCGTGCGGTCTATCACGCCTGGAATGCAGTGTGCTCGGGCACGCGCGAGGGACGCCATGTGACGGGCCTGCGCTACCTGCCCGAGTCCAACGAACTGCTGGTGTACCTCGATTCGCCCTCATGGACGCAGGAGATGACGCTTTTGCGCGAGATTATCCGCGCGCGCATGGAGCGCGCCGGTGCGCACGTCGACGGCCTGGTGTTCAAGACGACCGCCCCCGGCCACACACCACCCGCCGCCAAAGAGCGCCTGCGTCCGGCCGTGGCCGAGCGTCCGCCGGCTCCGCATGCCGACCTAAGCGATGCCGAGCGTGCCGAGATCGAGCACCAAGTGGCGCCCATCGAGGACCAAAAACTGCGCGAGGCCCTCGAGAACGCCATGAGAGCCAGTGCCGAGTGGGCCAAGGGCGTGCAGAGCAAAAAAGAGCCTTAAATCGCATCTGGTGGCCTTGTAGAGCCAAATACCCTCGTTCCCGAGGGTATTTTTACGATAAACTAGTAAGGCTGTACACATTTTCTTAACTGAAGGAGGACGTGTGGCAAACGAAAACGATTACGATGGCGGCGAGATTAAGATTCTCGAAGGTCTCGAGGCCGTTCGTAAGCGCCCGGGCATGTACATTGGCTCGACGAGCGCCAGCGGTCTTCATCACCTGGTGTGGGAGATCGTTGACAACTCCGTCGACGAGGCCATGGCCGGTTTCTGCACCGAGATTCAGGTGACGGTCCACGCCGACAACTCCATCACGGTCGTCGACAACGGGCGCGGCATCCCCGTCGACGAGCATCCTATCAAAAAGATCCCGACGCTCGAGGTCGTCATGACGATCCTGCACGCCGGCGGTAAGTTCGATAACTCGGCCTACAAGGTCTCGGGCGGCCTGCACGGCGTGGGCATCTCCGTCGTCAACGCGCTGTCCAAGCGTGTGGTCGTACAGGTATGCCGCGATGGCAACATCTACGAGATGGAGTTTTCGCGCGGCAAGACCGTCAAGAAGATGGAGGTCGTGGGCACTTCGGAGGCGACGGGCACCACTGTCACCTTCTGGCCCGACGACGAGATCTTCGAGACCTGCATCTACGATTTCGACACGCTGCACAACCGCCTGCAGGAGACGGCATTCCTCAACAAGAACCTCAAGATCGTGCTGACCGACGAGCGCGAGGCGACTCCCCACGTGGAGGAGTTTTGCTATGCCGGCGGCATCATCGACTTCGTCAAGTTCCTCAACGAGGGCAAGGATGTCCCCGAGGCCTTTAAGGAACCCATCTATATTGAGGGCAAATCGGATCCGGATGCGCCCGTGACCAAGATGGGCGAGGTCGAGGTTTCCTTGCAGTGGAATAGCGGCTACGGCGAGAACGTCATGTCGTTTGCCAACGACATCTACACCCCCGAGGGCGGCATGCACCTCGAGGGCTTCCGTACCGCACTCACCCGCGTGATTAACGATTACGCTCGCAAGCAGAACCTGCTCAAGGAAAAAGACGCCAACCTGACCGGCGATGATGTGCGCGAGGGCCTATCGGCCGTTATCTCGGTCAAACTGCCCGATCCGCAGTTTGAGGGCCAGACCAAGGCCAAGCTCGGCAGCTCCTATATGCGCGCGCTGACGCTCAAGATCGTGACCGACGGCCTTGCCGATTACCTCGAGGAGCATCCCAAGCCCGCTCGCGAGATCGTCAAGAAGGCCCAACAGGCCTGCAAGGCGCGCAACGCCGCCCGCAAGGCGCGCGAGGCGACCCGCCGCAAGAGCCTACTCGAGACGGCGTCGCTACCCGGCAAGCTCGCCGACTGCTCGGTGCGTGACGCCGAGTTGACTGAGCTCTTTATCGTAGAGGGCGACTCGGCAGGCGGCTCGGCCAAGGACGGCCGTCGCCGAGACATCCAGGCGATTCTGCCCCTGCGCGGCAAGATTCTGAACGTCGAGCGCGTGGGCGATCATCGTGCGTTCTCGAGCGACACCATCCAGTCACTCATCACCGCGATCGGCTGCGGCGTCACGACGAGCGCCGGCGATGGCGGCGACTTCGACATCACCAAGGCTCGCTACCACAAGATCATCATCATGACCGATGCAGACGTCGACGGTGCGCATATCCGCATCCTGCTGCTGACGTTCTTCTACAAGTACATGCGCCCGTTGATTGATGCCGGCTACGTTTACGTCGCGTGCCCGCCCATCTTTGGCATCAAGGTGCGCAACAAGATTCACTACGTGTATCCCAACGGCCGCCAGCCCGAAGACGAGATCCTGCGCGACACCATCCAGAGCCTGGGACTGAACCCCGACGACAACGACGAGGACGGCAAGGCCAAGGACGGCAAGATCACTAAGAAGCGCAAGGGCTATACCGTCCAGCGCTACAAGGGCCTGGGCGAGATGGACCCCAAGCAGCTTGCCTCGACGACGATGGACCCCAAGACCCGCATTCTGCAGCGCGTGTCGATCGAGGACGCCGTGGTGGCGGACCGCGCCGTGCGCGAACTGATGGGTTCCGAGGTCGGCTATCGCCGCGAGTACATTGAAAAACACGCACATGATGCACGATTCCTTGACGCTTAAGAGGAGGTAACGTGGCAGACGATATCAACAACAACGAGGGTATGGACGAGGCCGGCGATGCCGGCATGCCCGACGATCTGAAGCGCCTGCTTGCCCGCGCCGAGCAGGGCGAGGACGGCGACCCGGACGCCTATAACCCCGATGCCGATGATGATGAGGAAGAGGACGACGACGCCGAGCTCGAGGAGAGCTTTGGCGAAGTCGACCGTGGCGCCTCGGCCGGAGAGGACATCAACGGCGGTCAGCTCCAGATTTCGGAGTTTGGCCGCGAGATGAAGCAGTCGTTCATCGAGTACTCGATGTCGGTCATCACGGCACGCGCCCTGCCGGACGTGCGCGATGGCTTAAAGCCGGTGCACCGTCGCATCCTGTACGCAATGAACGAGAGCGGCATCTACCCCAACCGTCCGCACAAGAAGTCGGCCTGGACGGTCGGCGAAGTTATCGGTAAGTACCATCCGCACGGCGACTTCGCGGTCTATGAGGCCATGGTTCGCCTGGCACAGTGGTTCTCCATGCGCACACCGCTCATTGACGGTCACGGCAATTTCGGCAACATCGACGGCGACGGCGCCGCCGCCATGCGTTACACCGAGAGCCGCCTGGCAAAGCCCGCCATGGAGCTCCTGCGTGACCTGCAGAAGGACACCGTCGACTGGCAGCCCAACTACGACGAGTCGCTCGCCGAGCCCGTGGCACTGCCCGCGCGTTTCCCCAACCTGCTGGTCAACGGCAGCCAGGGCATCGCCGTCGGCATGGCCACTAACATCGCCCCGCATAACCTCACCGAGGCGATCGAGGCCACCTGCTACCTGATCGACAACCCCGACGCCACCGTCGACGAGCTCATGCAGATCATGCCCGGTCCGGACTTCCCCACCGGCGCCATCATCATGGGCAGCGCCGGCATTAAGCAGAGCTACGAGACCGGCCGCGGCTCCATTACCGTGCGTGCCAAGGCACATGTGGAGTCCACCAAGACCGGCCGAAGCCGCCTGGTCTTTACCGAGATTCCCTACATGGTCAACAAGGGCACCCTGCAGGAGAAGATCGCCCAACTCGTCAACGACAAGCGCATCGAGGGCATCTCGGATATGCGTGATGAGTCAAACCAGAAGGGCATCCGTCTGGTCATCGAGCTCAAGAAGGGCGTCATTCCGCAGGTCGTGCTCAACAATCTGTATAAGTACACCTCGCTGCAGACGACCTTTGGCGCCAACAACCTGGCACTCGTCAACGGCGTGCCCAAATGCCTGAGCCTGCGCGAGATGCTGCAGCACTACATCGACCACCAGGTCGACGTCGTCACCCGCCGCACCCGCTTCGACCTTAAGAAGGCCCAGGCGCGTGCCCATATCCTCGAGGGCTACCTGATGGCCCTTGACCATATCGACGAGGTCATTAGCATCATCCGCTCCTCGCAGACCGACTCCGAGGCCAGCAGCCGCCTGATCGAGCGCTTTGGTTTTACGCCCGAGCAGACCACGGCCATCCTCGAGATGAAGCTGCGCCGCCTGACCGGCCTGGAGCGTGACAAGATCCAAGAAGAGTTGGACGGCCTGCGCCGCGCCATCGCCTACTACGAGGACCTGCTGGCGCATGAGGAGAAGATCCTGGGCGTCATCAAGGAAGAGATGCGCGAGATCTCCAAGAAGTTTGGCGACAAGCGCCGCACCGAGATCAGCCAGGTTGAGAAAGACCTGGATGTCGAGGACCTCATCGCTGACGAGGATATGGTCGTGACCATCACCCACACCGGCTACGTTAAGCGTATCCCGGTGGCTGCCTACCACGCCCAGAAGCGCGGCGGCAAGGGCGTATCGGGCGTCAACCTCAAAGAGGACGACGTTATCGACGAGATGTTTATCGCGTCCACGCACGAGTACGTTCTGTTCTTCTCGAGTAAGGGCAAGGTCTATCGCCTGAAGGTGCACGAGCTGCCGGTGGGTACGCGCCAAGCGCGCGGTACCGCGATCGTCAACCTGCTGCCCTTCGAGGAAGGCGAGAAGATCGCGAGCGTCATCAGCTGCCGCGAGTTCCCGGCCGACGAGTACCTGATGTTTGCCACCAAGAGCGGTATGGTCAAGAAGACCGTGATGAGCGCATATGACCGCAGCCGTCGCGACGGCCTGATCGCTATCAACCTGCGCGACGACGACGCGCTGCTGAACGTGCGCCGTGTGCGCGAGGGCGACAAGATTATCCTGGCCACCACCGCGGGCAAGGCGATCATGTTCTCCGAGGAGCAGGTGCGCGCCACCGGCCGCGACACCAGCGGCGTTCGCGGTATCGGTCTGAAGGACGGTGTGAGCGTTCTGGGCATGGAAGTCACTAACGGCAACGGCGATCTGTTCGTCATCACCGAGCGCGGCTACGGCAAGCGCACGCCGGTCGCGGACTATCCGGAGCAGAATCGCGGCGGTCAGGGCGTCTACACCATCCAAATGACCGAGCGTAAGGGTAACCTCGCGGCCATGAAGACGGTGGGCCCACAGCACGAGCTGTTCATCGTGACGGAGGGCGCGACGGTCATTCGCGTCAAGACCGACGAGATCAGCCAGACCGGCCGTGCCACCCAGGGCGTCAAGATGATGACCGTCGACGACAGCGACCGCGTATGCGCCGTAGCCCGCATGACAGCCGCCAAAGAGAAGCCCGAAGGCGAAGCCACAGAAAACGGCTCCGCCCCCGAAGAAACCCCTGTCGATCTAGGCGACGGCAACGACATGCCGGAAGATCTCCTCGACGAGTAAGAGGCCCTAACTGTTAGAAAATATCAGACCCCATATATCGGCGGTCGGCGCACTGCGCGCCGACCGCTTTTTTGAAAACCTTGGGACTCGTGTTCGCCCCGGTCGCACGGCGGCATGTGAAGTCGATCGCGAGTTCCGCACGAGCCTGAGAGCACTTAATGTGCTCTCTGTGCGAGTCAGGACTGTCCGAGCAGGCGACTTCACATGCCGCCGTGCGACCGGGGCGAACACCCTTCAAAGATTTTCAAAAAAAGTTGTTGACGCGCGCGTAACGACTCGTCTAATATATCCCTTGCGCGATGGACCTGTAGCTCAGTTGGTTAGAGCGTCCGGCTGATAACCGGGAGGTCACAAGTTCGAATCTTGTCAGGTCCACCACTTTCTTTCGCAATAAACACCCCAGCGAGAGCCGAGTCGCCGCTGGGGTGTTTATTACTGTCTCCGTGGGGGTTTAGCTCAGCTGGGAGAGCGCGGGCTTTGCAAGCCTGAGGTCAGGGGTTCGATCCCCCTAACCTCCACCATGATGGACCTGTAGCTCAGTTGGTTAGAGCGTCCGGCTGATAACCGGGAGGTCACAAGTTCGAATCTTGTCAGGTCCACCATCAAAACTGTGAAGAGCCTCGTGGCGTTGCCTCGGGGCTTTTTTCTTGTCTGCGATAAATCTCATTTTGGTTTTGTGTGCTGTGCGAAAGATTGGGTAGTATAGCTATTCAATGCGGTCGAGCTGCCGCGTGTTAACCGCTACGTACCGGAGGTGTTCCATGGTTCGTGTCGACATAGAGACCATCGTCATGGCCGCCGGTCCCGTGCCATCGCTTATCGTGCTTCGCGAGCGCTGCGGCAAGTCGGACTCGCCCGCACCGCTGCGTTCCCTTTCCATTCAGACTGGTTCGTTTGAAGCTGCTGCCATTAGCCGCGGCATCGATAGCGGCCGCGCCGAGCGCCCAATTACCCATGACCTGTTGCTCGATACTGTTGGCGCCCTGGGCGCCAAGCTCGAGCGCATCGAGATCGTTCGCGCCGAGCCGCCGGTGTTCTACGCGACGATCGTCGTACTGGCCGATGGCGACGAGCGCAAGATCGATGCCCGTCCCAGTGATGCCATTGCCCTTGCCGTGCGCAGCAATGCCCCCATGTTTGTGGAGGACGACATCATGAATCGCCTGGGCACTGTGTCTACCCACGCCGAGGAAGTCGACGACGAGCAAGAGTTCGAGAAGTTCGACGAGTTCGTCCATACGCTCTCCCCCGATGACTTCTAAATGCGGGGCGGCCAGGATGCGGAGCGTTCGCTGATGGCCGGCGGTATGTCGGCTGAGGCGGCGGCCATTGCGCGCGAGGCCCAGATGCGCTCGGAGGCTTCTGAGGCGGCTCGCATTGCCTATGTGACGCAGGCCCGCACGCTTCGCGAACGCCGCGGCTCGTTTATCAAGATGGTTGTCGTCTCCGCCCTTGTCGCGGCAATCTGCTCGCGCCTTCGTGGTACAGTTGGTGCGCTTGGGTTTTCGATCTCTACGGGCCTCGTGATCTGGGGTGTGGTCGATGCGGTCATGCTGACCAGTCAGATCAAGGTGCTCGACAAGCGCGCGATGGATATGATGCGCACCCGCGACGCTGCCGCTAAGATCGCCGCTGAGGCACAAGAACTGTAACGACGCCAGACTCGATGGGAAGGTCTAAAGATGGCACAGGATATGCAGGACGCCGGCAACGTCTCCGCCGAGCTCGACGCCATGGTGTGCGATCTGATCGGCGCGTTCTTGGATGACCTTGCCGCCGGTGAAAACCCTGGCGTGGTCGTGGCAATTGAGGACGCCGCTTCCAACCGCTATCTGGCGGCGCTCGATGAGGATGGCGAAGAGGCGTGCCTCGAGGCGGCCACCAACTTTATCTCCGAGCACAAGATGGGTCTTAAGGACGAGGGCCTGGGCCGTATCGCTCGCTATGCCATCGGCTACACCGGCTGCGTCGAGATTGACGGCGGCTATCACGATGCTCTGCTCGTGAGCTTCTTCGAAACCACGCTCGAGAGTGGTTTTTCGGCATATGTGCTGTATGAGGGCATGGGCGCCGGCGATGGTTTTATGTGGAGCGACCCTGAACCCGCAGGTGAGGAAACCCCTCTCATCTAAAATCGCTAAAATAAACAAGTTTTCGGTAAAAGGCTCAATATTCCCGCTGAGCGTTGTATCGCTGGGCGGGCCGCATACGCGTGCCGTTTGTATATGGATAGAAGATAGGGGAACTACATGCGCGTAGACAATCTGAGGAACATCGCCATCATCGCCCACGTCGACCACGGCAAGACGACGATGGTCGACAAGCTCCTGCGTGCCACGGACGCCTTCCGTGCCAATCAGCAGGTCGAGGACCGCGTCCTGGATTCCAACGACCAGGAGCGCGAGCGCGGCATTACGATTCTCGCCAAGAACATCTCTATCGAGTACAAGGACGTCAAGATCAACGTCATCGACACCCCGGGCCACGCCGACTTCGGTGGCGAGGTCGAGCGCGTACTGCGTATGGCCGACGGCGCCCTGCTGCTGGTCGACGCTTTTGAGGGCCCCATGCCCCAGACCCGCTTCGTGCTGCGTCACGCTATCGACACCGGCCTTAAGATCATGATCGTCATCAACAAGATCGACCGTCCGGGTGCCAACCCCGAGAAGGCCTACAACGACTGCCTCGACCTTATGGCCGACCTGGGCGCTACCGACGACCAGCTTGAGTTCGCCATGGAGCACGTGGTCTACGCCAGCGCCATGAATGGCTTTGCCCGCCTTGACCCCAACGACGGCAACATGGACATGTATCCGCTGCTCGATATGATCATCGACGACATGCCCGCGCCCGAGGTTGACGAGAACGCCCCGCTGGCCATGCAGTGCGTGACCATCGACCACTCCAACTTCGTTGGCCGTATCGGCATCGGTCGCGTGTATTCCGGCGCCATCCATCAGGGCGACCAGATTCTGGTTGTCAAGAATGACGGCTCCAGCGCCACCGCTACCGTCAAGCAGCTCTTTACCTTCGACTACCTGGGCCGTACCGAGTGCCAGGAAGTCGGCGCCGGCGACATCGCTGCCGTCGTGGGCATTGACCGCACCGATATCGGCGATGTCTACACCGACCCCGAGAACCCCGTCGAGCTCGAGCCCATCGAGATCGACCCGCCGACCCTGTCCATCGTCTTTGAGGCTTCGACCTCCCCGCTCGTCGGCCGTGATGGCGACATCGTGGGCGCCCGTCAGCTCAAGGAGCGCCTGTTCAACGAGGCCGAGAACAACGTGACCATGAAGATCGAGGAGCTCGAGGACAAGAGCGGCGTCGAGGTCTCGGGCCGCGGCATCCTGCACCTGTCCGTCCTGATGGAGTCCATGCGCCGCGAGGGCTTTGAGTTCCAGGTCGGCCGTCCCCGCGTTCTGTTTAAGAAGGACGAGAACGGCAACAAGATGGAGCCCGTCGAGCAGGCCGTCGTCGAGTGCCCGGACGAGTACTCGGGCAAGGTCGTTGAGGTCTTCGGCACCTCCGGCGGCATCATGACGAGCATGGATACCTCGGGCATCGTGACGCACCTCGAGTTTAAGATCCCGACCCGCGGCATCATGGGTCTTAAGAACCGCATCATGAACGTCACTCACGGCGAGGGCGTGTTCTACCACACCTTCCTGGAGTATGGTCCTTACGCTGGCGAGATCGGTAACCGTCAGAACGGCGCCATGATCTCCATGACCACCGAGAAGGCCGTTGCCTATGCTCTGGGTACGCTGCAGGAGCGCGGCCAGCTGTTTGTTGAGCCGGGCACCGAGTGCTATGAGGGCATGATCGTGGGCGAGCGCAGCAAGGCTGGCGACATGGTCGTCAACATCGCGCGTACCAAGAACCTGGGCAACCAGCGTTCCTCGACCTCCGATATTTCCGTCCAGCTGGTGCCGCCCCGCACCTTCTCGCTGGAGGAAGCGCTGGAGTACATCGCCGACGACGAGCTGGTCGAGATTACTCCCAAGAACATCCGCCTGCGCAAGCGTCTGCTCAACGCCACCGACCGCAAGAAGGCTGCCGTCCGCGCTGGCCAGGTAAACAAATAAGCGCTGGGCTTTATAGCGTCTAACAAGAAAGGGCGTCGACCATCGCGGTCGGCGCCCTTTCTGGTGCAAGGGGGACAGGTTCGCTTGCACCACGGTGGGGGCGGCTATCCCCTCCGACCGGCTTTCGGGTCAAAGTTAAGTTGTTTAAACATATACATAATTCCACTGAATATAGCCGGTATGATACAAAACTGTTAACAGGTAAATATCAACTGGTATTAAATTAAAAGACCTCTTGACCTGCGGTTTACATGATTGGTATCTATATTATATTTTATGCATTGTGGCATAGACGAACCGTCTTAGAAGTTGCTCCCCAATGGGTTCTTGCAATGCGCTAGGTAGGTTCTCGTAGATGTTGGGGTTTGTGTTCGATCCGACGATTCGCCGTATTCCACACCGTGTTGTAGGAATTAAGGGACAACTATGAACGCACACCGCTCGCGGTCGCTGGGTATGGCGGCCCTGGTCTTCATTTTGATTAGCCTCACCGCCGCTGTTTTTCACGGTGCAGCCCCAGTGCGCGCCGAGGACGTGACGACGCCCGACCCGATTGTGATTGATGAGAAGACGGCGACGGTTGATGTCAGGCTGTATACCGATGAGAACCATACTCAAGAGCCCAAGGATCCTGTAACGTCCACTTCGACGCTCTATGGAGCTTTCTTGGCACAATTCAAAAGCGGTAAGGCGCCTTCGCCCGAGAACTATATCGCTGTCTATGAGCTACCCGACACCATCGTCGTTGATGAAAACGCGGGTGGCAACCTCATGGAGGGTCCGGAAGCTTCTGCTGCCCAAGCTGGCACGTGGAAGATCGAGGGCAATAAGGTTGTCTTTACGTTTGACAAGGCGTGGCTCGCAAAAAACCCTGCGAATATCCATGTCGCGGCAAACTTCTCGTTCCAGCTTTCAAACAAAGACATCGGCGCCGGCGGCAATGTGTCTGTCGAGTTTCCTGGCAAGGGATCGATAAATATTCCCATCAAGGACGGTAGGGTTACGAATAAGAGGAAGTCGGGGGTTTTCTCTCAGGGTCCCGATGGCGTGGCCAAAGTCACCTGGACCGTTGAGCTCACAGTCGAGTCGTATGTCACGAACGTCAAGTTCACCGATACGCTGGGTGATAACTTTAGCTTTGTGGAGCGCACCTTTAAGCTCGATAACAAGACGATTGGATCGCAGCCAAAAATCGAAGGTCAGACCGCGACCATCGAGAACTTAGGCAGTCTTCCCCAGGGTGTCCATACGATTACGTATGAAACCAAGCTGAAGAGCGGTATCTCCGTGGATAACGGAGAGTTCATCAACGGCCAGGAAGCCTCAAAGAACATGGCGTCGTGGGAGTGGGGCGGTGCCAACGATCGTCAGAACGGCACGGTTACGGCTGCCCCCAGCCCCTTTCGTTACGACATGATTGGCAAGTCTAGCGACCGCAATAGCACGCCGTCCGACATCACATGGACCGTCACGCTCAACCAAGGCGAGCTCAAGGCCGACATGAGCGGCTACGTGTTCACCGATAATCTGGACGATAAGCAGACGTATACGGGGGGCTATACGGTTTATAAGGGCAGCTCGGGTTTGGAGGTCCTCAAGGAGGGCGAGCTCGATTCGTCGCAGAGTTCCTTTACCTACAAGTTTCCGACTGACCTTGAGGATAAGTACATCACCTATCGCATTGTTTATCACACCAAGATGAATGAAACGGGTTCGTATGACACCGTGCGCAACAGCGCAACGATCGAGCACGATGGTTCCGTTTCCGGCACTGGTAAAGGTGAGTTTACGCCGCAGTTGGTGGGCACACCGATCACCAAGGAACTCGTGGGTCGAGAGAATGCTGCAACAACTGGCGAGGCGAAGTGGAAGACGCGCGTGGCACTGAAAGCTATCGTCAATGCGGCCAACCTTGATAAGGTGACGGTGAAGGACACGTTTCAATCAGCGTGGAAACAAGATATCGGCGTTGATGTCAACTCAATAAAGATCAAGATTGGTGAAACTGAGCTAGTTCGAGGCGACGACTGGAAGCTGACGACAAATGAGCTGAAAGATGGAAATAACGTTGTGCAGAAGGATGGGCACAAAAGAAACTTCAACCTCGACATAAACATTAACGACAAGGTGAAGGCGGCTCTCGCGAATGAGGATTACGCCGACATCACGTACACCACCACTTCTGATGCGCTGCCGGGCTGGTACTCGAACTTCGCATCTGTTACGGTGCCGGGGCAGAATGGCGGTTGGCCGTACTACACCGATAGCCCAATGTATGTCGTCAACAAGGAAACGACGCCCGAGGTCGAGAAGCCAGAAGCGGAGTCGAAGGTAACTTGGAACGAGGACTTCGACTGGAGTGCCGTTGACGGCTCGAACGAGAAGGGAGCCTGGGTCGTCGACTGGACGGTGTACGCGAATCGCCAGAAGACCGCGGCAGGAGATTGTTATGGAGCTGGAAAGCTCGGCCGCGTACCGCTGAACATCATCGATACCATTCCGTACGGGATGAGCTATGTCGCGGGTTCCGCAAAGTACACGATTGTGCAGAACCCCTACGATCTACATGCGGGGCTTGGGCGCGGAGGCGAGGCCAAGGAGGTCGTTACGGGTCAGACGCTTGCCGCCAGCAACATCATCACCAACGGCAACACGGTCACTTTCTCCATTCCCACGACGGAACTCGGCGACTACGCCGGTTACGCCAAGCTTACGTACCAGACGGCGGTCAAGCGCAGCGAGCTCGACACATCCACGAACGAGGTGAAGTTCACCAATTCTGCGCGCGCCGAGTCGGGAAGCAAGAAATTCGACTCTGGCAGTGGTGCTGTCACCATTAAGAACAACGTTATCAAGAAGACCGGCGAACAGGTCGACAATAGCAATCGCATCAAGTACACCATTTTCGTTAACGAGTCAGCTGTCGATCTTAAGAGTGGCACTGGTGTCCTCGAGCTGGTCGATACCATGGATGCCAAGTGCACGTTGGTACCGTCGATGCTTAAGGTCTATGAGCGCGTGAACAACGATTGGTCTGAACTGGCCGATAAGGATTATTCGTCAGAGATGGAGCAGGTCAACAACGAGTCTGGCTCATGTACGAGATTGACACTTAACGTGCCCGATGAGAAATACCTCAAGGTCGAGTACGAGGTCATCCCGAGCGGAAATCCTGGCAACAAGGTTCCTCTTTCCAATACCGCCATGCTTACGGGTGTGAAGGACGGTTCTGCGACTGATGATCAAACATGGGAAATTAAAAAAGCTTCTGCCAGCGCAGGTGGCAACGGCTACGGCATCACGATGACCAAGTACGACGCCCAGCAGGTTGGAGCGACGCTCAAGGGTGCGGAGTTTACGCTCTACAGCGTGAATATGGACCAGGTTGCAACGGTGGGTATCGAGAATGCAAGGACTGAGTTTGAAACCGCCCCCACCGACGCCAACGGCAAAATCTCGTTTGGCGCAGAAGACAAGGCGATGGTAAATTGCGTGCTCTACCAGCTCGTGGAGACGAAAGCGCCTGACGGCTATGACGCGGCGGCGCCCACGTGGATCATGCTTAAGGGCAATGCTGACGATGAGAAGTATCAAACTGAGCTCAATAAAGCGAAGAGCATCGTCAAAGACTCCGAAATCATCGGCGATGACAAAAAGGACGAGATCTGGATCTACGACAATCGCCTAATGGGCTCTGTGGATATCAAGGCGCAGAAGGTGCTCGAAGGTGGAACATTCAAGGCGGGGCAGTTCTCGTTTGAACTTAAGGATGACAAGGGTAGGGTGCTCAAGACTGTAACGAACGGTGCCGACGGTAGCATTTCCTTTAGCGTTGAGTGCAACAAAGCCGGTACCTACACTTACACCATCTCCGAGGTCGTTCCCAAGGACGCTGTGAATGGCGTCAAGGACCACATCACCTACGATGGGGCTGTGTACAACGTCAAAGTTGAGGTGACTAACGGTAAGAAGCAGCTCGATACCAAGGTCACTTACGCCCCCGCCGACCCCACGACCCCACCGACCTTTACCAACAAGTACTCGACCACGCTTCCCGAGGCGGGCGGGGCTGGTTTGACTATGACGTATTTAGCTGGTGCTTCGATGCTGTGTTTTGCCGCGACGTGGATGCATGCTCGCCGCCATCGTGATCTTGATCGGAGTGGTCGTCGTGAGTAAAGTGCTCCGTCATATGTTGGCCGTCGTGGTGATGTCCATGGCCGTCGTCTTCGCTTTTGCGATCGCCCCTGGAACGGCCCGTGCTGCCGACACCGGAGCCATTACGGTGGACGGCACGGTCGCGACACGTTACGACGCGTACCAGCTCTTTTCGGCGACCGTTGTCGACGATGCCGATGCCGACCAAAAGGTCGCAACTGATGTAGCGTGGGCGAATGGCACGGTTCGCCAAGCTGTCCTTCCCGTGCTTCATGATGCAGGGCTTGATAACTCGGCATCGACGGCGCAAGAGGCTGCCGAATGGATGGATGCCGACGGACACATGACGACCGCGCTGACGGCAAAGCTTGCTCGTTCCCTCCAGAGCTCTGGCGCCGTGTCTGTGGCCCTTAACGCGGGCACGGCGGCCGAGCTGCCCTGCGGCTACTGGCTCATCGTCGCCGACGACGACGTCATCGCCCGGGGCGAGGTCGGCACCGCGCCGATCATGGCCCTGGTTGGCGGCAGCGCCGTCACCGTCAAGCCCAAGGCCGCGACCCCCAAGGTCGCCAAGCACGTGCTGGAGGACAGCGCCGCCGCCTGGCAGAAGGCCGCCGACGCCACGGTCGCCGACGACCTGTACTGGCGCCTCTCTGCCACGGTCCCGGCGGGCCTCACGGCCTACGACACCTATACGGTGCGGTTCGTCGACACCATGAGCGCGGGGCTCGACCCCTCCAAGGTCGCCGCGAGCATGCGCGTGTACGTGGCGGCGGGCGCGGACGGCGGCTTCGACGCGGTCCAGACCGACAAGGACGGCCGCGTCGGCACCGAGCCCGCGAAGGGCTGGACCGACATCACGGCCCAGTGCGCCACCAAGGTGGCGGTCGACGGTAAGACCTTCACCGTGCGCACCGGCGACCTCATCGCCGCGCTCGGCGGGGTCGACGCCTTCACCGCGGGCGCCCGCGTGGTTGCTGTCTACGATGCGCCGTTGGGGGCCAGCTGCAATAGGGGCGCTACCAAGGGCAACCCCAACGAGGTCTGCCTGCGCTACCCGCGCTCTCCCTTCGCCGACCAGTCCGGCGACGCCGGATTCACCCGCACGCCGAGCGATGACGCCACGGCCTATACCTGGGGGCTCAGCCTCATCAAGCGCTCAAGCTCGGACGATGAACCGCTCGCGGGCGCCAAGCTGCGCATCATCGATGACCGCGGACGTATTCTAACGACTGACGGCTCGTGGTCGACGGATTCCGACGCGTACGTCACCTCGGGCGCAGATGGCCATGTGGAATTGAGCGGTGTGGACGCGGGCGTCTATATCGTCGAGGAAATCGCGGCACCCAAGGGATACGCCGCCTTTGAGGGCAGACGAACGGTAACGGTTACGTCCGAGGGTCTGGACGTTAAGCAGGTGGCAGCTGCGAAGCCCAAAGTGACCGTGTCGGCCGAAAGCCCTCTGCGGGTTGATACCGCCGATGCCGGGACGGGTTCGATTGAACTGTCGGTGCTCAACACTCCAAGCAAAGAAGCAAGTCGAGGCTTTATGCCCTCGACGGGAGATAGAACGTTGGTGCTGGTGGCGGCTTTGGCTGCCATCGGAGTGGCGGCTATTGTTGCCGCGCTCGTCATCAAGCGGGGAGGCGGTCGTCGTAAAAAATAATTGCCCCCCCCTGCTTAATGGCGTGCTGCCTCCGTAGCGAGTGACGCACAGGCCTACCGACCTGATGATCATTGGTTTTGAAAAAGTTACTAGAGAACCCTCCAAGAAAAGCGGGGCACCCGGTCGACATGACCGAGTGCCCCGCTTCGTTTGTTGGTGCAAAGTAACCTGGCACCTTTGTGGTGGTTGGTGGCTAAGCGGTGGGGAGTCCTGGCATGTTAGCCGGCTGCTGCGGCTTGAGGTGGGCGTTGCGCCAGATGATCTGGATAACGTAGCCGAGCATAAAGACAAAGGCTACGCCGCTGATGAAGTCACCTACGAGGGGAAGCCCCGTGAGGGCGCCTGCGATTACGCCGCCCACGGCTGCCATGGCGTAGCGGTTTTGGTTGTGTCCGACCATGCGGGAGATCGCGCGCCCCGCAAAGGCACTCGACACCAACGCGATGCCGATAACGCCGCACAAGAGGGCTCCGGCAAGCGACAGACCAGCGATAGAGATAATTAGCAGTAGGACGGCGGGGACGATAGCAATCGTGCCCAGAAGACCGCTCACCCACAGGGGTATGGGGCGCTGGTGGAGCATGCCGGCGGCGCTGGCGGTCGCGCGCGGAAAGACGAGCTCGAGCAGCAGAGCGACAAAGCAGGTCGAGAGTGCCGCGGCGACGATACCGCCGATGACATCGTTAACGGTGGAAGTATCCTCGTTCTCGGTGCGGTCGATCTTGAGCGCGCCTACCTCGGCTCCTGCGGCACGCTCCGGGTCCTCGGAGACGTGCGCGTTCACGGTGCCGGTGATGTGGGCGTTCTTGCCCAGGATGAGCTTGTCGGCCCAAACCTCGACATCGCCCTCGACGGTGCCATCGATGGTCACCGTGTCGCCCGCAAGCGCTGCCGACTTGGTAGAGCCGCGCAGGGCAACCGTCTCGCCTATCGCGTAAAAACAGTTGGCGGTGCTGTCGGAATTGAGCACAACGTGCTGACCGACGACCGTGACGCTGCCATCAACCGTGGTCTTGGCGATATCGATAGTGCGTGCCGCCAAGCGGACGGCGCCGCCCACCGTGCAGTCGCGGATGGAGAGGCTCTCGCCTGCTGCAATTATGTCGCGGCCGATGGACGCATCGTCCAAGTTGAGGGCCTGACCTGCCCAGTACAGGTCACCTTCGACGCCGGACGAATTGGCGTCATTGTCGGTCGCAAGTACGTTGCCTGCGGTGTCCGTGCCGGCGAACGACGCCGTGGGAAGCGCGGTGACCGCTAGAGCGATGAGCGCGAATAAGATCGTGATGCGGCCCCACGCTTTACGGCGCTGGGTCGACGGGAATTGATTACAGGGCATAGTGAATCCTTCGTCAGATGCTCGACATGCACCTAACAGGGTACCCAACGCGTGGGCGCTCTAAAAGAACCTCTCGGTTGCATTTCGAAGGATGAGCCCGCGCCACCTACTTTTTGCGGTGCAAAAAGCGTGCGATGTCATCCTCGGTGGGGCTTTTGATATCAAAGCGCAGCGACAGCCAGCGTAGTCCCATGGTCACCACGACGCAAACGACCAGTGCGACGACATTGCTGACCAAGCCGCTCATGACAAGGCAAACATAGCTTGCCGATCCGGCGATGGCCGCGATGGCATAGAAGTTGGTGCGTTGGAAGATACCCGGCACCACACCCATAAAACCATCTCGCAGCATGCCGCCGCCCACCGCGGTAAAAAAGCCCATCATGATGCACACCGCCGGCGCAAAGCCGTAGACCAGCGCCTTGTCTGCGCCGGTTGCCGCATAAATACCCACCGAGATGATATCGAGCAGGGGAATGAGCTTTTCGGGCTTGTCGACGATTGCCGGGAAGATGTAGATGATGGCCGCGGTGGCGATGGAGAGCGGGAGCGCCATCGGTTGGTTGAGGATGTAGACGTTGCCCACCTGCAGCGTCATATCGCGCAAAAGACCGCCGCCCAGTCCACAGACCACGGCGAGCGCGACGGCGCCCACCAGGTCGAGTTTGTGCTCGCGTGCGACCAACACGCCCGAGATCGATGCCGCGACGACGGCGAACATCTCGAGCCAAAACGGGATGGCAACCATGGCATCCGAGGCGTGTGCGGTAACGATCATAGCGGCGGCAACGGGCAAGATGGGGTCCTTTGAGTTACGGGTTTAGACAATGCCCGTACATAGTACATGTTCGGCGCCGATTGCGACCCTATTGCTCGGCAAACGGTCGGGACTGGGTACGGTCATAGGTTTCATGTTTGGGGATCCGGGTTGATGCTGAACGCGATGGGGGCGTGGTCGAATAGGAGGGATGTCCAAATTTTGAGCTCCGCTCAAAATTTATCCGGTCGGCTTGCGCCGACCGCGCTGCGCTAAAAACGCGCCACGGGCGCGTTTTCTTTACGCTCCGGGCCCTGGCGGGTTCGAATCCCTCCTCCGCCGTGTTTGCTTGTTGGGGACTCAAAACAAAAAAGCTCCCATTCTCGGGAGCTTTCTCAACCAAAATGGCGGAGGAGGAGGGATTCGAACCCTCGTGACCTTATACAGGCCAAACGGTTTTCGAGACCGCCGCATTCAACCACTCTGCCACCCCTCCGCGTGGGGTAAAAACAAAGCAGGCTCAAAGGCCTGCTTTGGAATTAACTGGCGGAGAGTCAGGGATTTGAACCCTGGAGACGCTTTTGACGCCTACACGATTTCCAATCGTGCTCCTTCGGCCACTCGGACAACTCTCCGTTAAATGCGAAAGTCAGTATACACGAGGAATCGCAAAGTGCAAACAGAAAAGTTGGCATTTTTTAAAACGTTCGGCCGCGCTTGGCGTTGCAGTGGGGTTTGAGTTGCCAAAAAAAACGGCTTCCGACCAGCGTGGTTGATCAACTCAATTGTTCAAAAGGGGTATTCATAAGCGACTTGGCAATGAATTTAAAAATCTTTGGGTGGTGCTGTGGACCACTGGTATGTATTTCGCGACCACAGCCTTGTGCCCGTTG
This sequence comes from uncultured Collinsella sp., assembly GCA_958420355.1. Lineage (GTDB taxonomy): Bacteria > Actinomycetota > Coriobacteriia > Coriobacteriales > Coriobacteriaceae > Collinsella. The sequence continues at coordinate 53,121 of CATZJG010000012.1, forward strand.
ACCTGCGGCTTGGCTCAGCTTGTCTCCGCGGCACCGTATCTTGTCCACAGATTCGTCAAGCTTTTGGTCAGCATTTGGTTGGAATGCGCATGAAACGTGGTGCGAGCATGGGCATATGTGGAGGTCATGAGGTTGTAGCTGCATATTCTTGCGGCCTGGGAGGTTGAAAGATATTATTACCAAGTCTTTTCCTGCTTCAGGCGCACCTTCACGACCTGAAGCCACATTTGCCCAGAGGAGGTGACAATATGAAGGCTTATGAACTGCTGTTCTTTGTTGACCCGTCGCTCGACCCCGAGACTCGTCTCGCTGTTATGAAGCGTATCGATACCACGATCGCTGAGGGCGCTGGCAAGGTCGACTCCGTTGACGAGTGGGGCAAGCGCAAGCTCGCCTACGAGATCAACGACCTCACCGATGGTGACTACACCCTCATCAACTTCCACGCAGATCCTACCCAGATCGCCGAGCTTGATCGCGTCCTGCGCATCACCGACGCTGTGGTCCGCCACATGATCGTCCGTCGCGACGACCAGGAGTAAGACTGTCGTTTTGGACTGGGCTTGTGCCCCAAGAGGAAGTAGTGAGTTATGAGCATCAATCGAGTGAACATCACCGGTAACCTCACCCGCGATCCCGAGCTGCGCGCCACCGCCGGCGGAACCCAGGTTCTGTCCTTTGGCGTCGCCGTGAACGATCGTCGCCGCAACGCGCAGACTGGCGAGTGGGAGGACTATCCCAACTTTGTCGACTGCACCATGTTCGGCACCCGCGCCGAGGCCGTGAGCCGTTTCCTGGCAAAGGGAAACAAGGTCGCGATCGAGGGCAAGCTGCGCTACAGCTCTTGGGAGCGCGACGGCCAGCGCCGGAGCAAGCTTGAGGTCATCGTCGATGAGATCGAGTTTATGAGCTCCCGTGGTGGCCAGGGTGGCTACGACCAGGGCGGTTACGCCCCCGCAGCTCCCGCGCCCGCAGCACGTCCTGCCGCACCGGTGGCCACGCCGCCCGCGGTCGACGTCTACGATGAGGACATCCCGTTCTAAGGGTTGTTCACCTATTTTTGAGTGAGAGGCGGCTTCGGTTCGCCGAAGTTGCCAAACGAAAGGTATTTTGACATGGCTAATGATTTTTCTGCACGTCAGCCGCGTCGTAAGTACTGCCAGTTCTGCAAGGAGAACACTGAGTTCATCGACTATAAGGACACTCAGCTTCTCCGTAAGTACATGACCGACCGTGGCAAGATCAAGCCCCGTCGCGTCACTGGCGCTTGCACGCAGCATCAGCATGACATCGCCAACGCCATCAAGCGCGCCCGCGAGATGGCTCTCCTGCCGTACACCGTCCCCGTGGTTTCCTCTCGTGGCAACCGCGACCGCGGCTAAGAAGGGAGACGCATCATGAAGGTTATTCTTCTCGATGAGATCAAGGGCAAGGGCGGCGAGGGTGACGTCGTAGAGGTCGCTCAGGGTTACGCTGAGAACTTCCTGTTCCCCAATAAGCTCGCTGTTGCCGCCACCAAGGGCAACCTCAAGCAGCTTGACGAGCGTCGCAACAACATCGCCAAGCGCGAGGCCGTCCGTCTGGCTACCGCCAACGAGACCAAGGCTGCCTTCGAGGGCAAGACGGTCACCGTTGACGTCAAGGTCGGCGACGAGGGCATCCTCTTTGGCTCCGTTACCGCCGCTATGATCGCTGATGCCATCAAGGCTCAGCTCGGTATGGACATCGACCGTAAGCGCGTCGAGCTCGGTAAGCCCATCAAGGTTGCCGGTGCCCACACCGTTGCCATCTCGCTGTACCGCGAGATCAAGGCCGAGGTTGTCGTTCTCGTCGGCGTTACCGCCGAGGAGCTCGCTGCCGAGGCTGAGGTCGAGGAGGCCGCTGAGGTCGCCGAGGCCGAGACCGCCGAGGTCGAGACTGAGGCTGCTGCCGAGTAGCATTTGCTGCAACGCAACAATCTTGTTCTAAGAAGGGCGCTCTGGGAAACCAGGGCGCCCTTTTGTTTTTTTGCGCTGAGCGAGTGTCATGGTGAACGTTGCGTCGAAGTCCTATATACAGGACCGTTCATCCGTTTGGTTCGGTGATGATTGGCGGCGCGCGGCGCGTTTTGGGACCGTGGCTGATACTATGGATGCTCGCAAGCGATATGAATGAGGATGCTCATGGCATATGACGATAGGGAGACCGGGCTGACGGTTGAGGACCGCGGCTCAAAGTTGGGTCTTCCCCAAAACCAAGATGCAGAGGCCAATGTACTGGCCGCTATGCTGCTATCGCCCGAGGTGGTCGAAGAGGCCCAGGTCGAGCTGCAGCCCGATGACTTCTACCGGCCCATTCATAAGACCATCTATACCGCGATGGTCGATATGTACAACAGCCGCATTCCCATCGACTCCATCTCGTTGATCGATTATCTGCGAAGCATCAACAAGCTCGATGCCGTGGGCGGCGAAGCGTACATTTTGGAGCTGATGGGTCAGACCCTGTCGCTCGTCAACTGGCAGCACCATGCCGCCATCGTGCGTCGCGACTCGATGCTGCGCGAGTTGATCGGCGCCACCAACGAGATCAACGCGCTGGCATATAACGCCCCCACCGACACCAAAGAGGTTGTCGAGCTGGCCGAGAGCAAGCTGCTCAAGGTCACGGCACGCGAGGTCAAGTCGAGCTACAAGACGCTGACCGAGTTTATGGTCGAGGCCTATAACGAGGCCGAGGAAGTGTGCCAGGCCGGTGGCCAGGCTGCGGGCGTGCCCACGGGCTTCCCGTCGCTCGACCGCATGCTCATGGGCTTCCGCGAGGGTCAGCTCATCATTATCGGCGCCCGTCCTGCTGTAGGTAAGACGTCGTTCGCTCTGAACCTGGCGCTCAACGCTGCCGCTGCTGGTTATACCGTCGGCTTCTTCTCGCTGGAGATGTCGGGCAAGGAAATTGCCCAGCGTCTGATTTGCGCCTACGCCATGATCTCGATCAGTGACTTCCGCATGGGCCGCATTAGCCCCGAGCAGTGGGCCAATATCAACGAGGCCACGCAGACCTTGTCCAAGCTCGATATTCTGATTGACGATACGCCCGGCACCACAGTGACCGAGATTCGCGCCAAGAGCCGCCGCATGCTCCATAACAAGGAGAAGGCAATCATCATCCTGGACTACCTGCAGCTGGTGAGTCCTCCGCCGGGACGCCGCTCCGAGAGCCGTACCGTCGAGGTTTCGGAGATGTCGCGTGGTCTGAAGATCATGGCCAAGGAGCTCAAGATCCCGCTCATCGCGCTGTCGCAGCTTTCGCGTCAGGTCGAATCCCGTACCGGCAAGCGCCCGCAGCTTTCCGACCTTCGTGAATCGGGCTCCATCGAGCAGGACGCCGATATCGTTATGTTCTTGGACCGCTCCGCCGACGAGGCCGAAGCCTCGCGCGACGATCGACCCGACGAGGGCGTTACGCGTATCGTCGTGGCCAAGAACCGTTCGGGCCCGATCGGCGACGTCGACCTGATGTTCCTGCCGGCATCCACCAAGTTCTATGAGCTTGATGGGGCACATGCCGAGGAGTAGGACAGGCGCCCGTTGCACGGGTATACTGGGAATGTTTTGTGCTTCTGCGCGCCGTCGTGGCGCACAGACAGTCCATGAATGTAAGGAGTAAACATGCCGTCAACCGTTTTGGTCGGTGCCCAGTGGGGCGATGAGGGCAAGGGTAAGATTTGCGACCTGGTCGCCGGCGACTTCGATGCCGTCGTGCGCTACTCGGGAGGCAACAACGCCGGCCACACCATCGTCGTCAACGGCAAGAAGTACGGCCTGCACCAGGTGCCCTCCGGCATCATGTATTCCGACCACGTGTCGGTGATCGGTAACGGCTGCGTCGTCAACCCCAAGGTTGTCCTTGAGGAGATCGACATGTTCGAGGCCGACGGTATCACCACCAAGAACCTCAAGATTAGCGGCAACGCGCATGTCATCATGCCGTACCACATCGATCTGGATGGCGCCTTTGAGCAGAAGCTCGGCAAGAAGAACATCGGTACCACCAAGCGCGGCATCGGTCCGTGCTATCAGGACAAGATGGCCCGCATTGGCCTGCGCATGCAGGACATGCTGGACGAGGCACTGTTCCGCGACAAGCTGGAGACCGCTCTCGCCCGCGTGAACCCCGAGCTCGAGCTCATCTACAACCTGCCCACCTACACCGTGGACCAGATTTGCGACGAGTACCTGCCGATGGCCGAGCGCCTGCGTCCCTACATCACCGAGACGAGCCTGCTGCTCAACAACATGATCGACGAGGGCAAGGACCTGCTGTTTGAGGGCGCCCAGGCGACGCTGCTCGACATCGACCACGGCACCTATCCGTACGTGACGTCTTCCAACTGCACCGCCGGCGGCGCCATTACCGGTTCCGGCGTCGGCATGAAGAACGTCGACCGCGTGCTGGGCGTCATGAAGGCCTATATCACCCGCGTCGGTTCGGGCCCCATGCCCACCGAGCTTTCCTATGAGTCCGAGGCCGGTCACACGCTGACCGAGGAGGGCTATGAGTACGGCGTGACCACCGGTCGCCGTCGTCGCTGCGGCTGGTTTGACGGCCCTATCGCCAACTATGCCTCGCGCGTCAACGGCCTCACCGATATCGCCATGACCAAGCTCGACGTGCTTTCGGCCTTCGACACCATTAAGGTGTGCGTGGCCTACGACGTCGATGGCGAGCGCTACACGAGCGTGCCCGAGCATCAGGTGCGCTTTGAGCATGCCAAGCCCATCTACGAGGAGCTCCCTGGCTGGAAGTGCGATATCACCGGTTGCCGCAGCTTTGACGAGCTGCCGCAAGAGGCTCAGGACTACGTGGCGTTTATCGAGGATCTGGCACACACCCGCGTGACGTTCATTGGCGTTGGCGCTGGTCGAGAGCAGATCATCAACCGATTCTGGAAGTAATCGGGACTATTTGGTTATTGCGATATACCCCTTTGCAGCCCGGACGGGCGGCCGAGGGGTATATTTGCTTGCAAAGGGCTCGCGCGGAGCGGGCCGTTAATCCATAGAGGAGGCACCCTTGAAGGCGGACACTCAAACCATCGACATCCTGTTGTTGGGCAGCGGCGGCCGTGAGCATGCTTTGGCAGCTAAGCTCGCAGCATCACCGCGCGCCGGCAAGCTCTACATCGCGCCGGGTAACGGCGGCACCGCGAGCTGCGGCGAGAACGTTGTTCTCGACGACTGCGATCCTGCGGCCGTGGCGGCGTTTGCTCAGAGCCACGGATGCGGACTCGTGGTAATTGGCCCCGAGGCTCCGCTCGTGGCGGGCGTGGCCGACGCCGTGCGCGCGGCGGGTATTCCCTGCTTTGGCCCGGGTGCCGAGGGTGCCCGTATGGAGGGCTCCAAGCTATTCTCCAAGCAGCTCATGGAGCGTGCCGGCATTCCGACGGCCGCCTACGGCTCGTTCACCGACGAGGCTTCGGCTCTCGCCTACGTACGCGAGCAAGGCGCCCCGCTGGTCGTGAAGGCTGACGGCCTTGCCGCAGGCAAGGGCGTTATCGTGGCGACCGAACTTGAGCAGGCCGAGGAAGCCGTGCGCGAGTGCTTTGGCGGCGCCTTTGGCGATGCCGGCAACACCGTGGTTATCGAGGAGATGCTCGTTGGTCCTGAGTGCTCGCTGCTGGCCTTTACCGACGGCAAGACCGTGCGCCCCATGGCCACCTCGCAGGACCACAAGCGCGCGCTCGAGGGCGACAAGGGCCCCAACACCGGCGGCATGGGCGTCTACAGCCCGGTGCCCATCGTGACTGACGAGGAGCGCGCCACCATGGTGAAGGTCATGGAGCAGACCGTGGCCGAGCTCGCTGCCGAGGGTATCGACTACCGCGGCTGCCTGTACGGCGGCTTTATGCTCACCCCCGCCGGTCCCAAGGTGCTGGAGTTCAATGCCCGCTTTGGCGACCCCGAGACGCAGGTCGTGCTGCCGCGCCTTAAGAACGACCTGGTTGAGGTCATGCTGGCTTGTGCCAACTGCGAGCTCGATCAGATTGAACTCGACTGGCGTGACGAGTGGGCCGTGGCCGTTGTCCTGACGAGCGCGGGCTACCCCGGCAGCTACGAGAAAGGTAAGGTCATCACCGGTATTGAGGATGCCGAGGCCATGGAGAACGTGACCGTGTACCACGCGGGCACTGCCGTGGTGGACGGCCAGCTCGTGACCAATGGTGGCCGCGTGCTTGCCGTGACCGCTCTGGGCGACACGTTCGAGAACGCTCGCAACCTTGCCTACGAGGCCTGCGAGAAGATTGATTTTGAGGGCAAGACTCTGCGTCACGACATCGGCCTGCGCGCGCTGCGCGGCCGCGACGCCTGGGATGCCTAAAATCCGAGAGGAATGAGACGGATGGACAAGAAGAACGAAGAGCTCGTGGACGCGCAGATCGTCGAAGAGGACAGCCGCATGTATGGGCACGCCGAGGGCGAGCCTGGTGGCGAGGTCGCTGACGAGCCGGCGCTGGTGCTGGGCGACGACGACCCGCACGATGTCGAGCTGCACGAGAAGATTCTTTCGGAGGAGTGCGCCTGGAAGGGCAAGATCCTCGACGTCCACCGTCTTGAGGTTGAGCTGCCCAACGGTCACCGCAGCGCCCGCGATATCGTTCGCCATCCGGGTGCGGCGGCCGTTGTGGCACTGACCGAGAGCGGCAAGATCGTACTGGTGCGTCAGTACCGCACCGCCATCGACCGCGTGACGGTCGAGATTCCCGCCGGCAAGCTCGATCCAGGCGAGGACCCGCTCGATTGCGCCAAGCGCGAACTGCATGAGGAGACGGGCTTTAGGGCTGGTCGTATTCGCTTTTTGACGTCGATTGTCACGTCCTGCGGTTTTTGCGATGAGATCATCCACATCTACTTGGCTACCAAGCTCGAGTTTGATGCGCCCAACCCCGATGATGACGAGTTTGTCAACGTGGACCTGGTGCCGCTGCACGAGCTGATCGACGCCGTGCTCGACGGCAAGATCGAAGACGCCAAGACCGTCGTGGGCGCGCTTGCCTGCGACAGCATCGCGCACCGCCTTGGGGGCACGGAGCTTTAACGAGTGGGGATAGCCCTGGGACAAGTACTACTGATTGCTTTGTCCCAGGGCCTTACGTTGCTGATATTTCTTTGAGGATCACATGCTGAAGAGGTTTCTTTCGTATTACGAGCCCCAGATGGGGCTTTTTGTTGCTGATACTGTTTGTGCTCTGGTGCTTGCCGCCATTGACCTGGCGTTCCCCATTATCCTGCGCAATTTGACCGGTGGGCTGTTTACTCAGGGTCAGGCTGCCATTATGCAGGCGCTCGGCATGGTCGCGGTGGGCTTGGTGCTGATGTATGCCGTCCGCTGCGCCTGCCGCTATTTTGTGAGCTATTGGGGTCACGTGATGGGTGCGCGCATGGAGTCCAAAATGCGCGAGGACCTGTTCGACCAGTATGAGCGCTTTAGCTTTGCGTACTTCGACCGCAACAGCTCGGGCGACATGATGAGCCGCGTGGTCAACGACCTGTTCGATATCTGCGAGGCGGCGCACCACGTGCCCGAGTGGATCATCATCTGCGGCATCGAGATTATCGGCTCGTTTGTGATCCTCTTTACCATCGCCCCGGTGCTGGCGCTCGCCATGGCCGTGGTGACGGCGGCGTTTGCGGTCATCATGTTTTGGCAAAACATGCGTATGCGCGAGGTCTTTAGCGACAACCGCAAAAAGATCAGCGGCATCAATGCGCAGCTGCAGGATTCGCTGGCGGGCATGCGCGTGGTCAAGAGCTTTGCCAACGAGGAGACCGAACGCTTCAAGTTCCGCGCCTCCAACAATCGCTATCTTTCGTCCAAGGAGAATATGTATCACGCCATGGGCATCTACACTGCGACGTATGGCCTGCTCTCGGGCGTGTTGTACGTGATCGTGGTGCTGCTGGGCGGTTGGCTCGTTGCCCAGGGTCAGCTGCAGGCGGTCGATATGGCGACCTTTGCACTCTATATTTCGCTGTTCTGCGCGCCGCTTGAGACGCTCGTCAATTCGGCCGAAACGTATCAGAAGGCTATCGCCGGCTTTAAGCGTATGGACGAGGTGCTCTCGACCGCGCCGGATATCCAGGACAAGCCGGGCGCCACTGATCTGCAGGTGACTGCCGGCGCCGTGGAGTATCACGACGTGTGCTTTAACTACGAGGACGTTGAGCTGGGCGAGGGCTATGCCGACGAGCGTCCCGTTATCGACCATATGGACCTGTCCATCAAGCCCGGGCAGACCATCGCTTTGGTTGGCCCTTCGGGCGGCGGCAAGTCCACGACCTGTTCGCTGCTGCCGCGCTTTTATGACGTGGCTACCGGATCCATTAGCATCGACGGCCAGGACGTGCGCGATGTGACGCAGCAGAGCCTGCGCCGCGCCATCGGCCTGGTGCAGCAGGATGTCTATCTGTTTGACGGCACGATTGGCGAGAACATCGCCTACGGCAAGCCGGGCGCTACGGCAGAAGAGATCGCCGAGGCCGCCCGTCGTGCCAACATCGATGCCTTTATCGAGTCGCTTCCGCAGGGCTACGACACCGTGGTGGGCGAGCGCGGCAGCCGTCTTTCGGGCGGACAGAAGCAGCGCGTTGCCATTGCGCGCGTGTTTCTCAAGAACCCCAAGATCCTGATTTTGGACGAGGCGACGAGTGCTTTGGATAACGAGAGCGAGGAGGCGGTCCAGGAGTCGCTCGAAGAGCTGGCACGCGGCCGTACCACAATCATCATCGCCCACCGCCTTTCGACCATTAAGCATGCTGACGAGATTGCGACCGTTGAGCATGGTCGCGTTGTGGAGCGTGGCACGCACGAGGAGCTTCTCGCCCGTGGCGGCACCTATGCCCGTTACTATCGAATGCAGTTCGAAGGTGCGCGTGCGCACGAGCTCGACTGATTGATATGACAGGAAGTTTATGGCTGACAAGAACCCTTTGACTCCGGAAGAAGTGACGGAGTTATTCTCCGAAATCGATGCATCCGGCGTCTTGGATCCCACGCTCGCCAAAAAGCGTACCGAGCGCATGCGTGAGAAGGAGGCTGCGGCCAAGCGCGGTGACAAAGCGGCGCTAGCGCAGCTGCGCAGCGAGGACCGCGCGAGCCAGGCAAAACATATCGACCCGCTGTCCGAGGACGATCCTTCGGGCTCGCAGGTGAGCCATACCATTACGAAGACCGCGATGGCCGTGGTCATCGGTATTTTGGTGCTGATCGTGGGCATGCAGATCGGCTACGGCGTGATGCGCCGTCTGAATACCGCCAACCTGTCCGAGAGCGTTTCGGTTGATACCGTTTCTACAGCACTCAAGGGTGGACTCGAGTGGGGCAACGGCTTTACGCAGTTCCCGCTCGACTTTACCGTCGATGAAGCCGATGAGCGTACGGGCACGGTCGAGGTGACGGTGTTGGACACATCGTCTGCCAACGAGCTCGAGCTGCTGTCCAACGGGCAGATCCAGGCCGCGGCGCTTGCGACCAACGCGCTGCTCAACGACAAGATCGACCGCGTGGTGTATAACGTTCACGCCTATATCGACGAGGATAGCAACATTCAGCACGATTCCTTCTTTGGCATGTTCCCCGCGCGGGGCCACCAGAGCGCCATTTTGACGTTCGTGTGGACCAAGAGCTCATCCAACGCCACGAGTATCGACTGGAAGATGCGCATCGTGAGTATGGATGACACCATCGCCGAGCGCATTCAGAAGCAGGTGAACTCGGTGTCGTCGTTGATTGAGGACCCGGTGGTGAGCCAGACCAAGATTGACGAGGAAAAGGCCGAGCGTGACCTGGAACATCGTCTGCATGGCCGCGAGATTTTCCGCGGCGGCAAGCCCGATCGCACACCGTCCGAACTGCTGGAGCAGGACAAGAAATAATAAGACGCCATCATCCCGCGTGAGCTACAAGCCCGCGCGGGATGATTTTTTAATCCCCGTCCCAGAAAAATCATTATGCATAGAAAGTCATAATTATCATTTCGTAAACATTTCGATGAAATTAACGCCATGAGGCATGCTTGCGGTTACAATACCGCGAGGCCTAACTACACACCTTTAAGCCGGTCCTGTGAGACCGGGAAGGAGAATTATGGCGAACAACCATACCGCGGGCGCTGCCGCCCGCACCTTCGCGCCCAGCGAGCTTTGCCAGCGTATGCTGGCCAAAACCAGCAAGGGCACCTGCGGTCCCTGCATCCTGTATCTTGAGGATGGGACCATTTTTTATGGACGTGCATGCGGCGCCGAGGGCACCGCGACCGGCGAAGTCTGCTTCAACACCTCACTCGAGGGCTACTTTGAGGTCATGACCGACCCGAGTTATGCCGGCCAAATCGTAACCATGACCTATCCGCAGATCGGCAACTACGGTATCGACGAGACCGACGTCCAGTCGGCCTTCCCCGGCGACGCCGTGCGCCCTGCGAGCGCTCCGGCTATGCGCGGCATGATCGTTCGCGACATGTGCACCACGCCTTCTAACTGGCGCTCGGCCGTCAGCGTGCCGGAGTATCTGCGCGCCCACGGCATCGTCGCTATCGAGGGCGTCGACACCCGCGCTCTGGTACGCCACCTGCGCGACAATGGTTCCAAGATGGGCATTATCTCGACCGAGATCTTCGACGTCGACGAGCTTGCCGAGCGTCTGGCCGCAGCGCCCACGCTGGTAGGCGAGAACCTGGTCAAGACCGTAAGTTGCCCCGCGCCTCATGAGTTTGTGGCTGCCGACCTGCCTGCCACGCATGACTTTGCGCTTTCGGCTGCCGCTCCTGCCCGTCACAAAGTGGTCGCCTACGACTGCGGTGTGAAGCGCGGCATTCTGGAGGGGCTGGTCCGCGCCGGCTGCGACCTTACCGTCGTGCCGTGGGACACGCCCGCGAGTGAGGTGCTCGACATGAATCCCGACGGCGTCTTTTTGTCCAATGGCCCCGGCGACCCCGACGCCGTGGTGGAGACCTACGAGCAGGTGCAGCAGCTGATCGGCAAGGTGCCGGTCTTTGGTATTTGTCTTGGTCACCAGATGATCAGCCTGGCCTGCGGCGCCCAGATGGAAAAGCTTAAGTTCGGTCACCGCGGTGGCAACCAGCCGGTTATGAACCTGGTAAGCCGCCGTGTGGAGATCACCGCGCAAAACCATGGCTTTGGCCTGCTGTTCTCCAGCTTGGGCGAGCTTGTTCCCGAGCTTTCCGACGGCGAGACCGAGCATGCGGCCGATGGAGATCTGCGCGTCTGGGTGCGCCGCGGAATCGCGCCGGTCGTGATGAACGAGCGCTTTGGTCGCATTCGCCTGACACATGTGAACCTCAACGACGGCACCGCCGAGGGCATCCAGCTGCTCGACGCACCGTGCTTCTCGGTCCAGTACCACCCCGAGGCCTCGCCTGGCCCCACCGATGCCCACTATCTCTTTACCGCCTTTACGCGACTCATGGACGGCGAGGAGAACTACCTGGACATCGACACCGCGAAGGACCGCCTTGCCGGCTGGAACTTTGCCGACGATGGTTCCGCCGTTCTACCGAACGGCGGACCGGTCGACGCTGCGGCTGCATCTGGCACATCATCTTGCCGCTCTGCTTCGGACGCGCGGGCATAAGCCCAGCGCGCCCTCGCATCACGGCAACCTGATGCACCAGCTGCACCCTCGCTGACTTTTCCAAAACATTGAGTCAGCCTCTCTAGGAGGTTTTAAACATGCCGAAACGTACTGACATCAAGCGTATCCTCGTCATTGGTTCGGGCCCCATCGTCATCGGCCAGGCCTGCGAGTTCGACTACTCCGGCGCGCAGGCCTGCAAGGTGCTCAAGGAGGATGGCTTTGAGGTCATCCTGGTCAACTCCAACCCGGCGACCATCATGACCGACCCGGGCTTGGCCGACCGCACCTATGTCGAGCCCATCACCGCCGAGTTTATCGAGCGCGTAATCAAGAAAGAGCACCCGGACGCGCTGCTGCCCACGCTGGGCGGCCAGACCGGTCTGAACGCCGCCGTCGAGCTGGCGAAAGACGGTACGCTCGACAAGTACGGCGTCGAGATGATCGGCTGCGACCTGGCCGCCATCGAGCGCGGCGAGGACCGCAAGCTCTTTAACGAGGCCATGGCCGAGATTGGCCTGGAGGTCGCGCGCTCGGGCTATGCCTACAGCGTGGTCGACGCCGAGGCTATCGCCGAGCGTGTGGGCTATCCCTGCGTGCTGCGTCCGAGCTTTACCCTCGGTGGCGCCGGCGGCGGCATCGCACATACCCACGAGGAACTCGTCTCCATCGTGAGCCAGGGCCTTGAACTCTCGCCTGCCCACGAGGTGCTGGTCGAGGAGTCCATCGAGGGTTGGAAAGAGTACGAGATGGAGGTTATGCGTGACCACGCCGGCAACGGCATCATCGTGTGCTCCATCGAGAACCTCGACCCCATGGGCGTGCATACCGGCGACTCCATCACCGTGGCGCCGGCGCAGACGCTCTCCGACCTGGAGTATCAGCGCATGCGTGTCGCGTCGCTTGCCATTCTGGAGAAGATCGGCGTCGAGACCGGCGGCTCCAACGTGCAGTTTGCCGTGAACCCCCAGACCGGTCGCTTGATCGTCATCGAGATGAACCCGCGCGTGAGCCGTTCGTCCGCGCTGGCCTCCAAGGCCACGGGTTTCCCCATCGCTAAGGCCGCCGCGCGCCTGGCTGTGGGCTACACGCTCGACGAGATCGTCAACGACATTACCAAGGCAACGCCTGCCTGCTTTGAGCCCACGATTGACTACTGCGTTGTCAAGGTGCCGCGCTTTGCCTTCGAGAAGTTCAAGGGTACCGACCCCACGCTCACCACGCGCATGAAGGCCGTGGGCGAGATTATGGCGATCGGCCGCACCTTTGAGGAGGCCTTTGGCAAGGCCATGCGCTCGCTGGAGGACGGCCACCAGGGCATTTGCGCCGGTGGCAAGGAAGGTGCCGACAAGCTGAGCGACGACGAGCTCGCTCAGGCCGTGGCAACGCCGACCGAGCATCGCATCTTCTTTGTGGTCGAGGCCCTGCGCCGCAGCTGGGACGTTGCGCGCATCCATGACATCTGCGGTATCGATCCGTGGTACCTCAACCGTATCAACGATATGGTGCAGGTCCAGGAGAGCATCCGCGGCCTGCGTGTGGAGGATATCGACGCCGACGCGATGCGCCTGCTCAAGCAGTACGGCACGAGCGACGCCGAGATCGCCGCGCTGACCGGCTCGGACGAGCGCTTTGTGCGCGCCTACCGCAAGGGTCTGGGCGTGGTTCCCAGCATGAAGACGGTCGATACCTGCGCTGCGGAGTTCTCGAGCGCCACGGAGTACCACTACAAGACGTACGAGAACATCTACCGCACGAGCCCGGATGCCAAGAAGTGCGTAGCTCCCGACGAGACCACACTGGCGGACAAGCCCAAGGCGATGATCCTGGGCGCCGGTCCCAACCGCATTGGCCAGGGTATCGAGTTCGATTACTGCTGCGTGCACGCGAGCTATGCCCTGGCGGCCCGCGGCTTTGAGACCATCATGGTCAACTGCAACCCCGAGACCGTTTCGACCGACTACGACACGTCCGACCGCCTTTACTTTGAGCCGCTTACCTACGAGGATGTCATGGACGTTATCGATGTTGAGCGCCCCGACGGCGTCGTGGTGACGCTTGGCGGCCAGACCCCGCTTAAGCTGGCGCGCATGCTCGAGGAGAGTGGCGTCAACATCATGGGCACCAAGCCCGATGCCATCGACTTTGCCGAGGACCGCGAGCGCTTTGCCGCCCTGCTCGACAAGTTGGGCATCATGTACCCGCCGGCGGGTCAGGCCACTTCGTTTGAGGAGGCCGAGGCCGTTGCCGCACACATTGGCTACCCGCTGCTGGTACGTCCGAGCTACGTGCTGGGCGGCCGCGGTATGATGATCGCCTACGATGCCGAGCACCTGCGCGATTACATGGCCGAGGCCGCGCGCATTAGCCCCGACTACCCGGTGTATCTGGACCGCTTCCTGGAGGGTGCGATCGAGTCCGATGTCGACGCCCTGTGCGATGGCGAAGAGGTCTACATTGGCGGCATTCTGGAGCATATCGAGGAGGCCGGTATCCACTCTGGCGACTCCGCGACCTGCATCCCGCCGTTCAGCTTTAGCGAGAGCCTGCAGGCAAAGCTTCGCGAGACCACGCGCCGCATCGCGATGGCGCTGGGCGTACGCGGCCTGGTCAACGTGCAGTACGCCATCAAGGGCGAGACCGTCTACGTGATCGAGGCCAACCCGCGTGCCAGCCGCACCGTGCCGTTTATCTCCAAGGCCACCGGTGTGCCGCTCGCCAAGTGTGCCGCGCGTATCATGGCAGGCGATTCCATCGCGAGCCTGGGCCTGCCGAGCGACGAGCGTCAGCTCGATTGGTTCTGCATGAAGGAAGCCGTTATGCCCTGGGGTCGTTTCCCCGGCGCCGACGTTATCCTGGGGCCCGAGATGAAGTCGACGGGCGAGGTCATGGGTATCGCCAAGAGCTATCCCGAGGCATACGCCAAGACGCAGCTGGCGATCGACTACAAGCTGCCCGATCCCAGCAGCGGCAAGGTGTTCATCAGCGTGTGCGACCGCGACAAACGCCATATCCTTTCGGTAGCCCGCATCCTGCGCTACCTGGGCTTTGACATCTGCTCCACCGAGGGCACGGCGCGCGTGCTGCGCGGCGGCAACGTGACGTGCGAAGTCGTGGAGAAGATTAGCGGTCCGCACGACGGCGAGCGTCCCAACATCGGCGACCTCATCGCCGATGGCAAGATTGCGGTGATCATCAACACGCCGTACGGTCCGGGCTCGCGTGGCGACGGCTATCTGTTGCGCACCGAGGCGGTGCGCCGCGGCGTGACCTGCGTGACGGCGATGTCTGCGGCCAACACGTACGTGAGCGCCATCGAGGCCGTGCGCGAGGACCAGCAGGGTCACGGCAGCGCCAACGACATGGGCATGGACGTCATCGCCCTGCAGGACCTGCCGCAGTACACGGTGTAGTTGACCTGGCCGGCCGGGGCGGAGGGGGCCGAATTTCCCCCTTCGCTCCGGCTGCAAGCAGAGTCGCTCAGTGGCAAATTCGGCCCCCTCCGCCCCGGCCTGCGGTGACTTGGCTGCACCGTGTGCTGTCGAAGGGGCTTCGCGCGATGACTGGGGCTGAATAAAAAGTGAGTGTGGGATCCGCCGTTCGTTCGAACGGCGGATCCCACGTTTTTATTTTCAAGACTTTAGTCTGCTGGCCGCGCAGCGGCCAGCTTTAAACCACCCGCTACGCGGGTGGAGACAAACGGCTTTACAAAGCCACC
>CATZJG010000013.1:0-64633 GCA_958420355.1 uncultured Collinsella sp.
CGACACGCATAAAAAGCCTCCCATTTCTCATGTCCAAGAAATGGGAGGCAGTTCATTTTGGCTACCCGGGTTTTTGGGTTGTCGATATGTTCGACTGGCTACTAGTGGGTCTTGCGGCGCTTGATCAGCATGATGAGGGCTATCACTACGAGCGTTGCTCCCGCTGCTGCTGCGGTGGCGACTAGGGCGAATGTTTGGTCGCCGGTGTTTGCGAGGTTCTTCGCTGTGGTCGTAGTCTTGACCTTGGTGTCGGTCTTAGCTCCGTTGTCGGACTTGGGCTTGTCCGGGTTCGTCGGGGTCTCAGGAGTCTCGGGGTCCTTTGAGCCTTCGGAATCGGTTGGGCCGGCGGTGTTTACCAGTGTATGGTCCAGGAACTTCTTGGCGCCCGCACTTGCCTGTGAGAACAGGCGGCGCGTGCGGATCGGGGTGGCGTTCACCGTTGTGGGCGCCGTCTCCTCGGCCTCGATATTCACGAGCGTCGTGCCGGTGTCGAGGCCCACGTCGTTGTATCCCACGTGGCAGTAATACTGCGCACCGTCATCGTCTGCGGTCAGGTCAATCTCGAGCTTTGAGGCCGTTCCAGCCGCGAGGTTGCCATCGGCACCCACGAGCTTAAACTCTGTCTCGCCGCGGCCCTTGCGGTACCACATATAGGTCGGTGCCAGCCCTGTTTCGCTATCGTCGGCACCGAGTTGCTTCACATGGCCAATCGCCGAGAGCGTCAGGTGGCTTCCCGCCGTGCGCTCAACCGAAGAGTCGTATCCAAGATCCGACCCCTCCGCAGCATCCGCCGCAGGTCCGCTCACGGTCATCGTCATGCCATCGGGCATGGTCTTGACCGTGATGATTGCCGAGCGAATACCTGTTTCGGTCGTGGATCCATTCTTAACGGCGGCGATGGCGAATCGATACTCCGTATTGGGCTGCAGCCCATCCCACTTGAGCGAGGTCTGCGTGTTGTCGGCAATCTTCCAGCTATTGACGACCGCATCCGCCGCATTGCTCTGCAGCATGCCCACGCCGTAGCTAAAGCCACTCTTGTTTGCGAGTACATCGTCCCAGCTAAACGTAACGCTGGTCGAATCGACGGCGTTTGCCGTAAAGCCCGTCACGGCCGGCGCGTCGGGCATCTCGACGTCCTTAACGTCATAGCCCACGATCCAGAACTGGTCGGTGTCCTTGGTGCCGAGCTTGTCGCCCGAGTCTGCCTCGAACTTGTCGACATCCACCGCGTTGACGCCCAGACGCCACACAAAACCGTACTTGCCCTGCGCGGCCTCGGGCAGGTTGTCGACGGTGCCGCCGTATTCGGTCGATTCACTCGAGGAGTTACCCGTAGTAAAGCCGGCGTTGGCACCAAAGCACAGGCCGCCAAACAACTCGTGCTTTGCGAGCTTCGCGCCCATGACAACGCTGCCGTTCAGCGTCAAGCCGAGCTCGAGCTCCTGCTCCTTGCCCTCCTCGACTTCGATGGTCTGCTCAATGCTCGCCCCCGACTGCGCGACGGCGCCGTTAAACCCATCGTGCGTGTAGGCGCGCGTTACGCCAGGCTTGCCCAGACCAAAGGAATCCCCAACGGGAGTCTCGCCGTTGAGCGTCGTTTGATAGGTTCCGGGTTCTCCCGACCGGTTGGTCAAAAAGTAGCTGAGCGGCGTCATATTGTGCTGTTTGGCAATGCGGTCATAGGCCTCGACATTAACGACCGAGGTCTGCGCGCCGAGCGACACGGGCGCCGCCATCACGCCCTTACCACCAGTTTCCTCATTTTCGATCTCATACTCGTAATAGACCATCGGAATCGTGTAGAGCACGGTCTTGTCACCCTCGCCGGCATGCGACTCATAGCTTACGCTTGCGCTGACCGTGCGCTCGCTCCGGTAGTCATAGCATCCCTCGGCGGCAAAATCGACTGAAGCATTCATCGCGACCAGGGGCGGACCGGTCTGCACCTCGACGGCAACGCCCAACTCGGCGCCAATGGTATAGCCCTGGGATGTCCCCGTGCCCTTTTCCTCTCCGTATGACGTGCCGCCCAACACCAGATAGCCGTATGCCTGCTCCAGATCCTCAACATAGGGCGCATCCTGCAGCACGGCAAGCACGCGCGGGTTGGTATAGACCTTGTAGCGGTCCTTGTACGTGATCTTGACGCTGTCGTTGTCGACATCGGGCAGCGCGAGCGAGATAAATGTGCCGTAGGTAGTGCCGCGACGGTTGCTCTCGCTAATCACCTGCTCCTCGCCGCGGCGCACCTTTCCGTTCTCGTCGAGCGAAAAATGCGAGGCGGTCATCCAATAGTAGTCATCGTTCTTGCGCAGGTCCTCGTCGCGGTGCTTGCCCACCACGGCGATAAAGCTCTCGTTATAGCGGTCCGAACCCGAGACGCTGCCCGCCTTGACGTCGCTGATCCACACCTGTTCTATACCCTTGTGGTCATGCTTGTTGCTGCTGTTGTATTGCTGACCGCTCATGCTCATGGTTCCGACCATGGACCCCAAGCCCTGAGCCCCGCTCTGTGCCGTGTTGCAGGCAAAGTCGCGGAACACATCGCCACCCACGAGCACCTCGTCGACCGCCAGCTGCTCGGACAGGCCGTCAAGGTTGGCAGTGGCAAGGGCAATAGGCGCCAAGGTGCACGGATAGCGCTTATCCTGAGCGCTATCCTTCCATGCGCTGTTGGGCACATGCATCAGCCCATAGGAGGCGAGGAGCCCGTCTTTGTATTCCTTACAATCGGAAAGCTTGAACTCGCCAGACTCCGAGTCAAAATACGCGTAGCGGTACAGCGCGCCGTACAGCCCCTTGCTGCCGTCAGAAGCGCCGTAATCAAAAGCGCTGCGTTGCCAGTCATAGCCCGCAAGAATAAGGCCCGTGACGGTTTCACCCGTCTTCTTTCCTTCTTCATCGTAGGCGGCAAACGTGCCGAACGTCGCATTCGCAGCGACCATGGTCTTGCCGTTCGCGGAGAGGGAGATTGCGCCCGCGTCGCCCAGAGCATCGACATGGACGAGCGCACCCTTGGATGCATCCCACGAAAACAGCTCGCAATGCGTCGACTTATCAATATTCTTCTTGCCGTAGGGTGCCGAGACCACGATGGCGAGGTCATCGCAAAAATCGCGATCGAGGTCGCCGGCCGCTAGCGAAACGACAGGAGCTGACTGAAGCTGCGTCCAGGAGTCGTTCCCGCCCTTGTTGTGCGTGGTGTAGTCCGCGGCGTTACCGGCATCGATCTTGACGACGCTTTGCTTCCAGTTGCCGCCCTCCAAGTCATACATGTCGACTACAGCCTTGCGCACGCCGTTCTCGTCGACATAGCAGCCCGCGTAGACAAAAAGCTCGTCGACGCCGTCGCCATCGACATCGCCCGCCTCGACATCAAAGACGGCGTCGTGCTCTTGCAGGTAACCGGCATCCAGGTACTTAAAACGGCCTTCGTACATCATATTAGTGTTGACCGTCACCGGCAGGTGTGTGTCGAGAGTGCGCGTACGCCCGTTGCTAAACGAGTAGAGGACCAGCTCAACCTTTCCGGCGTATGACTTGCCGTCAATCGTCGTGGAGGAACTGTCGCCGTAGGCACGGAGCTCGGCAACGCGGCTCTTTTTGCCCGTGCTGGCGTCGCTGCAGAACTCAACACTCGTGGCGTGAATGCCCGAGAAACCGTTGTTGTCGTTGGCGAGTACTGTTGAGGACTCATTGTTGCTTAGGTACGACCAGGTGCCGCCACCGTAGTCGCTATGCTTGTAGAGATCGCTGTTCGTATCGAAGTTGTTGACGTTTTGCCAGAACTTTGCGGCGCCCCACACACTTCCATAGCCATCGGTGAGTTTGCTGCTGCCGCCAATGTCACCGCGCTCGACGTTCTCGAGCTTGTCGCGCAGAGTGTAGCGATTGCCATGGCTACCGTTAGCTGCCATATAGACCTCGCTGCGCGTGGCAAACGTCGTGGGGGTATCAGTGGAATAGGGGCCAACGGTATCGGCCGGAATGTCCTCGCTCGTGCCCAGACCCAGGGCTTGATAATCCTGCTCGGTCATATCGGTGATTGCGGGCGCGTCTGCCGCCTGGGCAACCTGGGGCGTGGCCGTGAAGCAGGCGACGCTCGTGGCGATCAACGCAGCAAGCGCCGCCGTCCCAACAAGCGGGATTTTCGACAGCCTACGGATACGGGGGTGTGGAACGTACATGAGGGACCTCGCTTTATTCGAGTGGAGTGGACTCATTTTTGCAAATGATACATCCGATGCCCGATATCACGTGTCTCATCTTCGCCAACGGCGTGTCTCATTTTTGAGAATCCGAGATGCCGCGGAAATCTTATCCCAGCTCAAAGGCCATTTCTGGGATGTATTTTCCGTCGAGTGCCTCATCGGGAAACTGCATCCCATTTCAAGCGTCGATTCTGGGACGCATTTTCCCCTTAGACCCTCAACCGGAAACCGCATCCCACTTTGAGCGCAAATTCCGGGATGCATTTTCCGCTTGAGCCTCATTGGGAAACGGCGTCCCACTTTGAGGGCTGATTGTGGGATGCATTTTCCGGTTTTGCTCTCATTGGGAAAATGCATCCCGTTTCTTGACCGAATAATGGGACGCAATTTCCCGTTGGAGCGCCTTTGGGAAAGTGTGTCCCACTTCGACCGCCCAGAGTGGGATGCACTTTCCGCAAAGCACCTCAACGGGAAACTACGTCCCATTCCAAAGGCAAATTCCGGGACGCATTTTTCGAAAGCCTGCCCATCCGGAAAGCCCGTCCCACTTTGGACGCATCCGGGCACGGAACCATCGACCTATCAGGCCTCCCATCAATAAAGAGGCGTCCTCCCGGACGGCGGGGAACGAAGTTCATCGCGAGTTCCGCACGCAAAGAAGGCCACTTAATGTGGCCTTCGTCTTGCGCAGGACTGTAGAGCAGGGAACTTCGTGCCCCGACGCCCGGGAGGACGTTTCATTTAGAAAGATGGACCGACCGCCGTCAGCGATGGGAGCTACTCCCCCAGCACGGCCTTTTTGGCGGCTGCAGCCATGTTGTCCAGATCTTCCTTGGTGGGGTGATCCTTTGCGGCGACCCAGTTATCGAGCAGCATCTTAAAGCGGACATCGTCGGGATCTTGCTCGAGCATGGCCTCGTAGCGCTGCTTGACCGCGGGGCCCATCTTGCCCTGGCACATCGCCCAGCCCGCAAGCTCGGCATCCCCAGCCAAATTGGAAGTTACGCGATCAATAATCTGCTGGTAATAGCTCTGGTCGGCGCCAAAACCGCAGGTGCCAAACAGGAAGACGCGCTTGCCGTGCAAGGCGGAGAGCAACGCCGCGACCGAAGGCGTGCACGCGCCCTTGTCGCACCAAAAACCGACGAGCACCGTGTCGGCCGCGCAGGCGCCCTGCGCCTCGAGCGCAACCTGATCTGCATCCGCATCGTCGCTCAACGCCGCGGCATGGACAAAATCAACACCCGCAGCCTGCAGAGCGCGCTTGATCGCGCCCGAAACCATCCTGGTATTACCGCTCTTGCTGTTAACCACCAAAGAGCACGTCATAGTCACGTTGCCTCGTTTCCCCCAAAACTAAAGCCACTAATGCAATTTATTAGATGAATATCTTAGTACTAACGTGACAGATGTAAACCACCGTCTGTCGATTGATTAATTTGCCCCACGGGCTTGCTTACTGGGCGAATTGGCTGCGGTAGAGTTCGGCGTAGAAGCCGCCTGCCGCTAGCAGCTCGTCGTGCGTGCCGCGCACGATAATCTGGCCGTCGCGCATGACCAGAATGCAGTCGGCGTTGCGGATCGTCGACAGGCGGTGCGCCACCACAAAGCTTGTGCGGCCGGCCATAAGCTCGTCGAATGCCGCCTGCACCTGCAGCTCGGTGCGCGTATCGATACTCGAGGTCGCCTCGTCCAGCAGCAAGATAGCCGGGTCGGTGAGCATGACGCGCGCGATGCACAGCAGCTGCTTTTGACCCTGGCTAAACGTGCCGCCGTCCTCGCCGATCACCGTATCGTAGCCGCTTGGCAGCTGCACGATAAACTTGTGCGCGTGCGCACGCTTGGCGGCTTCGATAACCTGTTCGCGCGTGGCATCCGGGCAACCGTAAGCGATGTTTTCCGCCACCGTGCCCTCGAACAGCCACGTATCCTGCAGCACCATGCCAAAGGCGCGGCGCAGGCTTGCGCGCGTGTAGTCACGCGAAGACCTGCCATCGACCATGATGCGTCCGGCATCAATATCGTAAAAACGCAGCAGCAGGTTGATGAGCGTTGTCTTGCCGCAGCCCGTGGGGCCGACCAGGGCAAAGCGCATGCCGGGTTTGGCCTCGATGCAGATATCCTGCAGCAGCTTGCGATCGGGCACATAACTAAAGTCCACATGCTCAAAGGCGACCTCGCCCTGCGGGGCGGCAAGTTCCACGGCATCCGCCGCATCGGGCTCCTGCTCGCGGGCATCGAGCAGCGCAAACATGCGGCGCGCCGAGGCGTACGCGGTCTGGATCTGCGTAATGACGTTGGTGACCTCGTTGAACGGCTTGGTGTACTGGTTGGCATAGGACAGGAAGATCTGCACGCCGCCCACCGTAAGCGCCGCGGGCACGCCCGTGATCACGCCCACGCAGCCGATCACGGCGACCACGGCGTAGATGATGTTATTGATAAAGCGCGTGCCGGGGTTGGAAAGCGAACCCATAAACTGCGCGCGCTCGCCCGCGGTGTAGAGCTCGGCATTGAGGGTATCGAAGCGCTGTTGAGCGTGCGGGCCGTAGGCAAAGGCGTCGACAAGCTTTTGCTCGCCTACGTACTCCTCGATATGGCCGCCGAGCTGCCCTTGAATACGCTGCTGTGCCGTAAAGCTTTTGTTGGAAAGCTTGGCGATGGCGCTGGCCGCAAAGATGGAGAGCGGCGTGACGAGCACCACCACGAGCGTCATGGTCAGGTTGATGGAAAGCATAAACGCGAGCGTGCCAACGATGGTAATAACACCGGTGAAGAGCTGCGTGAAGCCCTGCAGCAGACCGTCGCCCACCTGATCGACGTCGTTGACCACGCGGCTCATAAGGTCGCCGTGGGCATGGCTGTCGATAAAGCTGAGCGGCATGCGGCTGAGCTTATCGCTCGCCTCCACGCGCATGTCGCGCACCGTTTCGTAGGACAGGCGGTTGACGCAATAGCCCTGCAGCCACTGGAAGGCCGCAGCACCTACGACGACAATCGCGAGTTTGGTAACGAGCGGCAGCAGCGCATCGAAGTCAACCTGCCCGGCGGCGACGATCAGGTCGATACCCTCGCCAATGAGGATGGGCGTGTAGAGCTGCAGGATCACCGAGACGGCGGCACTCAAAAACGATGCCGCAAACGAGACGCGATGCGGACGAACGTAGCCCATCAGGCGGCGAGTCACCGCACCCACGGGATAGCGCTCGGGATCGCCGGGCTGGCGCGGACCGTCTCCCAGGTCGTTGAGGCTATCGTTGCCGGACACGTTGGCCGTCATCGTGGCGACCGAACCGGAGGAAGTGTACGGATTCATTTAGCAGCCCTCCTTTGCGCAAGTGGATGCCGGGGCAGCCGGGGCGGACGCGGGACTTGAAACGGACGTGGGCGCTGCACTCCCCTGCTGGCCCTCGAGCTCCTCGCGGCGCAGCTGCGACTGGCAAATCTCGCGATAGAGCTGGCAGGTCGCGTACAGCTCGTCATGCGTGCCCAAGCCCGCGACCGAGCCGTGGTCGAGTACGCAGATCATGTCGGCATCGCGCACGGTCGAGACGCGCTGGCTTACGATGACGGTCGTGAGCGGCAGCCCGCCCTTGGCGGCACCGCGCACACTGCGCTCGCGAATGGCATGGCGAAGCGCCGCGTCGGTCTTAAAGTCGAGCGCCGAGGCGGAGTCGTCCATGATCAGGACCTGAGGCGAGCCCACCAGGGCGCGCGCGATGGTCAGGCGCTGGCGTTGGCCACCGCTGAAGTTTTTACCGCCCGCCTCGACCGGGGCATCGAGCCCCTGCGGCTTGTTGCGCACGAACTCGCTCGCCTGCGCCATGTCGAGCGCCGCCCAGAGATCCTCGTCGGTCGCAGCCTCGTCGCGCCAGGTCAGGTTGCTGCGGATGGTGCCGCTCACCAGCGACGCGCGCTGTGGAACGGTCGCGACCACACGGCGCAGCTGGTCGAGCGGCCAGGTGCGCACGTCGGCGCCCATCACACTCACGCTGCCGGTGCTCGCATCGTACAGGCGCGGGATAAGCGAGACGAGCGTGGACTTGCCGCTACCCGTACCGCCGATAATGCCAAGCGTCTTGCCCAGTGGGAGCTCCAGGGTCACATCGTTGACGGCATTTGCCGCGCCCGCGCCAAAGGAGAAGCTCGCATGGCTCAAGCTCAGCGCGGGGACCGGAACAGCGCCACCCGCCAGTTCGCTCGGCTTGGGCAGCGCAACCGACTGATTGCCCTCGTCGGTGATGCTCAGCTCGCAGTTGAGCACCTCGTTGATACGCGAAGCACTCGCGCTCGCCTTGGTAAAGACCACGACCAGGTTGGCGACGTACACGATGGAGGTCAGGGTCTGCGTCATGTAGTTCACAAACGCCATGACCTGGCCCTGCGTAAGCTCGCCCACGTTGACCTGGATGCCGCCCACCCACAGGATGGCGCACACGCCCAGGTTCATCACCAAAAACGTGACGGGATTAAGGATTGACGAGAGCTTGCCCACCGCGATGGCAGTATTGGCCTGGTCATCGGCGGCTTGGGCAAAGCGCTCGCGCTCGTGATCTTCGCGCACAAAGGCGCGAACCACGCGGGTGCCCGAAAGGCCTTCGCGGCAAATAAGCGCGATGCGGTCGAGCTTTGCCTGCAGCTGCTTGTAGTACGGAATGCAGCGCGCCATGACAAACCAAAACACCAGGCCGATAGCGGGCGTGCAGATCAAAAAGATCATGCCGAGCTTAAGGTCGATGGCAAGGGCCGCGACCATGGAGCCCATCGCCAGGAAAGGCCAACGGATGAGCATGCGCACGCCCAGCGCCACGGCCAGCTGCACCTGGTTGACGTCGTTGGTAATGCGGGTGATAAGCGACGGCGTGCCAAAGCGGTCGAGTTCGGCATAGCTCAACTTGTTGATGTGCTGGTAGAGCGCACCGCGGATATCGGTGCCCATGCCCTGCGAGGTGAGCGCCGCCATCTTTTGGCAGACGAGCGTAAACGAGATGCCGATCACAGCCATGGCGCCAAGCAGCATACCGTAGTGGACGACGGCGTTGACATCGTGTGCGCCAATACCCTTATCGATCATCTGGGCAATCACCAGCGGCGTCAGCAGGTCAAAGATCACTTCGATCAGCTTACACGCAGGGCCAATCACCATATACCGGCGAAACTTACCACCAAAACGCCTGAGCAACTCAATCATGTATAGGCGCTCCCTATCATCATCCACATTCAATTCGAACCATGATAGTACCGCCACCCCAAAAGAAGCGTAAACAACTCGTCATTTCTAACGGGATTCAGTTTTCAGAGGGGTATACGCGCACACCCAGCCAGTGTCGGGTCAACTAGCATGGTATATTTACATTAGTGCTACCAAGTTAGTCGCCGACCCTTGAAATGAGGTGCCGAGATGAACGACATTCTCGCAAGAAGAGCAAGACGAGCAACTGTGGGCATCGCCCTTTCCGCGGCACTTGTCGCGGGAATCGCCCCCGTAACGGCGATCGCGGCAGAAACCAGCGCCCCCACCGGTGCAGTTGCCTTGCAGACGGAAGACGCGGCCGCCGCAAAAGAAAAAGCGTATGCAGCCATGCAGGAAGCGCTCAAAAACCTCGAGGCCGCAAAAGACGCCGCAAGTCCCGAGAAAATTGCGGAAATCGATACTAAAATTGCCATTTTTCAAAAGAACTACGACACTAATTTGGCGCGAGCTGCCATATATAAGGAATCCCTTCCTACCATGCAAGCGGACATCGATGCAGCCCAATCCGAATGCGATAAGGCCCACAACCGAACAAGAGACCTTGAGGCAGAATTAAATAAAATCCCCCACACGGATTACGAAACTAGATGGCAGTTGGAACTGGCGATCATGGATGCACAAGAGCAAGAATCTCGTTGTGAAGATAAGCTTGAGCACTGCCGAATGCGCCTCGAAAGTCAGAAAAGCCTGATTTATTTCTTAGAAAGCGAAGTAGAGTTTAATAAAACCCACCTCGACGGAGAAACAGCCAAGCGAGATGCGCTCCTCGATAATTTGAAAAAGGCGCAAGCGGCCTATGACGACGCCTGCAAGGCATACGAAGAGGCAAAAGCCGCAGCAGATACGGCCACCTCGCCCGAGATAACGAAACCCACCGAGACAACGCCTCCCTCCGGCTCGGCGCAACCGGCCGAGACGGCACAGCCCGCCAGCTCGCCCGTGACCGGCAAAGACGCCGCACCGAGCTCCGCCAAGCAAGCGAACACAAGCAACAGCAAGCAAGCGAATACGACCGCCGGCAAGCTCGCAAACACAGGCGACACAACGCCAAGCGCAATCGCACTAGCAGGAATCGCCGCCGCAGGCCTCGGAATAGCCACCACAGCCGCACGCCGCCTCAAGAACTCAAAATAGCTGCCAGAGCATACTACCTTCGCCAATCCACAAACCCAGAGACAAAAGAGGCCCGTTTCCCCAACCCAGGAAAACGGGCCTCTTTAACTGCAAAAATTCAAGCAACAGCACCGCCGCCTCTTGAAGCACATCGCCACCGCGCTCCAAACAACGCCAGCGAGCAGCATTCCTTAAGGGATAGATTTAATTAGGCTAACGCGCCTTTACGGGTGATTTTTGGACGATGCGGTCCCGGTGCCGGCGGGCTGTTTGGTAGTCGAGCGATCCCGCAGGCAAAGCCGAGGACCAGCGAGACACCAAACACTTCGCCGCCTCCTGAACCGCGTAGCCATCGATGTTTTGGCAAAGCCAGCGAGCGCCACCCAGAGCGAACAAGTTGACATGAAAAAGGCAAGGCATAGACCTTCTGGTCATGCCTTGCCTTTTGAATGACAAATTGTCGCTCTGGGTGGCGCGCAGCGTCGAGCATTGCGCGGTTTGGTAAAACCGCGCAAAAAGAAAGCCCGTGCGCTCGATGGATTCGGATGCCCGACAGAGGCTCCTTATGGCTGCTTCCTTCCGGACCTGACCAGATTCGGAACATGTCGTCATCCGAACCCATCGAACGCGCTAGGCGCTCGGTATATCTTACCTGCTCCCGCCCGCCACGGCAAGTGGGGCGGACCCATCGGATGGATTCGCCCCACTCGTCCATATCGCTAGCGGCGCCTGCGGTACAGGACCGCGCCGCCCGCTGCGGCCAGCGCGCCGATGCCGGCCATGGCCGCGAGCGCCTCGACCGGCAGGCTGCGGTCGCCGGTGTCGGGCATGCCGCCCTTGGAGCCGTCGCCGCTGGAGCCGCTGCCGGAGTCGTTATCTGAACCGCCGCCTGAGCCGCCGCCCGGCGTGCCGGGGTTCTCGGGGGTGCCGGGGGTCCCGGGATTCTCGGCGTAGCTGTTGGTGAAGACCGGCGGCACGTTGGCGTCGCCCTCGTAGGAGACCTTCGCCGACAGATAGCCCGTCTTGGTGCCGTCTGCCGCCTCGTCGCTCACCGTGACGACGATCTTGCGCACCGCCTTGTCGTAGGTCACGTGCGCCTGGCCGTCGTCGACCTCGCTCACCGTGAAGGTGTAGGTGCCGGCCTGCTTGAACGTCAGCGCATCGAACGTGACGCTGCCGTCCGCGGCGTTCTTGGCGGTCGACATGACCTTGCCGTCCCGGCTCTTGAGCTCAAAGCCAAACTGGCCCGCCTTGAGCTCGGCGCCCTTGAGCACCTTGGCGGCGCCCAGCTTGAGGGTGACGGGCGCGGCCTCGTAGCCGTTGGTGAACGTCACCGAGTCGTCGCCCGTGGGATTGCCCTCGGCATCCGCCAGCTCGTGCTTGACGGCGAGCGTGCCGTCTCCGGCGTCGACAACCGTCGTGCGCACGCGGTACGTCGCCCTGTCGTACGTCACGCCGCCCGCCGTGCCGGCGACCTCGCGCAGCTCATAGCTGTGCGTGCCGGGCGCGGTGTAGGTGACGGGGCTGAGCGCGACCGTGCCGTCGGCGGCGTTCCTGCCCGTCGCCGCGACGCTCTCGCTGCCGTCGGAGGCAATCTCGACCAGCTGGAACTCGAACTCGCCCTCGGCCAGGTCACGGCCCTTAAGCTTCTTGTTCACCTTGATCTGGTCGGTGACGGAGCTCGGCGTCGGGTTCACGACGTAGGTGTTGGTGAACTCGAACGCGCCCTTGCCCTCGGGCGCGCCCTCTGCGGGCAGGACCTCCGCGGCGAGCGTGCCCGCGTTGGTGTCCTCGACGACCCCGACCGTGAAGGTCCTGATCGCCGTCGCGTCATTGACCACGCCGTCGACCGAGCCGGACTCGCTCACCCGATAGGCGAACGTCTTGGTGCGCAGGCCGTCGCCGTCGATCTCGACGTCATCGAGGTCGCTCGGCTGCTTAAACGTGACGTGGCCCAGCTCGACGTTGCCGGCAGCGTCGTTGGTCGCCTCGGTTACCGTCTTGCCGGAGGCGTCGACCGGCGCGGGCGCGCCGTCCAGCGGCTCAATCTTAAAGGTGTACTTGCCCGCGATGTCGGCCTGCGTGAGGCCGAGTCCAGCCTGGCCGAGCGCCAACGTCTTGGTGCCCGCGAGGTCGACTATCGCCTCGTTGGTGCCGTAGCCGTTCACGAACGACAGCGTGTCGCCGGAGCCCTCGGGGTAGACCACGCTAACGTCCAGCCCGCCCTTGTCGTCATCTGCCACCTTGACCGTGATGTCGAAGCTCGAGGTGGTCGCCGTCACGCCCGCGGACAGCTGGTCCGTGCCGTCCTCGGATACGGTATAGGGAATGATCCAGGAGCCGTCGGCAGCCCTGGTGGCGATGCCGTCCGCCACCATCCGCTCGAGAGCGTCGGTAGTGTAGGCAATGGGCGAGAACGCAAGTCCCGCGGCCTCGCCGTCGCCGGAGGCCCGGTTGGACGCGGTCGCGGCCACATTGCCCTGGGCGTCACGGACGGAGAACGAGAACTCGCCCGCCGCCGCGGCGCGGCCCGTCAACATCTTGGTGGCGTTAATTGCCACGTTGCCCTCGCCGCCGAGCACGCCGGTAGCCTCGTAGGAGTTCTGGAACGCGACCGTCACGGGCGCGGGCGCCGCCGTGGCGTCATCTGCTGTGGAGACCTCGCTGCGTGCGACCTCGACACCGTCCTTGGCAACCGTGGTCGTGACCGTGAGCTTGCCCGTCGCGGCATCGTAGGCGGGCACGATGGTCACCGTGCGCGGCGCGGTGTCATTGGTGTAGCCCTCGCCGCCGAACTTGGTCTCGGTGACGGTGAAGCTGTAGGTCTTGCCCGCATCGGCGTCGGTAAACTTCACGTCGCTGCCCGCAGCACCGCCGATGAGGTCGACCAGATCGGCCTTCCCATCGTCAGCCGCGGCCACGGCGTAGGCGTCCTTGTCGGTCTTGAGGCCGAGCTTGGCGGCCGTCTCGGCGTCCGCGGTCACGGTGAAAGCGAACTGCCCCGCCTCCATGGCGCGGCCGGAGAGCGTCTTGGACAGGCGCACGCCCGCGCGGGCCGAGTAGTCGAGCTCGGTCGTGTAGGTGTTGACGAAGTCGCCGCCGCTCGCCTGCGCGATCGCGGGCGTCGTGGCCGTGAGGTTGCCGGAGCCGTCGTCGGCCACGGTCACCGTCATCGTGGCGACGTGGCCGTCGTAGGCCACACCGGCGATGACGGAGCCGTCATCGGGCCTGGCCTCGCGCACCGTGTAGGTGAAGGTCTTGGCGCGCACGCGCTTGCCGCCGACCTCGGCGAACCCGGCGTCCTTGATGTCGTTAAGCGTGTAGCGGATGGCTCCGAAGTCGAAGGCGACCCTATCGCCCGCCTTGGTGCCGGCGGCGGCCGTCACGCTGACGGTCTTGGAGCCGTCGGCAGAGCCCTCGGGCATGGGGGCGCCGCCCTCGCCCGTAAGCGTGAACTGGAAGCTATCGCCCTCAGCCCAGTCGCGGCCCTTGAGCGCCTTGGTGAAGAGCCCCGCGGTGGAGACGTCTCTGCCCTCGGTAACCGTTCCGTACGTGTTGGTGAACGCGACGGTCGCGCCGTCCTCGGTCACGGCGCCTTCGGCCTTGGAGCCGTCAGCCCCGTTGACCGTGGTCGTGTAGCCCTCGGCGGCATCCTCGGTCACGGTGTAGTGCGCGCCCACGGGCAGGCCGGCGACGGTCTTCTCCCCGCCGTCCTTAAGCGTGAAGGTCGCCTTGCCGTCCGCGAACGTCACGGCGTGCTCACCCTTGCCGAAGGTGCCGGAGACGGGCTCGCCGTCCCCGTCGGCCAGCGCGACCGTAAAGCCGAACTCGCGCTGGCTGTCGCCGCCGACGACCTTCTTCTTGACGGTGAGGCTACCAGTCTTGGCGGTGTTGGTAAAGACCGCCGCCTCTACCGTGCGCTCAGCAGCGTCGCCCGCATCGTCGGTCAGCTGTGCAATCTTGGTCTTGGCAAACAGCTTGCCGGCGCCGTCGTCGGTCACCGTGACGGTGGCACGATAGGTGGCCTTCGAGAACGTGAGTGCCGCCTCGTCACCCGATTGCTCGGTAATCACATAGGTATAGGTGCCGGGCTTGGTGTACTCGATGGCACCGAAGTTGCCGACCTGGGCATCCTTGTGCAACTCAATCGTCGACACGCCCTCCTTGGCGCCCTTGGGCATGGGTGCCTCACCCTGGGCAGTCAACGTCATGGTAAAGGCATCCGATGTTATCCAGTTGCGTCCGGAGATCTTCTTTTGGACCTTGAAGGCGTTTTCCACCTTCGTGGACTCCACGCTGTAAACGTTGGTGAAGCTCGCCTGCGTCGCCTGTCCGACAGTGCCCTTCTGGGGATTCGCCTTATCGACAACCGCAAAGCCGTCTTCGCTCGTCATGAGGTTGCCCTTGGAGTCGAGCTCCTGCACCTCGTAGTGCGTACCCGCGGGCAAGGTAACCGTGACGGAGCCGCCAGCCTTAAGCGCGATGGTGTCACCGCTCTTGATCTGTCCGCTTACATAAGTGCCATTGGTGCCGCCGGGGCGACCGGCGAACGCAAAGGTGCCGGCCAGAGGCGTTGTGCCATCGGCCTGGTAGAGCAGCACCTTAAAGGTAAATGCCTTGTTGGGAGCGGTGATGCCTTCGGTGGCCGTGACCGCCTTGCTCAACGTCAGGTGCCCGTCAGAAACTTGATCGGTAGTGGTGTTGGTCTTGACGGCGGGGTTGTTGCCGACCGTCACCGACGCCTGGTTGGAGATGTCGCCCGAAGCGCCACCGCTCTTAAACGCGTCCTCGGTCACGCGAACCTTAAACTGAACCGTGCCCTCCTTGCCGGCGGGAACGTCCTTCAACGTCCAGATAAGGTTGTCGTCATTGTCCTTGGAGCCGGCATCCTTATGGTCGCCCGCGAACTCCACGAACTCGGTCCCCGCGGGAACGGTATCGGTAATCGTCACCGTGGCAGACGCGCCCTCGGTGTTCTTGTAGCCGATGGTGTAGGTGAGTTCGTCGCCCAGCGCCACACCCGACTCATTCGAATCCTGGGCATCGCTCTCGGACTTCTTGGGCACGTAGTTGGTCGTGGTGCCGGTATAGCTCTTGTTGCCAACCCAAACGGTGGCAGTGTTATTGATGGTGCCGACAGCGCTTTGGGCGTCCTTCACAGCATCCTCGGTAATCTTGACGCGCACGCGCACCGAACCGTGGCTGCCCGCGGGCTGCTCACCCAGGTTCCAGGAAAGCGACTGACCGCTCGCAGCGCCCTTATCGGCATACTCGCCCTCAAAGGCCTCGAACACAACGCCGGCAGGAAGCTCGTCGGTCACGGTCACGTTGGCCGGAACCAGGCTACCATCGGCACCGGCCTCGGTATTGACCCAGTTGATGGTGTAGACGTAGGAGTCGCCCACGGAGAGCAACTGCCCGTCGATGTCCACATCGGGCTTCGCGACCGTGCCGATCGTCTTGACCTTATCGCGCGTATTGTGGAAAACGATCTTGCCGTTCTCGGTACCGTCGCGATAGGTCACCCTGGACGTCAGCGTGCCATCGTTGTTGTCAGTCACCTCGAGCAGCACCCGGCACGTCGTGGACGTGTCCACGGGACGCACGCCCTCGGGCAGGTTGGCCAAGCGTTCCTTTGCCACCAGGTTAAAGCTGTAGGTGGTGGTATGGTCGGCATTGTGGCGCTTGGTGGCAACGCCATCCTTCACAGCGCCAGCAAGGTTAATCGTCAGCTCATGGGATCCGTCGAGAGCGCCGCCAAGCTTAAAGATAACCTTGCCGAAGTCGACCGTGGCGATACCGTTATCGCTCGCCTGGGTCTTACCCTCATCCATCCATACGAGCTCGCCGTCGGCCTTCTCCGCATACAGGTCAAACGCATACTGACCAGCCTCGATCTTGTCGCGGGAGTCCATCACCTTCTCGGCAGTAAGACCGTCGAATTTTCCGGTCGCAGCGTAGCTGTTGGTAAAGAACACCTGAGCCTTGGCGTTACCGCTCTCGGAGCTATAGGTCCTTGCATCATCGGTATCTTCGACATTGTTGGTGCCATAGTGCTTCACCGTGGTCACGGTATAGAGCGAACCATCGCCACGCTTCTTAACCGCAATCTCTACCATCCAATAGGTAGAGTCGTATTTATAGCCGCGTTGGCCCGCGTTGTTCTCGACCACCTTATAGGTGAACGGCTTATCCACATCGTCCGTCGCAAAGGTCAGGCCACCCAAAATGCCGGTATGGGACGTGCCATCGGCCTGCGGCTCATCGTTTGTCACGGTGAGCTTGCCCTCATCTGCGCGCAGCAGCTTGTTGAGCTTATCGGTTGAGGCGGTGTCTTCGCCCGTTACCGTAAAGCCAAACATGCCGGCATGCAGGTCGTGCCCGTTGAGCGTCTTGACGATCTCCAGACCGCCCTGGAGCTCGTAGCTCGTCGAGGTGCGATACCTATTGGTGAAGATGAAGCCTTCCGAGCCGGTCGTGCCATCGGCGCGGGCCACCAGCTTGCCGCCCTCATCGGTTACGGTAACGATCAGGGTATAGGTGTGCGTGTCATACTTCCACTCGCCGGGTCCGCCGTTCGGGGCCAGTTCCTTAATATCAAACTTATACGTGCCCGGCGCATTAAAGGTGAGCGTTGAGAAGTCAACCTTATCGTGCTTACCGTCGGCAAGCTTGTCCTTTGTTTGCTTCTGCTCGGTGTAGCCGTTGTCTACACTCATCGAAGAGCCGGTAATGAGTTTGTTGTCGACGGCCGCCTTGGTGACATCATCAGCCGCGGTCATGGCAAAGGTGAACTTGTCCGGAGCATCGGCACCGACAACCACCTTTGTCACGGACGGAGTGTAGGTTGCCGCCTCGGTGACCGTATAGGTGTTCTTGAATTTGACCGTTGCAACACCGGTAGACGTCGCATCCGACGGGTAGATCCACTGGCCCTCGAGCTCGTCCTTGCCATCGACCTGCTTGCTTACCGATGTCGTGACCCTAAGCGTGCCGTCGCCGTTATCAGCTACGACGGCCCTAACCGTATGGACCGTCTCGTCGTACGTATAGCCCGTCGCTTTGTCGTCAATCTCGCTCACCGTATAGGTGAACGTCTTGCCGGCATCATCCTGAGTGAAGGTCAGCCCGCCCGCAGGTACCAAACTTACGGTCTTGGGAGCGTTGGCCCCAACATTTGCGGTCTCAAAGACCTTGCCATTCGTGGAGATGCCAACCTTGCTGGCAGACGTCTCGTCAGCAGGCTTGACGATATAACGGAACGAGCTCTTAGGCGAGCCAAAAATGGTCGCGTCCTTGGGATACGTCAACGTCTTCTCAATCTGCAGACCGCCAGCAGCGCCATAGTCGAGGCTTGCCTCATAGCGATTCACAAACGAGACGGCAGGCGTTGTGGCGCCGACCTCACTTGCATCGTACTGCTGCACGTAAGTATTCGGTTTTTGCTTGAGCTGGACGATCTTTTCGTCCGTCAGCGCGCTCGCGTCGGCGCCGCCGCCCAGCAGCTCCGTCACACCCGCACCCTTGAGCACGGTCGTCACGGTGTAGAGCTTAGCGGGGTCGTTCTCGCGTGCAAGAACCTTGACGAGCACGATAGCGTCACCAGTGTAGCCGGTGTCATAGGTGTAGCCGGCAGCCGCGGGCTGGTTCTCGTGGATGCGATAGGCAAACGTACGACCCAGGTCCTGTTCCGTGAGCTTACGGGCAAAGAGCTTCTCCGCCCCACTCGCGCTCACCACGGTACCAGACACGCCGGCCCCCGCAGCCGTATTGGACAGGCTGGCCTCGGCGCCGTCGACCGACGTCTGAACGCCGTTGTACCAAAGGCCCGTCACGGCAAAGGTAAACTGGCCCGCGGTAGAGGCGCGACCCTCAAGGGTCTTGCTCACCGTCACGCCATCAAAGGTGCCCGATGCATGGTACGCGTTGGTAAAGGCAGCCTTGTCGGTTACGATCTTGTCCGCATCGGAGGCACCGGTGTTGGCGTAGGTCACGCTCGACACACGCAGCATGCCCGTGTGGTTGCCCGACTCATCCAGATCGGTCACCACGACGGTCGCGCGTGCGGTGTGCTTGTCCATGGACATGCCCGCCTGGACATCCTGCGCAGCTTTCTCGGTGATGTTGAAGCTAAAGGTGCCTGCGCGGTTGAACGTCACGGTCGGGGCGGCCTCGGTGCCAAAGGAGAACGATGCCACGCGTCCCGACTCGGGCGTGCTGGCGACTGTCTTGTTGGCGTTAACGGCAACAACCCCATCCTTCACCGCCTGCGCAGTGGTTTTGCTCAAACCAGTTGCATTGGCATCGTCCGCAGCGGCGGTAAGGTTAAAGGCATAGCTCTCGCCCTGATTCCAGTCACGACCGCTCACCGTCTTTTGGCCCTGTAGGGTCACGCTCGTGGGATCCACACTATATATATTGGTAAAGGAGGGCGTGACATTCGTGTCCAGCTGCTTTACCGAGCCGTCTTCTGCAATCTTGTAGTACTCGATCGAGGTCTGGATGCCGGCGCCCTTCTTGGCGTTGCGCACCACGGCGTAATAGATCGATCCGTCGTAGGTCATACCCGCGACGCTGCCGGGATTCTCAGCGAACTTGTAAACGTAAGCGCGTCCCGCATCCGGCTTGGCGGTATAGGAGATCGCCGGCCAGGTCACCGCGCCACCAACGGCGTTGTTGCCCACGGTCGCGGTGTTGCCCTCGGTACCCTGAGGCATGGGGGCCGCCATGTTCTTATCGACCGTATCGAGGCTGAATACCGCGTTGGCATCCGCATAGCCACCCACGCCCTCGAGCGTAAAGGTAAAGGCATTCCTGGCAAGCGGGAACGTTCCGGCGTTGTCGACTAGGTTCTTTTGAGCATGGATGGTGATGTCCCTCTCATGCTCGTCGTAGCGGTTGGTGAAGATCGCGTCGGCAACCTCTGTCTTGGTGTCGACGCCCGCGTCGTTGCGCTCCTGCGTCATCTTCACGCTCTTAACGACAAGAGCACCAGCTTGGTTGTCCTCCACCACGACCTCCGCTTTATAGCGGGCGGCGGAATAGCTTATGCCGTCTGCCCCGGCATCGGAACCGGGGATAACCTCCGAGATGGTATAGGTGTACGTGCCGGGCTTGGCATAGGTGATGTCGCCAAACGTTGCCGTCTTATAGGTGATGTCGCCAACCGTTTGCGTCTGGGCATTCTTGGTAAGCTCGACCGTCGCCACCTTGCTCTTGGCACCCTTGGGCATGGGGACGCCGTCGTCGGCCGTAAGCTGCACGGTAAAGGTATCGCCATCGGCCCAATTGCGGCCCTCGAGCACCTTCTTGGCGCTTAGGCCATTCTTTACGGGGTTGACACTGTAGTTGTTGGTGAACTCTAGCTTGTTGCTCGCGGGAATCTTTCCGTCCTCGAGCGCGACGATCTTGCCCGTGATGGTGTTGCCGGTTCCGGACTGCTCCTCGCCGCCGGCCTTGCGGCTCACGAGGCTAAAGCCAGCCGGAAGCACCGACTCGTCGGCAGAGCCGGTCACAGTGTTAACGATGCTCGCCAGCACATTGCCACTGGACTCCTCGTCCTTAGTGGTGAGCTCGCTCACGCTATAGCTGTCACCCTTCTTGAGGTCGTATACGCGAATGGTCTCGCCGGCCTTGATGGAATGGGTGTCGCCGTTCCTAAGCTTAAAGGAATTGCCCACAGCGTTGCCATTCGCATCGAATACATGCGCCTCGTAGCCCTCCTGGGACCCCGGCAGGGTGAACTTAAACGTAAAGGTCAGATCGTTGCCCTTCGCATCCTTGGTGGGCGCGGTAAGGCCACTGTCCGCCGTCACCGTCACGGTCTTAGTCACTTGCAGGCGTGCCACGCGACGATCGGTATACTGCACGGCCGTTGCCGTGGTAAAGAGATGATTGAGCTGAAGCGTGCCCAGATCGGTGCCATTGGTGGCATCATCGTCTTGATAAAGGGCCATGCGGTTGATGCCCGTATCGGCAAAGATGGTCGCCAGCTGGCCGTCGCGCTCGCCACCGTCCTCGACATAGCGCAGGATAGCCTTGGCACCTTGCGTCGTCTTGTCATAGCGCATATGCATCCAGTTGCCCGCAAGAGAAGGCGTCACGCCTTGGGCGGTGCACGTCTGGCCCCATGTCAGGTTTCCGTTGGCGTCAACGGCCGCACTCTGTAGCTTGCCCTTAATGTGCGTAAGCGTGTTGTCGATGGAGTCGGGAGAGCCAAACTGCGCCAGGGAAGCAATCAGCGAACCCGGGCCGCTCATGCTGCGCACACCGTCGCCTTCCTTGCCAGCATCCACATACACACCCGAATCGTCCACGATTACCTTGGTGATGGTGTTGTTAATCTCATGGCCATCCGGGCTTACAGACTCACGCAGGTAGTACGTACCCTTGGTAAGGGGCTTATGCTCTGTCGAATCGAGCGGGAAGCATGCAGCACCCTTAATGTCATACGGATAGGTCATGCCTTTTGCCTTCACGGTGTCATACGGCGTGGCACCAGGGTTGATTGCATACGTGCTGGGACTATCGCCGGTAACGTCATCGGACTTATACAGCTCAAACGTCGCGCCGTCCACGGGCTCGTCCAGGTCATCGACCTTCTGCACAAACAGACGGTTCTGAACGTTGGTGAGGTGGATCACCGTAGAGAACTGCCTGTTTATCGTTTGATATTGGACCATAGAGGTGTTGTCGATGGTTGCCCCCGCCAGAGACGATGCCGTGGTGTGGTACACCGCCACGGTATATTCGGACTGGGACTTATCTTCCAACATGGCGGCGTACTTCTCGATGTCTCCGGGCAGCGACCTGACCGTCACCACGTAGTCGCCCTTGGTATTGACATCAAAGACACTCGTGTCCGCCGATTTGGCAGCCTCGACCGCACCGGCAATGCCGTGCGCGGAGCACAGCTTATAGCCATTGAGCGGGTTGCCCGTGACCGCCGTCCACGCGTCTTCGCTTGTGTGGTCCTCGCTCGCACCGGTGAGCTTGAGCACGACGGCGAAGGTCGTACCCGAGCTAATGGCGTTGCCCTTATTGTCTTTTGTTTCTTTATTAAGAGAAATGGTCTCCTTAGCGGCCAGATAGCCGCCGTTCAGCCACATGCGGCCACCCGTCCATGACTTGCCGTCGGCCGTGGTGACCGTCGTCTGCGGTGCAACCACCACGCCACCCGTGCCGCTCGCAGCTTTCTTGTATTGCAGATGCAGCTCACCTGGCGTTGCGGTGGTCGATGAGGTCAGACTCGAGCGATATCCCGCGGGCAGGCCAACCTCTTTGAGTACAAAGTAATCGTGTCCCTCAGCGTGCTGGTTATCAAACGAAAGAACGGACCTGTCCGGCTTCAGAAGTACCAGCTGGCCATTGGCGTCCGTCGTGCCCTGAGCGATGGCCTCATCCTGCGCGTTCCAGTTGGCATCTGACTGATACAGAGCAAACTCGGCACCCTGGACTGCCTCGCCGTTCTGGTCGACCTTCGCGACCTCGGACGACGGCAGGGTGGTGAGGTTGAACTTAAGCGACATGTTCGATGCACCCGCGCCGCGCTCCAGATAGAAGAAGCTCAGCGTGTGCTTGGAGCTGTCGAGGAAGGTGTTGCCGGAGAATCTTCTGTTTGAAGTATCTGCGCCGGCAGCTTGGAACATAGCCTTAATGGTGGTGTCTTGAATTGTCTTTTCGGGATCATTGGCATTGTCGACATGACCGACATGCACGCCACCGGTGGCGAAGTTGATCTTGAGCGTCGCCTTCTCGTGGATGCCACCCAGATCGCCCACGAGTACGCCATCGATGTACACCCAGACGTCGTCATCGCCCGAGAACTCAAAGATCATATCTTTGTTACCGGTGGTCTTGCCGCTCGCAGGCTGGACAAACTCCGTGGTTACGGACATGCCAAAGTGATGGTTGAGATTCGTGCTTCCATCAATGATCTGCTTAGGGGAGAGGCTGTTGCCCTTCTCATCAAAAACCTTGTCAGCCGAGTCAAAGGGGAAGAACTGGCCCAGATTTGCATCTGATACGCCGCCCTTATATACGCCCGCCTTATCGTAGACGTTAAAGGAGTTGGTCGTGGGATTATATACGGCATAGTTACCTTTAGAACCATACGAGTCGTAAACGTAATAGCCATCCTTGAGCTGGAAAAGGCCCTTCACGTTGTTGTAGACGGCCTTGCCATTCTGCTTGCCGTTGGCCTGACTGTCGTTGTTAAAGAGATAGGCCAGCGATTCATCGGTGCAATCGCCTTTCGTGCCGTATGAGGCATAGGTACCAGCCTTGATCTCGGGATAGCCATTCACCAGCGTGTTCTTCACAAATGGAAGACGTCCAAAGCCGTCAATGCCGCTTCTGCCCGTCCACTTGTTAATGCCCGTGCCGCCACCACCATTGAACTTGAGCTGGTGATTTTTGTTGATGCCGGTGTCGTTATTGCCATTATTGTTGTTTATGTTGACGGACTTATCATTGGCGCCATCGACGACCCAGTAGTCGAACAGATTGACCGTGGTGCCGGTTGGATTCACCGTCTTCACGATGTGGTTGCTAAAGGGAACTGTCTGGTCGGCCGACGCACTCGTCGCACCAAACAAGAGTGCACACGCCGCCACCGGGACGGTCAAAATCCTCAGGACACGCTTTGCGGTATTGGTTTTCTTGCCAAAAGGCTTTAGCATTTCTCGAGCTCTCGCACACGCGCGATTCATGAAGGCCCTCCCCAAATCCATGAGGACGTCAAGCAGCGGCTCGCTATATATGTGTGTCGTCCCCATCGATGCAAATATACGCCCCCCCCGCGCAGAAACGCAAGGCAGGACATCGCTATATGCTTAAAATTGTAGCAATTTGGGTGACCCGAAATTTCGCCTCGGGTTGCCACTCAGGCTCAAAATCGAACCACTCGCGCCATCGACATACCCCAGTAGGACAAATCGACCGGCAATCTTTATCCCCCACATCCCACAAAGTAGCTAGTTTGGGACGGGGCTATTTTGACTACTTGGGCAATCAGATCGGCATGTAGTCAAAATAACCCCGCCCCAAGAAGACTGGTCTGACGCTGCGCCACGAAAAGGACCTATCTACTACGTTTAGGCCGCAGGGGTCAACCATAGCCGGCTTTTTCGAAAATCGGCAAGCTTTCTACCTGCGGTTTTGTTTTTGCAAATTCCGGGATGGTCGAAGGTGGCCGGTTTAACGTAGTAGATGGCCGCATTTCGTGGCAAACGGTCCGACCCAAGACCCAAGGCAGCCAACCTCGAATGGCCATTCTCGAAGTTGCGGTGGAATACGGACTGAATTGGCCCCTTAAAGGCAAAAACGCTCCGTATTTCACCGCAACTTATCGAGGGGATGGGTTTTAGATACGGCCAAGGTCGTAGGATCGAGCGGCCGCTTCGCCGGCGCAGATGAGGTTGGTTGTGGCTTCTTGCGGATCGAGTGCCTGTTCCAGGCCCATGGGTTTGCGGCAAATCGGCAGTACAAGGTCGATGCCTTGCCCATACACCGCATCCAGGTTATCAGCGCGACCGCCCACGACAGCAATCACCGGCTTGCCATATCGCTTCGCACGACGGGCCACGCCCACCGGCGCCTTACCGGCGGCGGACTGCTCATCCATATTGCCCTCACCCGTTATGACCAGGTCGGCATCGCGCACGCGCTCGTCAAACCCCACGAGATCGAGCACCGTCTCCACACCCGAGCGCAGCTCCGCACCGAGCGCCAGCAACGCCGCGCCCAAGCCACCGGCAGCGCCCGCACCGGGCACGCCGAGCACCGAGCCAAATGTCCGTGCGCCCTCGGGCGTGCGCAACAAACCCTGGGCTCGAGCTCCGGCAATCGCCGTATCGAGCAGGCGGCCGTAGCCGACCATCCAGCTGTCGCACCTGCTCAGCGCCTCGGCAGCATCCGTCGGCAGGCCCTTCTGTCCGCCGAACACCGCAAGCGCGCCGCGACGCCCTACGAGCGGATTCTCGACATCCGAAAGCACAACGATACGAGCGCCATCCAAAGCCTGCAGCGCTGACGTCAAATCGATACTCGCCACGTGTTCAAGGCCCGCAAGACCGGGGGCGACAT
This sequence comes from uncultured Collinsella sp., assembly GCA_958420355.1. Taxonomy (GTDB): domain Bacteria; phylum Actinomycetota; class Coriobacteriia; order Coriobacteriales; family Coriobacteriaceae; genus Collinsella. The sequence goes on from CATZJG010000013.1 coordinate 24,667, forward strand.
CGCAGCCCTGATCATCGACCACGCGCGCGCCCAGCGCCTGCAGCATACCGGCGCCACCATCGTTGGTGGCGCTGCCGCCCAAGCCAATATAGATAGTCTTTGCGCCCGTGCGAACCGCGCGAAGCATGAGCTCGCCCACGCCATAGGTCGAAGCCGCAAGCGCCGCCGATTCTGTACAGGGCGAGTACCCAATACCAGCCGCCTCGGCCATCTCGATGACCGCGGACTCGCGCTCGCCGTCCACCAGCATCCGGGCAGACACACGATCGCCCAAGGGGCCTGCGACATCGCAGGTTGAGAGCTCACCGCCGCACGCGGCAACGGCATCGAGCGTCCCCTCACCGCCATCCGCCAGCGGCAATGTGCACACCTCGGCATCGGGCCAAACGCGGCGCACGCCTTCGGCAACCGCCGCCTCCGCCTGCGCACTCGAAACGCTGCCCTTAAAGGAGTCGATCGCCAGCAGCACACGGCGGGGCCGGCGGCACGCAGGACCAAAGTCAACCACCGTGCCAGCATCCTCACCGACACCTGCAAGCGCTGCGGCGTGAGCGGCGTGTGCTTCAAGATCAGCCCCACAACCGCAATCAGCGCCGCCCGCTCCGCGCAGACCGCCAAAATAGCTACTCAGCAGCTCACGGCATTCATCCGCCAGGACCCCAGCCGTCACGTTAAACCGATGATTCAGGCGCGAGTCGGCATTCAAATCGTATAGGGATCCCAGCGCGCCCGCCTTGGCATCGGCCGCGCCATACACACAGCGTCCAACGCGCGCGTTGACCATAAGCCCCGCACACATGCAGCAAGGCTCGAGCGTTACATAGACCGTGCAATCGGAAAGGCGCCAGCGGCCAAGCGCCTGGGCGGCAGCGCACAGGGCCGCGAACTCTGCATGAGCCGAAGGATCCTGATCGAGCTCGCGACGATTATGCGCCCGCGCGACAACCTCGCCGTCGCGCACCACTACGGCTCCGATGGGCACCTCGCCCACCGCCGCGGCGGCTCGCGCCTCGGCCAGCGCCTCGCGCATGAACTTCTCGTCGATTTCGGTGATCGTCATCGTTCGCCTTCCCTGTTGCAAATTCAAAACGATGCTATCATTACGACTCACGGAGAGATGGCAGAGCGGTTGAATGCGGCGGTCTTGAAAACCGTTGAGCGCGAGAGCGTTCCGGGGGTTCGAATCCCCCTCTCTCCGCCACTTCTAGTGATGCACCGGTGTCATGGTCCGCTCAAACAGCGCATCGACCACGTCGGCTATCTCAGGTCGACGCTCAAGATCGTGACCCGATTCCCACCATATCGTGAAAAGTCGAATAATACCGCCGGCGACAAACTCAGACGTCGTCTCGAGTGACACGGGGGCCAAGGCATCCTCAGCAAGCACGTTCATCACACGCTCGCGGATGGAGCGGGCAATGCGGTCGCAAATAACGTTGGTCAACATGCCCGACATGCTGCTTGCCAAAATGTTATCCATGAGCTGCTCGTGCGCCAGAATCAAATCCATGGCATCGTCCAAAATCGCGTGCCGAAGCGCGCGCACGTCCTCGGCAGACACTGCGCCGGCCTCATCGGGCTGTTTTTGCGGCAAGCCCGACATGAGCTCATCGATATAAAAGGCAAAGTAATCGTTCTTGTCGCGAAAGTGCTTGTAGAACGTCGTGCGGCGAATCATGGCGCGGTCGCACAGCATGGCAACCGTCAGGTCCTCAAAACGATGCTCCTCGAGAAGCTCGGTGAAGGCATCGAACAGGGCGCGGTAGGTTTTCTTAATGCGAAGGTCCACTGGTATCGCCATCCTCAGGGCAAAGACAACACTCGTCAATCTGTCGCATATCTTACACCTGTACCTCGCGCGCTTTGCCCCGGTGCCAACCCCGCCGAAAACATAACGCTTGCCGGAAAGTTCGGCACGGCAAAACGTTGCGGGTATACTAGTAGCGTTATACCAACGGCAGCTGGCGCATGCCGCCGCGGCCATTCGAAACGGAGACATCATGATTACCGTCATCATCGGCATCGTTGTTGTCATTGTGATTGTCTGCGCCATCGCCGGCATCTACAACAACATGGTCACCAAGCGTAACCGCATCGATAACGCCTGGCAGAACATCGATACGCAGCTGCAGCGCCGCAACGACCTGATCCCCAACCTGGTCGAGACCGTCAAGGGCTACGCCAAGCACGAGCAGGAGACGCTCTCCGCCGTGATCAGCGCGCGTAACACCGCCGTCAAGGCCACCACGCCCGAGGCCAAGATGGAAGCCGACAACGTGCTGACCGGCGCGCTGCGCCAGCTCTTCGCCGTAGCCGAGGCCTATCCCGATCTTAAGGCAAACACCAACTTTACGCAGCTGCAGGCATCGCTCGAGGATACCGAGAACAAGATTAGCTATGCACGCCAGAGCTACAACGATTGTGTGCTCAACTACAACAACGCCATCCAGACGTTCCCGGCTGTCATCTTTGCCGGCATCTTCCAGTTTAAGGAGCGCCAGGGCTTCGAGGCCGCCGAAGCAGCCCGCCAGGCCCCGACCGTCAAGTTCTAGTAGTTTGGCAGGGCATCCTTAATCGGCCAAATGCATAAACCGCCTCGTCGAATGCATACTTCGACGGGGCGGTTTCCTTTTTCGCGAAGGTCCCCCTCTAAGCGCCGTGCATTTTTAGGAGTATTCAACACAACCAAGAGCTTCGGGCGCCACGATAAATGCCAAAGACCGCGAATATCCCTGCAAATCAAACGCTGTCAGCCCATAACCCCGCCCATCATCCGTAGAAAACATCGAGAAATCCCGATTTTTTGCCCGAGGTCGGTATGCAGGGGCCTTCGATTGCAGAATACTCGCAAAAATGCACGTCGCCGCCACCCCCACATGGCGCGAACCAAAACAAAAGCGCGGCCTTCCTTTCCGGCGCACTCCGCAGGACGAAAGAACCTCCGCCGCACGAAGTGCGCACGGAGGTTCTTTCATGTCCGAGGACGCGCCGGAAAGGAAGATCGCCCTCGGGCCGGACAGCTAAGACAGCTTACGCGACGGTGTAAACCCAGTTGTGCTTATCCTCGACAGCACCGGACTGGATGCCAGTCAGGGTCTCGCGGAGCTTCTTCATCACAGGACCGATCTCGGTGTAGCCAGCCGGGAAGGTCACGGTCTCGTCGGCGCCGTAAACCTTGTTGTCGATCTCGCCAACCGGGGAGATGACGGCAGCGGTGCCGCACAGGCCGCACTCGACAAAGGTACCGGCCTTGACCTCGGCCCACTCGACGGGACGTTGGTCAACGGTCATGCCCAGGTCCTGAGCAACCTGAACGAGCGAACGACGGGTGATAGAGGGCAGGATGGAGTCGGTGTGCGACTGCGGAACGACGAGCGTGCCGTCCTCCTTCACGAACAGGACATTGGCGCCGCCGGTCTCCTCGACATAGGTGCGGGACTCGGAGTCGAGATACAGGTTCTCGGCATAGCCCTCGCGGTGAGCCTCCATCGTGGGCTTGAGGGACATGGCGTAGTTCAGGCCGGCCTTGATGTTGCCGGTGCCGTGCGGTGCGGCGCGGTCGTACTCGGAAACGCGCAGCTTAACGGGCTTAAGGCCACCCTTAAAGTACGGACCGACCGGGGTCACGAGAATACGGAACGTGTACTCAGGAGCGGGAGCCACGCCGATCACGTCACCGGAGCCGATCATAAACGGACGCACGTACAGGGTCGCGCCAGAGCCGAAGGGCGGAACCCAGGCGGCGTTGGCAGAAACGACCTGCTTGACGGCCTCAACGAACTTGTCCTTGGGGAACGGGGGCATCTCGAGGCGCTGGGCAGAGTTGTACATACGCTCGGCGTTCATATCGGGACGGAAGCAGACGATGCTGCCGTCCTCGGCGGTGTAGGCCTTCAGGCCCTCAAAGACCTCCTGGCAGTAATGGAAGATGCCGCCGCACTCGGAGACATGCAGGGTGTGGTCGGTGGTCAGGCCGCCCTCGTCCCACTCGCCATCCTTCCAATGAGCCTCGTAGCTGTAATCGGTCTTCATGTAGCCAAAGCCGAGGCTACCCCAATCGATATCCTTCTTCTCGACAGTCATATGTCGCTCCTTACATACACAGTTGCATACTCGCGAACCCGCACGCAAGGACCGAGGCCGGCCGCGTCGCAACGTCGCACGCCCGGAGCGTAGAGCCGGACGGGACACGCGAACAGCATCAAAGCCGATGGCACGTCGATTCGCATGCACGAGATTGTACTCCCCGCACGCGTCTGATAAAACGCTTTTCTTTAACTAAGTAAAGTATTTTCATTTGACCGAAGCAAAAAGGCCCGCCACCGTAAGCGGTGACGGGCCTCAACTGTACGGTCTGCGCGCTGGCTCGAGCTAGGCGTTCTATTTACCCAGCTTGGCCTTAACCAGACCGACCACGGTCGGGATGATCGACACGGCAACGATGCCGATAATCAGCAGCTCAAAGTGCTCCTGCACAAAGGGAATGCCGCCAAAGAAGTAGCCCAGCAGCGTAAAGACCGTCGACCAGGTAATGCCGCCCAGCACGTTAAAGACGACAAAGTTGCGCCAGTGCATGCCGCCCATGCCAGCGATAAAGGGCACAAAGGTGCGGATAAACGGGAAGAAGCGACCCAGGAAGATGGCCAGGTGACCCCACTTGTCCAAGAAGTCCTCGGACTTTTTGATGCGCTCGGGCGTCATGGCCTTGACCTTGCCCGAAGCGATGATCTTGCGGCCAAAGAAGTGACCGATCATAAAGTTGCACTGATCGCCCAAAATGGCAGCGGCCCATGCGGTGGCCAGAAGCGCCACGATGTTAAAGCCGCCGTTGTGGGCAAAGAAACCCGAGGCGAACAGCAGCGAATCACCGGGAAGGAACGGGAAGAACACCACGCCCGTCTCGATAAAGATGATCAGGAATACGCAGCCGTAGGCCATAAGCGGGCCGGCGGCGATCCAGCTGGCGATCGCGGTGCGCGGGTCCTTAAGCAGCTCGGCAATAAAATTGATGAAACCCATGAAGTAAAACCTCTCAGTTGTGGGCGCGGATACGTCCAAGTTGACCAGTATACGGTTGCGGTGCCCCCTCGTGCGCAACCCCACAAAAGCATGACTCCATTACCAGCAAGTTTGCATAACTGACACTTGTAGCGCAAAGCCGCCAAGATTGTCCTTTTTAATCCCTAGCGAATCGCTATACTTTATTGAATCGCATTGCCATGGCGCTAAGGGAGGGCGGCCGGTGAGCTTTATCAATACCATTCGCGAGGACATCAAGACCGTCCAGGCGCAGGACCCCGCCGCGCAAAACGGTCTGGTCATCTTCCTTTCCTATCCTGGCCTGCACGCCAAGTGGAACCACGTGCCCGAGCACTGGCTGTGGGAGCACGGTCATCGCTCGCTCGCCCGCGTGCTCTCGCAAATCACCCGCCACATCACCGGCGTCGAGATTCACCCTGCCGCGCAGATTGGCAAGCACTTCTTTATCGACCACGCCATGGGCGTCGTCATCGGCGAGACCACCATTGTGGGCGACAACTGTGTGCTCTACCAGGGCGTCACGCTCGGCGGCACCGGCAACGAGACCGGCAAGCGTCACCCCACCCTGGGCAACAATGTCACGGTGGGCACGGGCGCCAAGGTGCTCGGCAACATCCGCATCGGCAACAACGTCAAGATCGGCGGCAACTCGGTCGTCGTTAAGGACGTGCCCGACAACTGCACCGTCGTGGGCGTGCCGGGACGCATCATCAAGCGCAACGGCTGCCGCGTGTTCGAGGAGAGTTTCGACGCCAAGCAGCATCGCGAGTACATGCCCGATGACGCCGCCGAGCAGAGTGCCCTCAACCGCCAGGGCATCACCGAGAATGCCCGCCGCGTCAAAGAACTCGAGCGAGAGGTGGCCGAGCTCAAAACCCTCGTCGCCAAGCTCATGGACGAACGTTAGGAACGCAAGCGGCACAAAACGACATCGGCACCGACGCAAAAGGCGCGCCAGGGAATCAATCCCCGGCGCGCCATTCCTTTTGATGTGACAAAGGGACTGTCCCTTTGTCACATTATGCGAACTGACTCAGATAGAGGTCGGCATAAGCGCCCTCGGCTGCGAGCAGCTCCTTATGCGTGCCCTGCTCGATAATGTTGCCGTGATCCATGACCAAGATCAGGTCGGCGTCCACGATCGTCGACAGGCGGTGCGCGATCACAAAGCTCGTGCGCCCGCGCATGAGCGCGTCCATGGCACGACCGATGGCAAGCTCGGTACGCGTATCCACGCTTGAGGTCGCCTCGTCCAGGATGAGAATCGCCGGGTTATTGAGCAGCACGCGTGCGATGGTCAGCAGCTGACGCTGGCCCTGGCTGATGCTTTCGGCATCGTTGGCCACGCGCGTGTCGTAGCCCTGCGGCATGGTGCGCACAAAGAAGTCGACCTGCGCGGCGCGCGCAGCCGCCACGATCTCCTCACGCGTCGCCTCGGGACAGCCGTAGGCGATGTTTTCGGCAATCGTGCCATCGAACAGCCAGGCGTCCTGCAGCACCATGCCAAACTGCTGCCGTAGCTCGCCGCGGTCCATGCGGCTCGTATCCACGCCGTCGAGCGTAATACGCCCGCCGTCAATCTCGTAGAAGCGCATGAGCAGGTTGATGAGCGTCGTCTTGCCCGCGCCCGTGGTTCCCACCACGGCAATCTTCTGGCCCGGCTCGGCGGTAAACGACACGTCGTGCATAAGCGGCTTGTCGGGCGAATAACCAAAGCGCACGTGCTCAAAGGAGACGCGACCCTCAACGCGACCCGGCAGCTTGGCGGCCTCGTCCGGCAGCGGATCGGCCTCCATCTCGGGCTCATCGAGCAGGTCGAGCACGCGCTCCGCACTCGCCAACGCGCTCTGCAGCGAGTTGAAGGTAAACGACAGCTGCGTCATGGGCTCGGACGCCTCATAGATAAACTGGAAGAACGCCTGGAACACGCCGACGGTCATGTGACCGGCAACCAGCATGCTGCAGCCCACCAGCGCAATAACGATCTGCGCCAAACGGCCGATAAAGCGCACTGCGGGGCCGACAGCATTGATCATAAAGTCGGCCTTGGTGCTCACACGAGCCAGTTCCTTCGAAGCCTCGTGCACCTCAGCGGAGCTCTGACGTTCGCGGTTAAACGCGCGGATCACCAGACGGCCCGAATAGCCTTCCTCGACCGCACTCGTAATCTTGGACACCCACTCCTGGCGCTCGCCCGTCACATCGTGTGTGCGGCGCGAGACGACCTTCGTCACCAGCAGCGACAGTGCCGTAAAGAACAGAAAGACGAGCGTAAGCTGCACGCTGAACACGAACATCACGCTCACAGCACCAACAACCGTGCCGATCGACACGAGCAGTTGCAGCAATCCGCGCTGCATGCTCTCGGACATCTTGTCCAGGTCGTTGGTCGCGCGGCTGACGACCTCGCCGGGACGATGCGCGTCAAAATAGGCGAGCGGCAGACGGTTGAGCTTTTGCGCGATGCGGTTGCGCAGGCACAGATTGAGGCGTTCGGCCACGCTCGACATCAAAAAGCTCTGGAGCGCGTAGAACGAAGCGGCGGCCGTCCAAATCAAAAAGTAGATGAAGATAGTCCTGCCGCAGTTCTCCCAGGTGATGCTGAAAGTGGTGTCGTTGGCAAACGCCACCTGAATGTGGCCCCACAGCTCATCGATCACGCGGGCGCTATATGCCGGCGCGGCGGTGTTAAAGATGACATAGAACACAATGCTCGCGAACACGATATAGAAGCGCCAATGGTCGCCGGCAGCCTCACTCCACAGGCGGCGCACCGTCGCCCAGGTATCCCGAGGCGTCTCGTCCTCGTCTTCGTCGTCCACGTCGCGCATACGCTCTGCCTCGGCGCGGGCGCGCTCGTCCTCGGCACGTTCGTTTTCCTCGTAGAGCGCTTGGCGGCGAGCCTCGCGCTCCGCCGCCTTGGCGGCTTCGTCCAGGTCGGGCGCGACGCCCGTCTCCTCGACTGTCTCTACAACCGCAGCGCCATCGACGATGCCCTGCTTCTTGAGCTCCTCGGTCATGCTACTCACCTCCCTTCATCTGCGATTCCGCGATTGCGCGGTACACCTCGCAGGTTTCCATGAGCTCGTCGTGCGTGCCTAGGCCCACGATCTCGCCGTCTTTGAGCACCACGATCTGATCGGCATGCAAAATAGTCGAGATGCGCTGGGCGATGATGAGCACCGCGGCATCGCACGTCTCGTCCTGCAGCGCATGGCGCAGTGCCGCATCGGTCTTAAAGTCCAGGGCCGAAAAACTGTCGTCGAAGATATATAGATCGGCATGCTTCATGAGTGCGCGGGCAATCGCCAGGCGCTGGCGCTGACCACCCGAGAAGTTCGTGCCGCCCTGGGCCACCGGCGTATCGAGCCCCTGGGGCTGGTCGAGCACAAAGGTGCTCTGGGCAACCTCCAGCGCATGGAGCATGTCAGCCTCAGTCGCGTCTTCGTTGCCAAAGCGCAGGTTGCTCGCCACCGTACCCGAGAACAGCCATGCCTTCTGCGGCACATAGGCGATACGCCCGCGGATGTCGTCTTGCGAAAGGTCGCGCAGATCGATGCCATTCAGGCGAATGGCGCCCTTCGTGGCATCGTGGAAGCGAAGCAAGAGCTTGGCCACCGTCGACTTGCCCGAACCCGTCGAGCCTACAATCGCCGTGGTCTGGCTACGGCGACAGGCAAAGCTCAGGTCGCACAGGGTATCCTCGTCGGCATCGTCAAAACGGAACGACATGTGGTCGAACACGGCCACCGCGTCGGCACCGTCAACAGACTCCGCCGCGCACGTGTCCAGCGTGCGCTTGCCGTCCACGATGCTCGGCTCAATCTCCAACACCTGCTGCGCACGGTTCAGGCATGCGGCGGCGCGTGGGAGCGTCAGAATCACCATCTGCGCCGTCATCACAAAGAACAGGATCAGGATCGCGTACTCCAGCACGGCCGAGATGCTACCGATTTGCATGGCGTGGACGCCCACGCGGTTGCCGCCCACCCACAGCACCGCCACCTCGGCGATATTCATCAAAAAGAAGCTGGAGCTGTCGAGACCCACAAACAGGTGGTTGACCTTGATGGCATTGGCCGCGTAATCGCTAAACACCTCGTCCAGGCGCTGCTCCTCGTGGCGCTCCTTGTTAAATGCGCGGATGACGCGCACGCCCACGATGTTCTCGCGCAGCACCACGTTCATGCGGTCGATAAAGCTCTGCAGGCGCATAAAGATCGGCGCGGCGTTGGCAACGGTAAAGACCGCCGCCACCAGCACGATCGCAACCACCACGCCCAGCAGCGTACCCATGGCGGGATCGATGAACCAAGCAAAAATGATGCCTGCCACGGCCAAGAACGGCACCGGCAGCACCAGCTGAATCGTCTGAAGGACAGCTTGCTGAATCACGTTGATGTCGTTGAGCGAGCGCGTGATCATCGAACCCGTGCCAAAGCGCTCAAAGTCGCTGGCGGACAGCTCGAGCGACTTGTCGTACACGGCATTGCGGATATCGCAGGCCACGTTGGCGGCCAGGCGCGCCGAAAGATAGCAGCCCAGCACCGTGCCGCCGCTGGCCATGCCGGTCGCGATAAGCATGTACAGGCCGTTGCGTAATATATAGTCGACATCACCCGTGGTAATACCGGTGTTGACCATGTTCGCCAGCATCGTGGGAACCAACAGCGTACCGACGTTATCTATCAGCACCGCAAACAGCGTCACCGCAATCAGACCGCGGTACGGCCTCATAAACCTCATTAAGAGTCGCATGCGTCCCCCTCGCCCTTATCGTCAGTCTCGTTCTCGGCGGCCACTTGCCGTTTAAATGCCTCGCACTCTTCGTTAAGAACATGGGAGAACTTACCGACCAAGCGCATGATCTCGCACTGTTCCCACGGCTCGAGCGCCTCGAATGCCTGTTGCTCGGCTTTTTGCGCCGGCAACGCGTAGCGCTTGGCAAACCGCACGCCTTCTTCGGTCAGTCGTACAACCTTGTTTTTACGACTGCCCTCGGCAAACTCCAACGTCGCAAGCCCTCGCGCCCTAAGCGTTTTAATCGCCGAATTGATGGTCTGTTTGCTGTAGAACCATTCACTCGTCAGCCGACTCACGGCAACGCTTCCGCCCGCTGCACTCGTGTCGACGAGCATCCAGTAGGCGCAGTCCGAAAGGCCGCAGGCGCGCGAGAACTCCGAATAGATATGGTCGAGTCCATTGAGCAACCGATCGAAGTCGACCAGCGTAACCGCACTATTCATCTATCCCACCATTCAATTGTCCGATTTTTGACCAATTATGTGTCTCTAGATTAGTCCGAGTTTTGACTATCGTCAACAGGCTCTCCGCAAATGCGTGCATTTTTATGGCCTATCGGCAGAAAAAGACCGCCGGCGCGGGGGCGGCGCCAGCGGTCACGTGAAAATCGGGTTTTATTGCCTGTTAAGCGGCGACGGCCTCATAGACCGTAGCGCCCGAGAAGCTGTCATGCAGGCTCTTGCCGGCAATCCACGGCAGCTCGACGACCTCGCAGACCGTGTTGACCAACTCAGAACAGTCAGTAAAGTGGCCCTTGTCGTTGAGGGCCTCGCAATCCTGAACACGCCAATAGCCATCGGTGTGCGTGATGTAGTACTCGTGATCGTTGATCGACACGAAAGCGCGCGTCTTGGAACGCAGCAGCTTCAGAAATCCTTCGAAATCGGTCTCGACGACATCTCCAGCCTGGAACATGATGTTACCTCCTGGCCCGGCGCCACCACGGCGCATTGATAAACGTTGGTACTCCTTTAGTAAAACCTTTATCAGAGGTTATGCGTTCGTCATTTAGGCAAGTGGTAAAAAACCGCAGGGTAGACGGGATAAAACGTTTAACCATCCCATTTGTTTGTCACATTCTGAAGGTACTTTTATGCAAACCTACTTTCCCAATTGGAATCTATCCTTTTGGCCGGGCAATTGACCGTCTATCGTTTGAGCCCGACGGGTATGAACGGGACATCTGCAACGCCACCGCAAGGAGACACCATGGAGACTATCGAAGCACTCATTCACCGTCGCAGCTGCCGCAACTACAGCGATCGTCCCGTCGAGGCTGAAAAGCTTGCACGTATTATCGAAGCCGGCCAATATGCACCGAGCGGCATGGGCCGCCAGCCGGTGACATTTGTCGCCGTCACCGACCCCGCGACCGTCGAGCGTCTCTCACAGCTCAACGCCCAGGTCATGGGCAGCAACAGCGACCCCTTCTACGGTGCCAAGACCGTTGTGGTGGTGCTGGTTGACCGCAGCGTGCCCACCCATCTGGAAGACGGCTCGCTCGCCATGGGCAACTTGCTCAACGCCGCCTATGCACTGGGTGTCGATTCGTGCTGGATTCACCGCGCGCATGAGGTCTTTGACTCGCCCGAGGGCCTGGAGCTGTTGGCCAGCTGGGGCCTGCCCGCCGACGGCAGCCTGCGCGGTGTCGGTAACTGCATTTTGGGCTACGCCGAGGACACGCTACCCGAGGCAAAGCCGCGCCGCGACAACGTGGTGTACGTTAGGTAGCGCAGGAGTGTCCCAAACTGCCGGCAGAAAAGGAACGTCCCCTTCTGCCGGCAAGCTATGTTGATATTTGAGTTGTCGTCGCTTCGCTTGTCTGGGTCGTTTCGGCGTCGTCGCCTTGCTTGTCTTCGTCCTTTTGCGCATCGGCGATGGTGGAGGCCGCCGCGACGATGCCGCGCTGGGGCGCAACGCCCGTCTGGGCCTGAGCGCCCTCGACAACTTCTGTACCTACATGCGCGAGCTCGGGCGATTTAAACATTGCGTCCAAGTTGGCGCCACCGCCGGCGTAGCCAAGCGCAGCGAGTGCGATGACGATCACTGCAACGGCGGCCACGATCGGCACGTAGCGATGCCAGCCGGCGGGATTGAGCCCGCTGCGGCGAGCCGCCCCGCGGCTGATGTAGCCGAGCGTTCCGTCGTGCTTGAGCTTTGAGCCCACCACGCGTTTGCGGCCCCACAGCGAGGACTCTGCCTGCATTGCCAAGCGGGCGCTTGCCGAAGGATAGCCGTATTTAGTGCGCTTGAACGAGCCATCAAACCCCGAGGCGTGTTTGCCCCACGTCACCGATGTCGTGCGTCGGTTAACCGGCGCGGCGCTCCGCCTTCTGCGGCTCGGTTTTGAAGTCTCAGCCATATGCCCTCGCACGCCGTAACCAAATCGAAACAATAACGCTTTGGACTGTAGCACACGCGTCGCGCGCGGTCACGGGCGCCTCGCTCAACGGTCATCGTCCTTCAGCAAGCGCCACAGCGTTGTACGGCTTATGCCCAGCACCTCCGCCGCACGGGTTCGGTTGCCGTGGAGATGGTCTACAACCAGACGCGCGATATCTCGCTCGGTATCGGCCAGCGGTCGTAGGATATACAGGTCACTTTCGAGTGTCGGGGCGCCAAAGGCTGCGGTCTTAATCACGTCCTCTTGGGCGAGCACTTCCTCCGCTATAGCGCTGTACACCGTGCCCGCCCCCACCAATATATACAGTCGTTCCGAGACCTCGCGAAGCTGCAGATAATTGCGCGGCCAGCGGTAAGCATCGAGCGTCTTCGTCGCCGCGGCAGACAGCGTGGGTGCTGCTGTCTCAAATGCATCAGCGAGATATTCCAAATAGCGCGCAACCTTCGTCGACGCGGCTCCCTGCTCGGCGATTGCCGGCGCCACGCTCACCGCGCAGGCGAAGCGCTCGGTCACAAACGCGGCTTGATCACTTTCGCCGCCGCCCGGCATGTCATTCGCTGTCAGCACCACATGGCAGCGCGTCGCCAACGCGGTGTCGGTCATCGTGGAGACCAGCTCGCGGAGGCGCTGGGGGCCAACCGCGTTCCAGCCCTCAATGCAAAGGGTCAGCCCCGTTTGGAACAACGGCGATTCGGCGCTTTTGAGCACATAGCGCCAACCGCGCTCGGTGAGCTCATCGAGCGCAACGGAAACAAAGGGCTGACCGGCAAAAGGACCGTCCAGATAGAGGCGCTTGGCGATCTCGACCTGACCCGCTCCCAGCTCGCCCTCGAGCATAAGGGGCACACCGCGCGCGTAACTCTCTGCAACCGGCGCAGCCACCGAGGCCGCCCCCTCAACGATGCCGTACGCGCTCGATTCGTAGCGGGCCTCAACCTCGTCGGCGTTGAGCCACTCGATGCCCGCGTGCGCCGCGGCGCCGCGCACCTCGCGGACCACGACGACCCAAAGGCCCCCGCCCTCTTTGTCGGTGGGGCGAACGGTCAGGTTCAGGCGCGCACCCGCACGTCCCATAACCAGACGCGCGCCGTCTCCTATACGGTCGAGGCGCTCAGCGACAAAAGCCGCCACATCCCGCTCGAGCGCCGCGTCATTCATGGTCGAGATCGCGACGTCCCCACGCGCATCGATTGCCAATGCCGAGGCCCCGGCAGCAGCCAGGGCCTCGGTCAAGATGTTCAGCTTGGCATCGCTATCCATTATTTGCCCCTGTCCGCAGCGACGTGCAACCGCCGACGGCCGCACGACCGAGTGTTTCAAAATTGAACGATATTGCTCACCAAACACTATAGGGCAGAAAGCGCCGTCCTGCGAGTATAGGTGTTGCCCCGCATCGCCATCCTGGCGGGGCGATAAGAGCTCTTCGGGACTTATAAACCTGCGGACAAGCCATACCCGCAAGAGCTCCTATCGCTCCACCGTGAGAATGCGCTCGCCAGCACGCAGCACGCAAACAAGCTACTTCTCTACCAGATTCCCAGCACGTGTTGCATTCCCAAACTCATGCACGCAATGCCAATCCAGCAGCAAAAGCCCAGCGCGATGGGCTTGCCGCCCTTTTTGACCAGCTCGACGATATCGGTATTAAAGCCAATTGCCGCCATGGCCATCACGATGAAGAACTTCGACAGCTCCTTGATGGGCGCCGTAAAGGACGCGGGAAGCTGAAGCACCGTGGTGATCACACTCGCCAGCACAAAGAACAGCACAAACACGGGAAACGCGCGTTTAAGCGAGAACGTGCTCCTAGCGTCGCCGCCGGCCTTGCGCGCCAGATGCATCTGCCAGCAAGCAAGCGCCAGCGTGATGGGAATGATGGCCAGCGTCCTGGTGAGCTTGACCACCGTGGCGCTCTCGAGCACATTGGCGCCGGGATGCATGCTGTCCCAAGCGCTCGCCGCAGCCGTTACGGACGAGGTGTCGTTGATGGCGGTACCGGCAAACAGGCCGAAGCCCTCGTTGGTCAGCCCGAGCATGCCGCCAAGCGTCGGAAACACGAGCGCCGCGATAACGTTAAACAGGAAGATGACCGAAATAGCCTGGGCAATCTCGCGATCGTCGGCATCGATGACGGGTGCGGTCGCGGCGATGGCAGAACCGCCGCAAATCGACGAACCCACACCCACAAGCGTCGCGATCTTGCCCGGCACGTTCATAACGTGGCAGAGCACAAAGGCGATGACAAGCGAGGTCGAGATTGTCGCCACGATAATCGGCAGCGACTGGGCGCCCTTGGACAGAATCTGGGAGAGGTTCATGCCAAAGCCAAGCAGGATAACCGCGTACTGCAAGACTTTTTTGGACGTATAGGTGACGCCAGCGGCGAGCTGTTCGCGACGATTCTTGGGAAAGACGAGCGCCAGGACCATGCCAAAGAGGATGGCAAATACCGGACCGCCGACCACCTCAATTTGTTTGCCGAGCAGCGTCGCGGGAATGGCGATGATTAGGCAGAACAAGACGCCTTTCCAGCGCTCGCGTACGATATTTGCCAGTTGCATATGGGATTCCTTCTTTCTATTTCACGTTTGCGACGGCTTATGATACGGCAACATTGAGCGCAGCCTTGCGCAAACACAGACTAAGATGCTGCAATAGTTCTCAGGCAACAGCCGAATTACCCACCGCGGAGAGCTGATTCGCGGCATAATTAACAACTGACATATGAGTTTGATAGAACAGTTGCGAGGCGCTATGGAAGAATCGATGCACGTCGGCGAGCAGGAAACGAGCCTACAGGACCAGTCCTACCACACCATTCGACGCAAAATCGTCTACCTGGACTACAAACCGGGCGAAAAGCTGGGCGTCAAGCAACTTTGCGACGACCTGGATATGGGTCGCACGCCCGTGCGCGAGGCTTTGGTTCGCTTGGCGCAGGAAGGCCTGGTGCGCACCGCGCCCCAGAGCGGCACCTATGTCTCGCCCATCAACCTCACCCTTGCCGAGAGTGCCTGTTACATCCGCGAGCATCTGGAAAAGCAGGTGATTGTGGAGTGCTGTGCGCGCGCCACGTCGGCCGGCATCGAGCAGCTCGACCGCGCCATCGTGCTGCAGGAAAAGGCCATGGCCGAAGAGGATCGCATCGGCTTCTTTTTGAGCGACAACCTCATGCATCACATGATTTTTAGCATCGCATGTCGCAGCACCGTGTGGTCGTGGCTCGAAGAGACCAATGCCGACCTGGAGCGCTTCCGCTGGCTGCGCGCCGCCACGCAGGTTCTCGACAATCAGGACATCGTGAACGAGCACAAGCAGATTCGCCGCGCTATCGCCGGTCGCGACCCCATCGAAGCGAGCTTTTTGGTCAGCAAGCACCTGCATATGATGTTCCGCAACCAGACCGAGGTTCTGGACCAGTTCCCCGAGTACTTCGAGACCAGCAAGCTCCGCTAACCTGCCAAATTGGGACAGGTTCATTTTGGCAGGTTTTATCTGGGCAAATGAAACAAGGCCCGGCTCCGCTGCAACGGAGCCGGGCCTTGGTCGCCAGAATGGCGGAACCAACTACTCCACGGTAACGCTCTTTGCCAGGTTGCGGGGCT
This sequence comes from uncultured Collinsella sp., assembly GCA_958420355.1. Lineage (GTDB taxonomy): Bacteria > Actinomycetota > Coriobacteriia > Coriobacteriales > Coriobacteriaceae > Collinsella. Next base: position 40,519 of record CATZJG010000013.1, read on the forward strand.
GGTCGACGTCGCAGCCGCGCAGGATGGCGACCTCGCGGGCGAGCAGCTGCAGCGGGACGCTCGCCGTGATGGGGCTGAACACGTCGCGGACTGCTGGCACGCGGATAATGCAGTCGGCGATTTTGTTGATCTCCTCGTCGCCCTCGGTGGCAACGACGATGACCTTGGCGCCGCGCGCCTTGCACTCCATAAGGTTCGACACGGTCTTGTCGTAGGTGGCACTCTTGGTGGCCACGGCGATGACAGGGAAGCCCGGGTCGATCAGGGCAATGGGGCCATGCTTCATCTCACCGGCGGCATATGCCTCGGCGTGCAGGTAGCTGACTTCCTTGAGCTTGAGCGCACCCTCGTAGGAAATAGCGGCACCCATGCCACGGCCCACGAACAGCGCCGACTGCGCGTCCTTGCACAGCAGGGCAGCCTCATGAACGGCCTCGGTTTGGGTATCCAAAATCCACTGGATCTGCTCGGCCGTATCGGAAAGCTCGCGGAACAGCATGCGCGCCTGCTTGGTGGTCAAGCGGTACTTGACCTGCGCCAGCAGCAGGGCCAAAAGCGTAAGGCTCACGACCTGGCCGATGAAGCTCTTGGTCGAGGCGACCGCGATCTCCTTGTTGGCCTTGGTGTAGATGACGCCGTCGCTCTCACGCGCCACGGGGCTGCCCACCACGTTGGTGATGCCGAAGACCTTGGCACCCTTGATGCGCGCGTCGCGAATGGCGGCAAGGGTATCGGCCGTCTCGCCCGACTGGGACACGGCAACGACAAGCGTCGTCGGCGTAATGATGGGGTTGCGATAACGGAACTCGCTGGCCGCCTCCACCTCGGTGGGGATGCGAGCCCAGCCCTCAATGAGATTCTTGGCAATGAGGCCAGCATGATAGCTGGTGCCGCAAGCGATCACGTAGACGCGGTCGATGTCGTTGAGTTCCTCGAGCGAAAGGCCCAGCTCGTCGATGTCGAGCTCGCCGGCCGGCGTCATACGACCAACCAGCGTGTCGCGCACGACGCGCGGCTGCTCGTGAATCTCCTTGAGCATAAAGTCGGGATAACCGCCCTTTTCTGCCATGTCCAGGTCCCAGTCGATGTAGGTGACCTTGGGCTCGATAACGTTGCCGGCCTCGTCGGTGTACTCGACGCCTGTGGGCGTGAGCTTGGCAAACTGACCGTCCTCGAGCACCACGACATCGCGGGTGGCGTCGATGAGCGCGATGACATCGGAGGCGACATAGGCGCCGGTCTCGCCCACGCCGACCACGATCGGGGAATCCTTGCGGGCCACGGCGATCACGCCGGGCTCGTCAGCGCACACGGCGGCCAGACCATAGGCACCGACCACGTGGGTGCAAGCCTCGCGCACGGAGGCCATCAGGTCGTGCGTCTCGGCATAAGCCTCTTCGATCAGATGCGCGAAGACCTCGGTATCGGTCTCGCTCTTAAAGTGGTGGCCGCGGCCCTCCAGCTCTTCGCGCAGCTCGGCGAAGTTCTCGATGATGCCGTTGTGGACGATGGCGATACGACCGTCGCAGCTGGTGTGGGGGTGAGCGTTAACGACGGAGGGCTTGCCGTGGGTGGCCCAACGGGTATGGCCGATACCGCAGGTAGCGTCGCTGTCGATGTTGGAAAGCTCGCTCTCCAGACCCGCGACCTTGCCCACGCGGCGGATGACGTCGAGGTGCGCCGCGGCGCCCTCGCCCACCTCGAGCGCGACGCCCGAGGAGTCATAGCCGCGATACTCCATACGCTTGAGGCCCGTGACCAGGATGTTCTTTGCAATATCAGAGCCGGTGTAGCCGACGATTCCGCACATAAGATAAATCCCTTCGTTCGCGTGACTGCAAGACGTCCACGCACAAGGGGCGCTGAGACGTATAACGTTCGAGTATTGTACTCACGCAAACGCAAGCTGATATACCAGAAGTGGTATCTCAACTTAGATACCACTCGATGCACACACGTCCAGCCGGTCCAAACCACCACAAAGGTGCCTGCCCCTTCGTGGTGGTCGCGCTGGCAATAGCGTTTGCCCAGATAAAACCTGCCAAAATAAACCTGTCCCTTTTTGGAAGGTTTGGGATGCTACAATCTGGCTTGTACTTGAAACGCATCAAAGGGGCCGCTATGGCAAAGGTAAAAATCAGCGACGTCGCGCGCGAGGCCGGGGTTTCGTTGGGCACGGTTTCCAACGCGCTCAACCACCCCGAAAAGCTGCGCCCCGAGACCCTCAAGCTCATCAACGAGACCATCAATCGCCTTGGCTACCTGCCCAACCAAAGCGCCCGTCAGCTCGCGGGCGGCGCCACCAAGTCCTTTGGCCTGGTGCTCCCCCGTCTCGATCACGGCTTTTCGCTCCAAATCGCCAGCGGCGCCCACAACGAGGCCCGCAAGCACGGCTACGACTTGCTCATCGCCAACGCCGATAACGACGATATTCTCGAGGACCATTACCTGCGCTACTTTATGGGCACCCAGATGTCCGGCGTCATGGTTCAGCCCATGGCATCCCCCGACTGGCACCCCGCCATGACCAAGATGCCCGTGCCGATCGTCCATCTGGACATCCATTGCTCTGAGCCCGGCTACTACGTAGCGGCCGACAACGAGGCCCAGGGTCGCATCATTGCCGAACTTGCTATCGCCCGCGGCGCGCACCATATTGTCGTCGTCGGCCGAGCAGCATTTATGCAACTCACCCTGCGCGTCCTTGGCATTCATAAGGCGCTCGCCCTGCACCCCGATATCAAGATCGAAGTCATCGACGCCGGCGAATGGAATACCGCTGCCGACGGCTACGGCATCGGTGCCCAAATCGCCGAGCGCCCCGCGGACGAACGTCCCGATTTTGTCGTCGGTCTGACCGATGTGTTGGCCTCGGGCGTCGTTTCGGCACTGGTCGACAAGGGCATCTCTGTCCCCGGGCAAGTACGCGTGGCCGGATGCGATGGCAACCCGCTCGCTTGGAGCGGATCGGTCCCGCTCACTACGGTAGCGCCCCCGGGCTACGAGATTGGCCGCAAGGGTGTCCAACTGCTGATGGAGCAAATCGAGAACAAGGCCCCGGCAAAGATCAAGCATATCCGTGTCGGCTCCGCAGCGCGTACCGTCACCGCAGTCGCCGCCGAGGATATCAACCGCCAAGAACTGGTACGTCCGTTCCTACTGGAACGCGCCAGCACCCAGGCAAGCAGCCAGACCGACGCCACGGCCATCAACCTCGGTGCGTATCTATAGCACGCCCGCGAGTATGCTAAGTCGCCGCTTAAGCAAAAGGGGCCCGACCATTGCCGGACCCCTTTTGCTTAAGCGCAAACGTAAGCAATTGCTCGTTTCAACGCCGCAATTGTCTAGCGCACGGCCTTGACCGCCGCCGCCAGATCGAACAGCGTATCGAGCACGGCCTCGCAGCCATCCACCACGTCCTGCGGCAGCGGCACGATATCGGGGACGGCAAAGACATGGCAGCCGGCCGTAATGCCCGAGACGCAGCCGTTGCGCGAATCCTCGACCACGGCACATTCCTCGGGAGCAAAGCCCGCGCGCTCGCAGGCGAGCAGATACATCTCGGGGTCGGGCTTGCCGTGCACGACGTCCTCGCCACACGTTACCGTTTCAAACTTGTCAAAGAGGCCAACCATCTTAAGGTTGCGCTCGGCCGTAACGAGGCGCGACGACGTCGCTAGACCAACGTGATAGCCCGCAGCCAGCAGCTCGTCTAGGCACTCGGCGGCGCCGGCCTTAAGTTCCAGTTCGGTCTTGACCATCTCGTCGCGAATCTCCTTGTGGCGACGATAGATCGCCTCGGTGGTTTCGTGGCTGCCATAATGTTTATCGAGGATGTCCATAACATCGGGCAGCGTGCGGCCGATAAACTGATGGATCAGCGCTTCATCAATCGCGAGCCCCAGCTCAGCGGCGCCTGCCTTCCAGGCCTTAATCCCCAAACGCTCGGTATCGACCAGCGTTCCATCCATGTCAAAAATAACAGCCTTGATCATATCGGTCCCCCATCGACTCTCGCTGTCGCGTTGCTGTAACTCTACCGCATTTGGCAACTTGTATATAACGTATATACCATATTGCACTTTCGTTACATAGGTAGAAGTCTTATGGCAAGTAACGCATTAGGATTATAGTTTTCGATCGAGTACTCAACGATAAGGACCGTTTCATGATTTTAGACACCACGGCACCCGCAGAGGAGCTTCAAGACAAGCTATCGGCGCTCGAACAGCTGCTTTTGGCATACGGGCGCGTGGCTATCGGGTTTTCCGGCGGCGTTGACAGCAGCTTTTTGGCCGCCGTATGCGCCCGCATCATGCCTACCAATACCCTCCTCGTCCATCTCACCACGCCGCTCATCGGCACGCCCGAGCAGGCCTCGTTTGAGCGGTCCGTTGATGGACAAGCCAATGAAGGGGCACATTTTAAGCTCCCCGTGCTCAATCTTTCGGTCGATCAGCTGCAGCTCCCCCAAGTAGCCTGCAACGATGCTAATCGCTGCTACCACTGCAAGCACGCCGGCTTTACCGCCATCGTCAACCACGCCAAGTCGCTCGGCTTTCCCACCGTCATCGATGGCAGTAATGCAAGCGATCGCGGTGACTACCGCCCCGGCATGCGTGCGGCAGAAGAGCTCGGCGTACGCTCACCCCTTATGGAGGTCGGCTTTACCAAGGACGAAGAGCGCGAGCTGCTGCGCGCATGGGGCTATCCCGTTTGGAACCTGCCGGCGGGAGCATGTCTTGCCACCCGCGTCCCCACGGGCGAGGAGCTTACGCGCGAGAAGGTCGATTTAATCCGCGCCTGCGAGGATTACCTGCACGATCTTGATCTGGCACAGGTACGCGCGCGCTTGATCGGCGGCTGCATGCATATCGAGGCCGCACCCGCAGATGTCGCCAAGATTGCTGCCCTCGGTGGCAACGCCGTCGATGCCGAGGGCAAAACCCCGCTGCCCGCCGTTATCGAGTCCGCGCTGCGCGAACTGGGCTGCGACCATATCTCCCCTGAGGTCACCCCCTACATCCACGGCAACATGAACCTTTAGGTTACGCCGTTTTACAAACGGCGTAACTGCTCGGCGCTGCGCAGGCCCCGGGCACGGCAATCTGACGTTCAACTTCACGGGCGCGACCAAAAGGTCAGCGCCCGCTTGTTTCACGTCACCTTACCGCACCCGGAGCCTGCTCGCTCGCATATGCTCAACCTGGACTGCGTTAACTGACCTACCAAAAAGGGACAGGTTTATTTTGGCAGGTTTTATCTGGGGAAATATCGCGAGACAATCGCCCCTCCAGCACCCATCTGGCCTCGAGAGACACTAGAGAGGCGACCCGGCTGCATCTACTTCTTCCGATATCGGCGGTTACGACTCGTCGATGAACCCATTACTTCGATGAGCCCTTTATCCGCCATTTTTGGCAGATGGTAACGGACAGACGAAATTCTGACCCCCGATGCAACCGCTATTTCTCGCGCCGTCATATCCACTTCGGCGCTGAGAGCCTCCAGGATCCTATCCGCCGTCGAAGCTGACGGTTCTCTGTTCCTATCGATAATTTCGAACGTGTCTTTGCCGCATTTTGACAGGGCATGTTTATCTACAAGGTCCCCGCAGATCAGGCGAATGTCATCCGAATCCCACTTCAGGGCCTCTCGTATTTTTTGAACATCGCATACGCACCCATGCTCCCGCATAAACATGAGCAATGTTTCTTCGCGATCCGTCAGCTCGGTGCCCACATGGTTCTGAATCCACGTGCGGTTTTCAGCAAGCTCCGCCCCGTGCCGGGAAAGCAGCACCGTAAACGAATCGGCCTTAACGATAAATTTCGGCCTGCCAAGCGAACGAGACTCCATCTCGCGAATCATAGCCGGGATACCAGATCCCTGGCTTTCCGCAACGGCCCCTTCGGCATGCTCTAACGGCGTCGCCCCCATTAGGCTCATGAGCTTTGGGTTTCGGCAGCGCGATTCCCCGTCTGCAAGATTGTCCACCGTCTTTCCGCCCCAAAGGCCGCCAGGGTTTTTGATCTCTATTCTGTCTGGATAGATATCGACACTCACGGCCTGCCCCACAAACATGGGCGAATATTCTCGATGGATGCAGGCATTTGCCAAGGCCTCGCGCAAAACCTCCTGGGGAACTTCCCAATCCTCCCTTCTGCCAGCGCCTTGCACTATCGTCGCTTTGCGCAAGTTTCGTCCAATCGCGGCAAGGGCATCTTCGATGCAAGCCGGAATCGGGCCATCGCACAACTGGCGGTCAATAAACCGGGGTTGCCCGGGTGCAGATTTTTCCACATCGGAATGAACGGCGACATCGATCATCAGTTTAGGATAGAACTGCTGGGGGTAAATTCCCGCCGACAGAAGCCCCGCGAGCTTCACGGCACCATCCTTTGTAGTGATATTGAGTCTGACCAGCTGCTTTTCCAGCGTATCGGCCCCGCGCAAAACGCGCGGGGTCTGCAGCCGGCGATTTGCGATAATAGACCGCACGACATCTGGATCCAAATCCTCGACCGTTGCCTCCGAAACCACCGTGCCGTCTGCATCGCTCGGAAGCAACGCACTCTGCAGCTCATATAGCTCAGCGGGTGACATCTTGATATCTTTATCATCCACGCGCTTGTAGCTACCGTTCTGCACGCCGCGCGCGCCGATATAGCAAGGCTTCGCTTTAAGCTCAAGTTCAAAGATGCGCACCAGAAGCACCTGGAGCCCGTCGACCTCGCCTCGATCAAGCTCGTACCGCGGCGCATGGGTCACCACTGCCGCTGAGCCTCCGTCTCCGATACCCGAAACAAACTGATCGCGCACCCTATCGATAGCAAAGTTAGCCGAAGGAACAAATCCTTCGGCCTCGTTCAGGCCCAAAATAATGAGCCCACCCGCAGTGTTCGCAAAAGCGCTCACTGTCTCCCATACGTCTGCGCTCAATTTATTCGTGCAGGCTTTAACTTCTACCGATGCGTCATCAGTCCCCCGCCTGCGAAGGCGCTCAACGATAAGGCCAAGAGGTTCATCCAGCAGCATTGGCATTCCGTCTCTCTAAAACGATAGATTTATCTCTCTAAAGTATAGTATATCTCTCTAACTTTAGAGAGATAGGCATCTTATTTTAGAGAGAAATTTAGAGAGATGCATCAAATTCACTGCTAGATTTCCTAATGCTATCTCTTTAACTGACCTTCTCTTTAAAGAGACATTTAGAGAGACGAGCGCAATCTCTCTAATCAAGGGCTCCACTCTTTAAGGTGCACACTTCCTAACCGTGCCCTAAGTTGCGGTGAAATAGTCCCCCGATTAACCTGCCAAAAAGAGACAGGTTTATTTTGGCAGGTTTTATCTGGGGAAACGCCGAATAGCTTCATATACACAACCGCTGCAGCTCCATATGAGACAAATGAATCAGTAGCGTCTATCCCAAATCTTAAGTATTTGTTCGGCAGAACGGCCCCTGCCGGCTCCTGCTAGACTGGTAGATTCCCAACCGTCCATCCAGGAGCCTCAATGTCGCGCAAGTCCACCTACAAGCAAGTACTTTCCATCGGCACCGCCGTGGTGCTGGGGTTTGCGCTGTTTACGGGATCACTCGACGGAGCGCCCAAGCTGCTGTCGCCGCAAAGCGATGAGCAGGCGGCGGCTCTGGCCGAAAAACAAAACGAGAGTCCCAGCCGCACCGACGACGAGGCGGGCCTGGTCGCTCGGCTCGAATCGGGAACGGCGAGCTCCCCGGACCCTCAAAACGGCCAGGACCCTGACGATGGTTCCGATTCCGCCGCGACCGACACCGATGACGACGTTTCCGCGGACAGTGCCGCCACCCCCATCGACGAGGTCGAAAATCCCGACCTCAACCGCGCCCGCGGTGTTTATCTCAGCAGCATTCCCGACTACGCCGGCAACCCCTACGTTGCCCTTCGCACCGACAGCACGCACCCGCTCGGCACACCGTCATTCACACTCGATGAATACGAACGCGCTGCAGAAGAGGGCTGCTTTAAGAAATTCTCCAAGCTCGACAGTATGGGCCGCACTCGCAAAGCGCTCGCCTGCGTGGGCCCCGAATCGCTCGGTCAAGGCAAGCGCGGCGATATCTCGCGTATCCATCCTGCCGGTTGGCACCAGCAGCGCTACGACTTTATTCCAGGCCAGAGCCTCTACAACCGCTGCCACCTCATCGCCTGGTCGCTCTGCGGCGAAAACGCCAACCGCAAAAATCTCCTCACCGGCACGCGCTATCTCAACGAGACGGGCATGCTGCCGTTTGAAGAACAGATTCTTAACTACATCCGCGACACTGGCAATCATGTGCTCTACCGCGTCACGCCCGTGTACAACGAAGAGGAACTCGTCTGTCGTGGCGTTCGTCTGGAAGCACAATCGGTCGAAGACCACGGTAAGACCCTCTGCTTCCACGTGTACTGCTACAACCTGCAGCCGCACGTGCAGATCGACTACGCCACCGGCCGCAACCAGACCTCGGGAGTTTAGGGCCGACCAAGCTGCCCGTAACCCAAAAAATGATCCGTTTTCCTCCGTCCCCAAGGAATCAAATAAGGCCGCCCCGGTTACCCAGGGTGGCCTTTTCGTCAGCACCTACATTGCAGGCAAAATCGCACGCTACTTGGCGCGACCCTCCTCATAGCGCTCGACCAGCTTGGCCTGAACGTCATAGGGAACCTGCTCATAGCCAGCGGGCTTCATGGTAAAGTCACCCGTGCCGCGCGTGATAGAGCGCAGGCGCGTCGAGTAATCCGTCAGCTCGGCGAGAGGTGCCTGGGCGATGACCACGGTGTCGCCGCGTTCATCGGTCTCCATGCCCGTCACGCGACCGCGCGATGCCGAGATGTCACCCATCACGGCGCCGGCGTAGCTCTCGGGAATAGTCACCGTGATTTCCTCGATGGGCTCCAGCACCACCGGGTCGGCATCGGCGCATGCCTTGCGCAGGCCGATGCGAGCCGCCGCGCGGAACGCCATCTCGTTGGAGTCGACGCTGTGATACGAGCCGTCGTACACAGCCACGCGAATGCCCGTGAGCGGGTAGCCGGCAATGATGCCGTCCTTCATGGTCTCCTGGACACCCTTGTCCACGGCGGGGATCAGCGAGCGCGGAATGCGGCCGCCCACGACCTCATCCACAAACTCGTAGCCGTCGCTCGTGCCGTCGGGCCCAATAAGCGGCTCCACGCGCAGCCAGCAGTCGCCGTACTGACCGGCGCCACCGGTCTGCTTCTTGTGGCGACCCTGGGCGCTCGCCGTGCGGCGGATGGTCTCGCGATACGGAATGCGGATCGGCACGCTCTTGGCCACGACCTTGGTGCGATCCTCCAAACGGTTGAGCAGCACCGAAACCTGCGCCTCACCAACGGCGGAGATGATAGTCTGGCCCGTCTCCTCGTCACGATCGATGCTCATGGTCGGATCAGCCTTGCACGCCTTCTCGATAAACGTATAGAGCTTCTCTTCGTCGCCACGGTTCTCGGCCTCGATGGCAATGCGGTACTGCGAGTTGGGGAACTTAAACGCCGCAGCCTCGACCTTGCCGGTAATCGAGAGCGTATCGCCCGTCTCGGCCGCCAGCTTGGGTGCCACGATAATGTCGCCGGCATAGGCGTGACCGACCTCGGTCATGTCGCGGCCGCACATCACATACAGGTGAGCCAGACGGTCGCCCTTGCGCGTGCGCGCGTTGACCAGCTCAAGGCCCGGCTCAAGCGTACCCGTCAGCACCTTAATAAAGCTGATGCGACCCTGCTGCGGATCGGCCAGGGTCTTAAACACAAACGCCACCGGACGATCATCGTCGCTTGAAATCTTGAGCGAATCGCCGTCGATAAGCGGCATCTCGCCGTAGTCGGTCGGCGCCGGGAAGTATGTGGCGATGTCGTCCATCAGCGAGTTGACGCCCTGCTCCTTAATGCAATCGCCCGCAAAGACCGGCACAAAGATGCGCTCGGCGATCGCCTTCGACAGCAGGCCTTCAAGCTCCTCCTGCGTCAGCGTCTCCTCGCCTTCCAAGTACTTCATCATCAGTTCGTCGTCAGCCTCGGCCACCAGCTCGCACAGATGGTCATGGGCTTCCTCGGCCTGGGCACGATACTCCTCGGGAATCTCCGACTCAACGGCTTCGGTGCCGTTGCAATGGCGCGCCTTCATGCGCACCAGGTCGATGATGCCGTCAAAGTCCTCGCCCTCGCCCCAGGGAAGGGTCACGGCGCCCAGGCGCGTGCCAAAGCGCTCTTGCAGCAGGTCCATCGTGGTCGCAAAGCTGGCCTCGGAGCGCGACAGGCGGTTTACGAACACCGCACGCGCCAGGCGCAGGTCCTCGGCGGCATACCAGAGCTTAACCGTCGTAGGCTGCGGGCCGGCCTCGGCGTCGACCACAAACAGAGCCGTCTCGCAGACGCTCATCGCGGCAAAGGCATCGCCGATAAAATCGGGGTAGCACGGGGCATCGAGCACATTGATGCGCGCGCCCTTCCAGTCGATCGGCGCGATGGTCGTCGAGATGGAGAATGAACGCTTGACCTCTTCGGGGTCATAGTCGAGCGTGGGCTTGGTGCCGTCGTGGCCGCCCAGGCGGGCGGTCTTGCCGGAAAGGTGGAGCATGGCCTCGGCGAGCGAAGTCTTGCCCACCCCGCCTTGGCCTACGAGCACCACGTTCCTTACGTTGCCGGTCTTGGGAGCACCCATGATGACCTCCTTGCAGGGTCGCGCGCGATGCGCGACGCCAACGGGGAGAGTTCGCGGTCGATGCCGTCCCGGGAGCAGCACGGTCGGCAGCCGAGCCGACTCACCCTCCAAATGTCCTATGCCACCACCCTACCCTCACGGGCGGCTGTCCATGCATACCTTTCGGCGCACGTATGAATACAGGCGGCGAGAGGACAGAGCAAGTATGCCAGGCGATTATTAAACCCCATCGATACAAATAAAAGCCGCCGCAGTCCATAAGACCCGCGGCGGCTTCTTCTCAATACATAGCTGAGCTTAGCCCTCGATACGACTCAAGAACTCACGGGTACGTTGCTCACGCGGATGATCGATAACCTGCTCGGCCGGGCCCTCCTCGACAATGCGGCCTCCGTCCATAAAGACCACGCGATCGGCAACATCGCGCGCAAACTGCATCGCATGGGTCACGATCACCATCGTCATATTCTGCGCCGCCAGGTCTTTAATGACACGCAGCACCTCGGCCGTTAGCTCGGGATCGAGCGCCGAGGTCGGCTCGTCAAAGAATAAGATTTCCGGATCGAGCGCCAGGGCGCGGGCGATACTCACACGCTGTTGCTGACCGCCCGAAAGCTCACACGGCACCTTGTTCTCGTTGCCCGTCAGCCCCATTTGTGCAATCAGCTCGTGAGCGCGGGCTTCCGCCTGCTCGCGCGGACGCTTAAGCACGCGAATCGGCGCATCGGTGATGTTTTTCATCACCGTATAGTGCGGGAACAGGTTGTAATTTTGGAACACCAGGCCGAATCGCGAGCGCGCCTGCTTGGGCACATCGCCCTTCGCATAGACCGCGCCCGAACCCGCATCCGTCGCAACGGCAAGGTCGCCAAACGAGAGCGAGCCTCCGTCGAGTGTCTCGAGCAGCGTGGCACACCGCAGCAGCGTGGACTTGCCGCCACCCGAAGGCCCGATAATCGCCACGACCTCGCCACGCTTCACCTCAAGCGAGATATCCTTGAGCACCTCATTGCCGCCAAACGCCTTACGCGCGTTCGATATATTCATTACCGAATTAATCATGGTAGTAATCCAATTTTTTCTCGGCGGCGCCCAGCAGCATCTCGACGACGAAATTAAAGACCCAGTAAATCAGCGCCGCGATCGCAAACGGCACCATGCTCACCTGCGAGGCGACCAGCGCCTTGGCCGTCGAGAACATCTCACCCACGCCAATGGCAAACGCCAGCGACGTGTCCTTGACCAGCGTGATGATCTCGTTGCCCATCGCCGGCAGAATACGCTTGGCGACCTGCGGCATCACGATATACAGAAACGTCTGCACGCGCGAATAGCCCAGCACCTCGGCAGCCTCGTATTGACCGCGCGGAATGGACTGCAAGCCCGAGCGATAGATCTCGGCAAAGTAACCGGCGTAGTTGATGATGAACGCCACGACGCACGCCGTCCACTTGGAATCGGGCGTGAGCGAAATGCCAAACACGTAGTACGGGGCAAAGTAGATGGCAAACATCTGCAGCATGAGCGGCGTACCGCGCATGACCGAAATGTAGATGCGCGCAATCCAGCGAAGCGGCGCGATTTTGCTCATGCGCATAAACGCCACGGGGATTCCCAGCGGAATCGACCCCAGCAGTGTCAGCACAAACAACTGCAAACTGACCAAGAATCCCTGGCCAAGCATCTGCATCATGACCTGAATAGACATTACTTGAGCACCCAATTATCGAAAGATAGACCATAGCTTGAATACTTGTCGCAGAGATCCTTAACCGTACCGTAATCGTAGAGTGCCTTGAGCGACTCGGTCACGGCGTCGGCCGACTTGGTGTCGCCCTTCTTAAAGCCGACGGCGTAGTGCTCGCTGGACAGCGGCTCATCAAGCTGCGTATAAGCATCGGGCTTGGCGGCAAGCTGATACTGGGCAATCGAAAGGTCGCAAGCCACGGCATCGACCGCGCCGCTCTCGAGCTGCATAAACGCCGTGTTGTACTCACCGATGGTGTCGAGCGTGGCAAACGTCGCCGCCAGATCCTTCTGGTCACCCTCAAGCACATCCTGCGCAGCGGAATCGGTCTGGGTAATCACGGTCTTGCCGGCAAGATCGTCCCAGCTCTTGATGCCTGCATCCTTCTTTACCACCAGCACCTGCTCGTTGAGCATGTACGGCTCGGAGAACGTGTAGTCGTCCTCACGGCCCTCCATGGTAAAGCCATTCCAGATGCAGTTGATGGCGCCCGAGTTAAGCAGCGTATCCTTGGCATCCCAGTCGATGGCCTCGTATTTGACCTCCCAGCCCTGCTTATCGGCAACAGCCTTGGCCAGATCGAGATCAAAGCCGGTGTACTCGCCATCGTCGCCCACAAAGCCGTACGGAGGATAGGACTTATCAAAGCCCACCACGAGCTTCTTGGACTCCGCAGCGCCCTTCACATCCTTGGCTGCAGCAGAACCGGCAGCGGAACCCTTACCGGCACCACCACCGCAGCCTACCAGGCCAAGACCTAGAACCGTAGCGAGCGAACCGGCTAGACCAACAAACTGACGACGAGACATATCGGTATTCATGGTATTCCCCCTTGGTGGCACTTTAGTTAAGTAAAGTGAGTCGTGTAACGTTCAGAATCATACACTTTAGCGTGATAGAGCACAAGGCGAGTTTGCCCGTCGCGTGAGGGGTGTGGGGGTTAAGTTTCCTGCTCTACAGTCCTGCTCACGACGGAGGCCACATTAAGTGGCCTCCTGTTCGTGCGGAACTCGCGATAAACTTAACCCCCACACCCCTCACGCGGCGGGCAACCGTCGTTGGGCTTATCACTGACACGAATAAACCGCTTGTATATCGTCTGCTGGCTTGGCACGGTACAATACTTGCAGCTTTAATTCATGAATAAGTGGAGTTATTGATGGCAGAATCTCGTGCGGAGCGTAGGGCTCGTCGTGCTTTGGTGGAGGCGGTTGAGGGGTCGAAGGAGGAGAAATCTTCTACGAAATCCAAGTCTTCTAAAGCTGCAAAAAGCAAATCGACCAAGAGCAGGGCTAAGACCAAGCGTTCTGACTCTCGTCGAGGCGGAGACAAAGCGTCTCAGACTCGCTCCAAGCGTCCGCATAAAGATCCGGTTTCGCCTGCGCGTAAGGCTGTGGATCCCAAGTCTCCCTGTTCCATCATGAGAGCTTGTGGCGGATGCACGGCGCTCAATCGTCCTTATAAAAAGCAGTTGGCAGCTAAGCAGGCTGCTATGGAGGAGCTTTTTGCTTCGCTTTGTGAGCGTGAGGGCATTGCTGTAGATCCTATTCGTGGCATGGGTGTCACCCTGGGCGACCCGGGCAAATATCCTGCGCCGCGCGGTTTTCGCCATAAGGCCGCCACTCCCTTTGCTCCCGGTAAGGAGGGCGCTGTCCGTTGCGGTTTCTTTGAGCGCGGCACGCACAAGATCGTTGCCGTACCCGAATGCCCCGTCGAGGCACCGGGCGCCCGTCAGATTCTCAACGGCATCGCACGCGAAGCTGAGCGGCTGCATATTCCCGCCTTTAATGAGGACAAGCATCTTGGTTTGCTTCGCTATGCCGTCGTCCGCTGCGGTTGGCGTACCGACCAGGTCATGGTCACGCTCGTGACCGCTCAGCGCGACTTGCCGCATGCACAGGAGTTCTTTGAGGCTGTCGCCGCACTCGATCCGCGCATCGTCACCGTCGCCCAAAACATCAACGGACGCCCCGGCAACGCCATCCTCGGCGAGGAAACCCGCATCGTGTATGGCGCCGAATGCATGCGCGACCAGCTGCTCGGCTGCGAATTCGACATCTCCCCCACCGCGTTTTATCAGACCAACCCGCAACAGACCGAGCTGCTCTATCAGCTCGCTATCGACGGCATGGATTTGCACCAGGGCGATGTGCTCATGGATGCCTACTGTGGCAGCGGTACCATCGGTCTTTGCGCAGCTAAAGATGCCCAGAACAAGGGTATCGGCATTATGCTGCTCGGCGTTGAGCGCAACCCGGCGGGCATTGCCGACGCACGTCGCAATGCCGAGCTCAACGGCCTCACCCGCAGCGCTTGGTTTATGGCCGACGACGCCACCGACTACATCCTGGATGCCGCCGACGACAACGAACGCGTCGACGTTCTTTCCATCGACCCGCCGCGCGCCGGCTCCACGCCCGAGTTCCTCGAAGCTGCCTGCGCACTTAAGCCGCGCCGCATCACCTATATCAGCTGCAACCCCGTGACCCAAGAGCGCGACCTGCACCAGCTCCTCGACGGAGGCTATCGCCTGCTCAAGATCACGCCAGTCGACATGTTCCCTCACACCGACCACACCGAAACCGTAGCGGTCCTCGAACGCCGCTAACCAACCTCAGTAGATTTTTGGGACAAGAAAGGGGGCGACCCGCCTGGGCCGCCCCCTTCGCTTGGTTTATAAACTCCGCTACATCCCATTGCGCAGATCGCACACGCCGGCTGCCGCCATCTCGCACAGCAGCGTCTCGCGGTCGCGCGTCACGATCAAATCCAGTGGGAAGTGAATCTCGTCGAGCATCTTGCGCGCGTGATCGAGCTTGCCAATGGCCATGCCAATGTGGGCATCGGTCGACACGCCAATGCCCACGCCCAGCTCGGCGCAGCGCTCG
Source organism: uncultured Collinsella sp. (assembly GCA_958420355.1). Lineage (GTDB taxonomy): Bacteria > Actinomycetota > Coriobacteriia > Coriobacteriales > Coriobacteriaceae > Collinsella. The sequence continues at coordinate 55,858 of CATZJG010000013.1, forward strand.
GCAATCTTGCGGCATACGGCCCAATGCTCAGTGTCGACACCGTGTTCAAGACTATGGTTGTTGATCTCGATAATCTTGTGCTTGGCCTTAGCTGCCAACAGCACCTCGTCGATATCGAACGGCACGCCCGAACGCCCCGTGTGACCCAGCATGAACACCTTGGGGTGCTCCAGGGCATTGATATACATCTCGGTCGTCTGGGCCAGCGTCGCGCCCTCAGCAATCTGCGGATTATGCACGCTCGCAACCAAATAATCCAAATTACGCGTAACCAAATCGAACAGCGAATGCTGACGGCTGTACGAATCGCCGGCAATATCGAGCGTGACAGGAGTGTCCTCGCCAAACAGGCTTCCGTCCAGCGAAACGATATCGGCCTCGGCACCACGCAGCACCAGCACGCCGCTCCAAATGCGCGGCCAGATATCCTGGTTGATAAAGAACTGGTAACTGCGCAGGTCATTGGGGCAAGCCGTAACCATAGAGCTCAAATGGTCGGCAGATCCGAGCACCTGCAGACCACGCTCTGCCGCCCAGTACACATTCTCCTCAATGGTCGAATATGCATGCGCAGAGAACATCGTATGGGTATGAATGTCACAAGAAAGCAGGTAGGGCATCAGGTCTCCTTATCTGGCACGGCCGTCGCTTATATTCATTGTACGCATAGCCTTCGATAGTCGTAAAACCACTCCATCCCAAAGACACAACGTCCATGACAACGGGGTCCGGCTTAACACCAAACCCCGTTTCACGTAAAACATTGTAGGCAGAGCGCTTTACTTTTAACGATACTCGTCCGCCAACTGTTTCCAAGCGGGTAGCGAATTGACAATCGTTTCGTAGCTCACGCAATAGCCCAGGCGGAACCAACCCGGCATACCAAAGCTGTCCGAGGGAGCCGCAAGCAACTCATACTTCTTTGCGCGCTCGCAAAACGCATTCGCATCGGGCTCCAATGCTTTCACCCATAGGTAGAACGCGCCATCCGGCTCAACATAGGTGTAGCCATACTCCGCTAGTGCGTCGGTAAGCGCGGTGCGGTTGCGTGCATAGGCCTCAACGTCACTCGGCTCATCGATGCAGTCGATAATTACGCGCTGAAAGAGCGCCGGCGCGCACACGAAGCCCAGCGTACGGGCGGCACCGGCAACGGCCGGCATCAGACGGGCAGCCTGCGGATTGGTGTTGGGAACCAAGATCCACCCCACGCGCTCACCCGGCAGCGACAGCGACTTGGAATACGAGTAGCACACGATGGTGTGCTCGTAGATCGAGGGCACCCAAGGCACCTCGGCACCGTACACGATCTCGCGGTACGGCTCATCCGAGATGAGCATAATCGGATTCTCGGGATCGCGCTGAGCGTTGGCCTCGCGCAGAACATTGGCCAGTCGCGTCAGCGTGTCGCGCGTATATACGGCACCGGTCGGGTTGTTGGGCGAGTCGATAATGACGGCTGCCGTCTTGTCGGTGATCGCCTTGAATACGTTATCCACGCTCAGCTGGAATGTGTCCTCGTTGGCAAGCGCCTCGACACACGTGCAGCCGGCCTTCTCAATCCAAACGCGATACTCCGGAAAGTACGGGGCGATAACAATAACCTCGTCGCCCGGATTCGTAACGGCGTTGAGCGCGCAGGTGAGCGAAGCCGCGGCACCCACCGTCATAAAGACGTCTTTGCCCTCATAGCTCGTGCCAAAGCGGCGGTTGAGCGATTCGGCCACAGCGGCACGACATTGCGGCAGGCCCGGTGCGGGCGTGTAGCCGTGCAGCTGGTCGCTCGGCAGCTCCAGGGCCTTCTTAATGGACTCCGCCACAGCAGCGGGTGCCGGAACGCTCGGATTGCCCAGCGAAAAATCGAATACGTTTTCCGCACCGATCTGCGCCTTGCGCTCAAGGCCATAGCTAAAAATCTCACGGATGATGGAGCTTTCCGCACCGCGAGCATACATAGTTTCGTTGATCATCTGTTCCCCTTTCGCATAGGCGCTATTGTACGCTTTAACCGAGCAAAGTGCCGCAGCAATGTTGATTGGGGACAGACTTAAATGCGTGAAAACGCTCATTTAAGTCTGTCCCCAATCAACAGACGGCCCCATATCGCTCAAAAGAAAAAGCCTCCGCAGGTTTCCCCGCGGAGGCTTTCGCCACAAAGACTATTTGTCGGCGTCGGTGTCGGCATCGACGACGGCATGGTCATCGTCAGCATCATCGGATGCGGCTTCGGCATCCTCCTGCATGGCCGCCTGCGCAAAGGCCGCGGCATCAGCCGCCAGCTCCTCCTCGCTCATTCGAGGCACGCGCTTCTTGGTCGGCATGCCGGCCGCCTTGGCATTGCGCTCCTCCTTGGCCGCCAGGATATCGCCCTCGCGCTCAAGGTAGGCATTCCACTCGTTGTCGAGCAGGGCGTTCACGGCGTCGCCCTCGACGGTCTCGCGCTCAAGCAGCACCTTCGCCATCAGATCGAGCTGATCGCGACGGGCGTCCAGAATCTCGACCGCACGACGATGGGCCTCACGCATAATGCGCTGGACCTCGATATCGATGCGGCGCGCCGTCTCCTCGGAGTAATCCTGGTGATCGGCGTAATCGCGACCAAGGAACACCTGATGTTGCGCCTCGCCAAACACTTGCGTGCCCAGCTCCTCGCTCATGCCCAGGCGCGTGACCATCTCGCGCGCCATCTTGGTTGCGCGCTCCAGATCGTTGCTCGCGCCCGACGTGATGTCATCGCACATGAGCTCCTCGGCAACGCGACCGCCCAAGAACACGGCGAGCTCGTCGAGCATCTCGTTCTTGGTCTTGAGGAAGTGGTCCTCCTGCGGAAGCTGCAGCGTGTAGCCCAGCGCCTGGCCGCGGCTGACGATCGAGATCTTGTGGACCGGATCGGAGTGCTCCAGGATGTGACCCACCAGGGCGTGACCGCTCTCGTGGTAGGCAATCGTGGTGCGCTCGGCCTCGGTCATCACGCGACCCTTGCGCTGCGGTCCGGCAATCACGCGCTCCATCGATTCCTCGACCTCGTCCATCGAGATCACGGAACGATGACGGCGAGCGGCCAGCAACGCAGACTCGTTGAGCAGGTTCGCCAAATCGGCACCAGTAAAGCCAACGGTCATCTGGGCGAGCTTCTCAAACTTAACGTCCTCGTCCATCGGCTTGTTCTCGGCATGCACGCGCAAGATCTGCTCGCGGCCCTTCACATCCGGACGGTCGACCGTAACCTGACGGTCAAAACGGCCGGGACGCAGCAATGCCGGATCCAGGATGTCAGGACGGTTGGTCGCAGCGATCAGGATGACCGACTCGCTTTCCTCAAAGCCGTCCATCTCGACCAGCAGCTGGTTGAGCGTCTGCTCGCGCTCGTCGTGACCGCCGCCCAAGCCAGCTCCGCGCTGACGTCCCACGGCATCGATCTCATCGATGAAGATGATCGACGGGGCCTGGGACTTGGCCTCCTTAAAGAGGTCACGCACACGGCTGGCGCCGACACCTACGAACATCTCGACAAAGTCGGAACCCGAGATGCTAAAGAACGGCACGCCCGCCTCGCCGGCAACAGCCTTGGCCAGCAGCGTTTTACCGGTGCCCGGAGGGCCAACCAGCAACACGCCACGCGGGATCTTGGCGCCCAGCTTGCGATAGCGATCCGGATCGCTCAAAAAGTCACGGATCTCCTCGAGCTCCTCGACTGCCTCGTCCACGCCGGCAACGTCTTCAAACTTGACCTTGGGGCGTGTGGCCTCGTTGGTCTTGGCGTTGGTCTTGCCAAACTGCATGTTCCTGTTGTTGGCGCCCATCATCTGGCGCATAAAGTAGAACATGATGGCGATAAGGGCGATCGTCGGAAGCACACTCATCGCCAAGTCGCCCCAAAAATCGGGATCGTTGGTGTTGACGATGTACTTGGTATCGGGGTGCTCCGCCATGAGCTCGGCAAGCGAATCGGAGCCGACATAGGTCGAAGAGAAGCTCTTGAGCTCGCTCGTATCGCCCTTGTCCTTCTTCGTCTTCCAGTAATGACCCGTCACGCTTCCGTCTTGAACCGTATAGGTCAGATCTTCGACGCGATCCTGCTTGATGGCGCTCACCATCTCGCTCGTCGCGAGCTTAACGGTATTGCTGGAATTGGCAAAGCCGGAGCCCATGTTAAAGAAGGCGTAGCCCAGAAGCGCGCAAGCCAAAAGAAAATACAGCCAGCCCGTACGCGTGGGCTTCTTGCCTCCGGGCATCCCCGGGATCTTAGGCTCCCGGGGAGTCTGGGAATTGTTATCGTTACGGTCGTCGGGCATCTTACGAATAAACCTCCGGTTTCAAAATGCCCAGATACGGAAGGTTGCGATAGCGCTCGGCATAGTCGAGGCCGTAGCCCACCACAAAGGCATCGGGGCAATGGGTTCCAACATACTTGGGCGTGATGGCCGAGACGCGGTCCTCAACGTCCTTCCACAGGAAGGCGGCGACCTCCAGAGAAGCGGGCTTGCGGCTCTCGAGGTTCTTCATCAGATACTTGAGCGTCAGGCCCGAGTCCAGAATGTCCTCGACGATCAGCACGTCGCGACCGCGGATGTCGATATCCAGGTCCTTAATGATACGCACGATACCCGAGGACTTCACACCGTCGCCATAGCTCGAAACAGCCATGAAATCGATGTTGGTCGGCAGCTCGATCTTACGCATCAGGTCACCCATAAAGACCACGGCGCCGCGCAGGACCGCAATCAGCACCAGATCCTTACCCGCGTAGTCGCGAGTAATCTGCTCGCCTAGACGAGAGACGATACCGTCGATATCCTCCTGCGTGAACAGAACCTTCTCGATATCCGGATGTTGAGAAGCCATGACAACCCTTTCTTGTGCTTATCGCCCACACACCGCCGTATGGACGCGAACTACACATTCTAGCAGCGCACGGGGTATATTTTCCAGCCCGCGCACCATCAGCGCGGGAATACCGTCAACGCCGCACAGAATAGCTGGCGTAGGACGCTATTCCGCATCGACCACACGAAGCAGATATGCCACGCGCGTTGCGGCCGTGCACTTAAAACGCTCGTCCGCGCGAACTCCGGCGACCCACACCACGGCACCCCCCGGCGCCGTCCTCACCATGGGCACTCCGGCGCGCTCGGAAACGGGAATGCGAGCCTCACCTAGCAAGTCGGATACTTTCTTGCTTCGACCACTCATCCCTAACGGGCACATCACATCTCCCGGTGCGGGACCGTCCACCCACAGGCGCGCCGATCGCGCCTCGGCAGGGATCTCGCCACGCGAGCCCGCCAGGATCCGCTCACTATCGCTGTCGGCAAAACCCAGGGCAGCCGCGTCTACCAAAGCTGTCACTTCCCCGGCAGCCGCAAGTTCACGGGCGCGGCGCACGATATCGCATCCCGGCTCAACGGCCATCGGTTCTGTGACCAGCATACGTCCCCCGCCCAACGGCAAACGACCGGGTACGGTAACCCAGTCCGCGACCAGGCCCTCGCGAGCCGCCGGCGCCTTAAACGCCAGCATGCCAAACTCAATGCGTGCGTCAATCCCCGCCGGAAGCGTGACCGAGCCGGCGCCCTCGGCAACGCAGGAAAGGACTCGCTCCACATGTCGCATCTCTGGACGAGCGTCCGGATCGATGCGCTTAATTGCCAGTCGCACGATACGCCGCGCGATTACCACCTCGGCCGCAGCAAGGCGCCTGGCATCGAGCACCAGCGCGCCCGCCGCCTCCTTACGCAGGCAGCTTCGAAACGCCTGTGCCGAAAGCTGAGACAAAAACGCGTCCTCATCGCCTAAGATCTCGCAGGCGGCGCCAATCGTCTTGCAAACGCTCGCGTTGCGCTGCGCCACCACCGGCATCACCCGATGGCGCACGTAGTTTCGCAGATACGAGATATCCTCATTGCTCTCGTCTTCACGCCACGGCTGACCATGTACCTGTAGATAGCCCACGAGCTCGCCATGAGTTAGGCCGAGCAAGGGACGCACCACAATATTCCTCCGGCGAGGAATGCTCGATAGGCCAGCGGGCCCTGAACCCTTAATTGCGTTCATCAAAAACGTTTCCGCGCGATCCGAAGACGTGTGCGCGGTGCAGATACGAGCCGCCGTTCGCGGTGCCCCCGTCTGGGCGCAGAGCTCGCGAACATACCTCCGCGCCGCGGCATAGCGCACCTCGCGGGCCGCGGCCTCAACATTGCCCGACTCCCCATCAAAATAAGCGTGCTCCACGCACAGCGGTAAACCATATTTCGCGCAGAGCTCACGCACAAAGGCCTCGTCGCCATCGGACGCCTTGCCGCGCAGATGATGGTTTACATGCAGCACATGCAGGCGCTCGCGAGCAATGGGGGCAACACCGCGTCCGTCTTGGATATCCAGCTTTGATGTGCACGCCATAAGAAGCAGTGCCGTCGAGTCCGCGCCGCCTGATACCATGAGCACGACAGGAGCAGCCTGCTGCCTCGTTCGGGTCTCATCGACTGCCCCGGGCACGGCATGGTGTCCGTAATGCTGTGATACCGTTGGCATTCGCTTCCTCCTCTATTCGTCCGCACCCATTGTATCCTTTGGAATCTTATGTCTCGTCTGCACCTTCATATCCTCGGCAGTGGCTCTAAAGGCAACTGCGCACTCATCGAGGGCCCGCAGGGGCTCATTATGGTCGATGACGGACTGTCTCGCCGCGAGACATTAAAGCGCATGGCAGAACTGGGGCTCTCGACAGACAACGTCTCGGCTCTTCTCATTACTCATGAGCATAGCGATCACATCAAGGGCCTCGATGTCTGGTGCAAGCACTGGCACGGCCCCCTCTTTGCCAGCAGGGGCACTCTTTCGAACAAAGAAAATCTTTCGCATCTGCCTGTCGAGGAATTCGATCCCGGCGACGCCCTATCCATTGCCGGCATCCACGTGCAAACCTACTCAACATCACACGATGTCATCAATCCAGTCGGTTATCGATTCGACGCCCTCGATGATTCCATCGGCTTTGCCACCGACACCGGAGAGCTATCGAGCCAAGCCATGAACACCCTCAAAGATTGTCGAGTCCTCGCGCTCGAAAGCAACCACGATGTGACCATGCTGCGCGAGGGAGAATATCCCCGCTTTCTTCAGGAGCGCATCCTGTCTGCAAGGGGACACCTCTCCAACAGCCAAGCCGCCGAAGCCGCGCGCGAACTTGTTACAGATCGCACCGAACAGCTCATTGCCATGCATATCAGCCAAGATAACAATCGTCCGAGCCTTACCGTCAAAAGCTATGCCAAAGCTCTAGCCGCAACCCTGGATGACGAGCTCGGCAGCTCCGCCACCCTTCTCCAAGGATCGCGAAAACTCTCGATACGCCCCGCAAGCCAGTATCGGCCAGCAACCATTCAATAGACTGTCCTAAACAGCAAAAGGGGCCGGGAATCGCTTCCCAGCCCCTTTTGTTGTCTTTTAATAGCGAAGAACACCAACGAAGTTATTCGATGGAGATCTTCGTAACGTTCTTCTTCTCGACGATCTTGGGAACCGTAACGGTCAGGATGCCGTCAGCGTACTTAGCCGAGAGGCCCTCGCTCGAAGCGTCCTTAAGATACACGCCACGCGTCGCGCTGTACGAGCTGAACTCCTTCTGCAGGAAGTTCTTGCCCTCGTTCTCCTCGTCTTCCTCGACATTCACGCTAATGGACAGACGGCCCTCGTTAAGCTCGACATCGATATCGTCCTTGGCGACGCCGGTCAGATAAGCCTTGACCTCATAGCCATCGCCCTTATCCTCAACGTCAACGGGGAACGCCTTAGAGGCAATCGAGCTGTTCGCTAGGTCGCTCATATCATCAAACAGATCGAACAGCGAGCTTGCAGAGGGACGAACGCCAAAAACCGAACGATAAGGAACCATGCTTGCCATGTTTACCACTCCTTTATAGGACTGCCGAGTCATCTTCCAGGTGACTGGAACTTCTTTTGACGCTCTTATATATGCCCACCCAGTGCTCATATATACATCGACTATAAAGTTTTTTGAGTCCAGTACTATAAGCATATCTAAGTGCGTATGACTTAGGTTTTAGAAAGGTTAAGGTTCTTTGAACCAGAGCTTAAATACCGAGTATGTCCCCAGCTACAAATAACAAGGGGCTTACAATGAGCGCGTACACGTTGTTGGTAACGAGCTAAAGGGCATCATGGACGACCAAAACCAGAACAAAATGTTTATGCCGACGCAGGGGGAAGATACTTCCACGCAGCCGCCACGGTTCCATCGCCCCCACATCTCGCAAGAGCCCATTAATGATCCGGAGCCCGAGTATGTGACGAGAAATCGATATCAAACACTCGAGGATGCCCAAACGGGGCGTAAACATATGGGCGTCGCCTCGGGAGACCCTGTATATCTGAAAGACGCACCATTATCTAAAAACAGCGCAGCTAGTGATGAGCCGATGAAAGCATCCGCCACTCATCAACAAAGAGGTCCTCGACCAAAGCAAACCTTGACGCATTCGGCTCGCTATCTCGAAACGCCAAAACAGGGAAAATCAATCTTCGTTTCATCAAGTAAACGACGCAAGCAGCATCGACTGACAATCCTGCTTTTGATCATTGTGGCCATAGCAGTTGCCCTTGTTATTCGATTTATCTTCTTTAAATAAAGGCTCAATACCAAAAACGATAAGATCGTCTGGTGTAATAGAGTCATTTACGCCCCATAAACGCAAAAAAGGGGGAGGCCGCGAGGCCTCCCCCTTCCAAGTTCAAGCGTACGGCTCGGTGCCGTCCA